>JBHHVB010000001.1:0-105122 GCA_046754065.1 Gammaproteobacteria bacterium
AATAGGGGGAATTGTATAGTTTCGTGAACGCAATCGCCGTGCTTGTCATAATTCTGTAACATTGGACCGTTCTAATTTTGGAATAGAAAAAATGTGAATGAATGTTAAATGATAAAGAATATTCTAATCGTAGATGATGAAGATGCCATTCGGGATATGATTTGCTTCTCGTTACAAAGGGCCGGGTTCGGATGCCTGCAAGCCAGGGACGTTGCGGAAGCGAGAATCCAGATTGCCGACAAACAGCCCGATCTTATATTGCTTGACTGGATGATGCCAGGGGTCAGCGGCGTTGACTATGCGAGGATGCTGCGTCGGGAAGAATCCACCCGGAAATTGCCTATTATCATGTTGACCGCCCGGGATGAAGAGGGTGACAGGATCAAGGGATTGGAAACAGGAGCTGACGACTATGTGACCAAACCATTTTCCCCCCGTGAATTGATTGCAAGAATCAATGCGGTACTGAGAAGAAGTGCCCCGGATACAGAAAATGATATGATCGAGCTTAGCGGTATACGTTTTGACACAGCCAGTCATCGCGTGTACGTTAACGAGAAAAATATCGAGATTGGGCCAACGGAGTATCGTTTATTGTATTTTTTTGTAACGCATCCAGAGCGTGTCTTCAGCCGTAATCAGATTCTTGATGGGGTTTGGGGCGGCAACGTATATATCGAAGAAAGAACCGTAGACGTGCATATTCGCCGTTTGCGAAAGATTCTGACGGTGTTTGGTTATGATAAATGTATTCAAACGGTGCGTAATGTAGGTTATCGATTTTCCATTCAGGAATAATCATGCCCGGCAGTTGGAAAAAAGAGTTGTGGAGGGTTTTTGTCGCGCTACTTTTGGCGACAATGGTTGGGGCACTCATAGGCAATGTGTTCGTACCCCTTCTGATCATCGCGCTAGGCTATTGCTCAATTCATCTTTACAGGCTTTATCAACTGGATAAGGCTTTTCACCAGGGAACGCTTCATAAACTGGAAATCCCCGGCGGTGTATGGGGGGAGGTTTATTACCATATTCACCGATTACAGAAGCGGAATCGTCAGCGCAAAAAGTGGTTGACCAATACGCTGTCACGCTTTAAGGAATCTACATCGGCGTTGCCAGATGGCACCGTTGTGTTAACTGATCAGTGGAAAATAGAATGGTACAACAAGGCCGCAAAAAGACTGCTTGGCCTGAAATCCAAGGCTGATATTGGCTTGCGTATTGACAATCTTCTTCGCGATCCCCGGTTTTCCCGTTATTTATCCAAAAATGATTTTAGCGAACCGCTGGAAATCGCGTCACCGGTTAATGCCCAGGTCCAGATGCTGATTCGTATAATTCCCTACTCACGGGACCAGCAGCTCATGGTTGTCAGGGATATTACGCGGCTTCATCGACTGGAGCAGATGCGCCGGGATTTTATTGCCAATGTTTCACATGAGTTGCGTACGCCTCTGACGGTAGTCAAAGGCTATCTGGAAACCATGGGTGATGATGAGGCTATGGGACACTGGGAACAATCTATTGCCAATATGGAGCAGCAAGTCACTCGAATGGATCACATAGTTGCTGATTTATTGCTCTTGTCCCGACTGGATGAGGAAGATCAGGCTCAATTTGTTGAAAACATAGCAATCACCAGTATTCTGGATAATATTAAAAAGGATGCCATAGCATTAGCCGGTGAGAAACAGCATGACATTAAGCTTGATGCGGATAATAATCTATCCATCAAAGGTAATGCAAAGGAGCTATACAGCGCATTTGCCAATCTGGTGTTTAACGCTGTCCGTTACACCCCGGCAGGGGGTGAAATCAGACTGCGCTGGTACCGTGACGACCTTGGGGCGCATTTCGAGGTAAAAGACAATGGGCCAGGCATACCCCCTCAACATATTCCTCGCCTGACTGAGCGTTTTTACCGGGTGGATCCCGGGCGATCGAGAGAAAGTGGTGGAACCGGATTGGGATTAGCCATTGTAAAGCATGTATTGATTCGACATGATGGAAGATTGGAAATCAATAGCACCTATGGGCGGGGGGCCACCTTTTCCTGTCATTTCCAGCCTGAACGAATCGTTTCTGATAACTTGCCCAACGAATAACCCTTTGTCATAAAACTGTCATACAGTTTTCATATCCTTGTCACGCTATCCCATTATTCTGTAATCATCTTTTAATTGTACGGAGAATATTAAGACAATGAAACTAAACAAGATTATTGGTATGTCTGCCGGGGTATTGCTTGTGGCAGGCATGAACAATGCGATCGCTGAATCAAAGCTCGATGCAGATTTGCCGGATTACCAACGCGTTAGTGGTGTATCAGGTAATCTCTCCAGCGTGGGATCCGATACGCTGGCTAACCTGATGACATTGTGGGCAGAAGAATTCAAGAGACTTTATCCTAATGTGAATATTCAGATTCAGGCCGCAGGTTCTTCTACTGCACCACCAGCCTTGACCGAGGGAACCTCAAATCTTGGTCCGATGAGCCGCAAGATGAAGAACAAGGAAATCGCAGCATTTGAGAAAAAATACGGTTATAAGCCTACCGCTATTCCGGTCGCAATCGATGCGCTCGCAGTTTATGTGCACAAAGATAACCCGATTAAAGGGATGAGTATTCAGGAAGTCGACGCTGTTTTCTCATCGACATTGAAATGTGGTAATGATAAAAACATTACCAATTGGGGCGATCTGGGCCTTAAAGGCGCCTGGGCCGGTCGAGACATCCAGTTGTATGGACGTAACTCCGTATCGGGCACCTATGGTTACTTTAAGAAAAAAGCACTTTGCAAGGGTGACTATAGCAATTATGTTAACGAGCAGCCTGGTTCTGCATCAGTTGTTCAGTCGGTTTCCAGTTCGATCAATGGTATTGGCTATTCAGGTATTGGCTACAAGACATCCGGTGTAAAAGCCGTTGCATTAACTAAAAAACATGGTGGAGACTATGTTGAAGCGACGCCTGACAACGCAGTTACTGGCAAGTATCCTTTATCACGCTTCTTGTACATATATGTGAATAAGCATCCGAACAAGGACCTGTCGCCATTGGAGCGTGAATTCATGAGAATGGTGCTTTCGCGAATTGGTCAGCAGGTCGTTATCAAGGATGGCTATATTCCATTGCCTACCAGGGTCGTAGAGAAAATGTTAGGTAAATTCTAATCACATAATTTCTATGCCCTAGCCCCGCCCAGGAATTAGGCGGGGCTTTTTTATAGCAATTAAAAGCGGAAAGAAATTTTAATTAGGACTTTCATGATTTTGTCATAATTCTTGCCTAATATTCATTCACACGCTTAGCTAGAATATAAATTCGATTAAAAATCAGTCTACTTTAAATTTGAGAGAGAGGGAAGATTAATGAAAAAACTGTCGTCTTGTATCATCTTTGCCGGTTTAACCGTCCCAATGGCATCAACTGCCATGGCGGAGGGTCCAATTGATGGCACGATTTACGGAAAAATTAATACGGCTATTATTAGTCACGACAATGGTGCTACTGATGAAGTGAGAATGGTCAACAACGCTTCTCGCCTGGGTATCAAGGGTAAAACCGACCTGGATGACGCTATGTCCGTTGTTTACAAGCTTGAGTATGAAATTGCTCCGGATGAATCTGCCGCAGACAAGGGTGGAAGTGGAATATTCAAGCAACGTAATGCGTACGTAGGCTTGGGTACAAGCGTCGGCACATTTTTGGCGGGTAGGCATGATACGCCATTAAAATCCGCTCAGGGCAAGATTGATCTGTTCAATGACCTGCAAGTCGGGGATATTAAAAATATTGTTAATGGGGAAGAGCGTATAAGCAATATCTTCATCTACCGTTCTCCTGAGTTTAACAATCTTCAGGTGGAGGCTGCTACCCAGTTTGAAGATGATCCTGCAAAAGACGATGGTACGTCTGTCTCGTTGAAGTATAACAGGGACAACCTGTATGTGGCCGCAGCAGTTGACAGTAAAGTTGACGGAATGGATGTGGTGAGGCTTGCAGGCCAATATAAATTGGATGCCTTGACGGTAGGCGCGATCCTGAACCAGTCTGAAGCTTCTTCTGGTGGTAGCGCTGAAAACGGTTTTATTGTGAGTGGATCCTATAAGGTTGATAGCCTCACATTAAAGGCGCAAGTGGCATCCTCTGATGAAAAAGCCAAGGGTGGGCAACAAGTCGCACTGGGTGTTGATAAAAAACTAGGCAAGAAAACCAAGGCGTTTGTGTATTTTGCACAGGTTGAAGATGATGTAAATGCTAAAAAATCTGCCTCGGGAGTAGGTCTAGAGCACAAGTTCTAAACCCATCACTCACGTCACCAAAGGGCAGGATTCCACATTCGGGGATCCTGCCTTTTTTATTTCAATTTTGTCATATTTCTGTAACAAATGCCGTTTAAACTGGCTGGATGAGGGGGAGCGGCGATAAAACCATTTCGATACCGGGGATAAAGGAAGAAAAAAAGTTACGCAGGAGACGTTGGCGCTATATAAAGGACGGTCTTGCTCGCTATGGCGTGGCATTTGGTGGTATTAGTGTGATCATAGCGATCGTGCTGATTTTCTTTTACCTGCTTTATGTTGTTTATCCGCTGTTTATATCGGCTAAAGCTGAAAAAGTGGCCAGCTATGAGGCGTATGGCAATACTTCAGAAAAAACCGTGTACCTGGCGATGGAAGAGCAGGCGGAAATCGCAGTGCGGTTTACAGTTAACGGGACTGTTGCATTTTTCGATACGAAAACAGGTAAGGAAATTTCCAATTATTCTATCGAGTTACCCGAAGGCACTGAGCTAAGCAGCTTTTCCGCTGCCAATCCCAGCACTGGTGTCGTTGCTTATGGTCTGACAAATGGTACCGCCATCATGGCCCGCCATATTTATCAGGTCAGTTACCCGAATGATGTGCGGACCATTACACCCAAAGTCAAATTTCCGCTTGGAGAAGATCCGCTTGAGATTGACTTTCGGGGAAACGCTATTAACAAAATCGCCATTCAGGACAACGATGAGGGCGTCAGTTTTGCAGCAATCACTGGCGATAACAGGCTGATATTGACCTATTTTGCCAAAGAAGAATCACTATTCGATGATGAAGCATCTCTGGAAAAAAGCCAGATTCTTATCGAACAATCTGTTGATGCCCGTTACCTGCTTGTGGATAAAGAACAGCGAAACCTGTATCTGAGTGATAAGAATGGGCGGCTGAGTCATTATGACATCAGTGACAAGGAATCACCGGAGCTGGTACAGCAAATAAATATAGTCGAGGCCGGTAGCCAGTTGACCAGTTTGCGCTTTCTTACCGGCGATATTTCATTATTAGTCGGGGATTCCCGTGGTCGAATCAGCCAGTGGTTTTCCGTGCGCAATCAACACAACCAGCCCGAACTTACGCGAATTAGGCAGTTCAAGCTAGGTAATGTTGCTGTTCAGGGTATTGCGCCAGAATATTCCCGCAAGGGTTTTGTCGCAATTGACAGCGGTGGGCAGTTCGGAATCTATAATACAACGGCTGAACGTTTGTTGTTAAATGAGCAGGTATCTTCGGTGGGACTGTCCCATATAGCAATTGCTCCTCGCGCAAATGCGATGATGATTGAGGACGGTGAGGGGCAATTACATTTCTGGTCTATAGAGAATGAACATCCAGAAGTTTCATGGTCTGCGCTTTGGGAAAAAGTCTGGTATGAAAGCTATCGGGAGCCAGACTATATATGGCAATCTTCTTCTTCAAGTGATGATTTCGAACCGAAACTGAGTTTAACGCCGCTGGTTTTTGGTACCCTTAAGGCAGCATTTTATGCGATGCTGATTGCAATACCGTTGGCGCTCTTGGGTGCGATCTATACGGCCTATTTTATGGCACCTCGTTCAAGGGGTTTTGTAAAACCCAGTATCGAGGTTATGGAAGCATTGCCGACGGTTATACTCGGGTTTCTGGCGGGGTTATGGTTGGCACCGTTCATAGAGGTAAATCTACCGGGCGTATTTAGCCTGTTGTTAGTGATGCCAACTGGAATTCTCCTGTTTGCTTTTGCCTGGCAGCAGTTACCCGGTCGAATTCGTCATTTAATACCGGATGGATGGGATGCGGCATTATTGATTCCTGTCGTATTGTTGCTGGGTTATCTGTCTATTGCGTCTAGCCAACCGTTGGAAAAATTATTTTTCGACGGCGATATGCGTTCCTGGTTGAGTAACACGCTTGGCGTCGGTTTTGACCAGCGTAACGCCATAGTAGTAGGCATCGCAATGGGGTTTGCGGTGATTCCGACCATATTTTCAATCGCTGAAGACGCGATATTCAGCGTACCCAAGCATTTAAGCTTTGGTTCGCTTGCATTAGGTGCGACACCGTGGCAGACGCTGGTGAAAGTCGTGCTACTTACCGCGAGTCCTGGAATATTTTCCGCAGTGATGATCGGTACCGGCAGGGCAGTAGGTGAAACCATGATCGTATTGATGGCCACAGGTAATACACCATTAATGGACCTGAGTATTTTTCAGGGAATGCGTACCCTGTCGGCAAATATCGCCGTCGAAATGCCAGAATCCGAGGTAGCGAGTACACACTACCGGGTCTTGTTTCTTGCCGCCCTGGTGTTATTCATGTTTACTTTTTTATTTAATACTGTCGCTGAGATTGTCCGTCAGCGTCTACGTAAAAAGTACAGTAGCTTATGATCAGGAAATGGATTCAAAGCGGTAAACCCTGGATATGGCTCAGCGCGTCGGCCGTTAGTATTAGCATGGTGATGGTTTTTGGCTTGCTATTTTTGATTGCGGTGCGTGGACTGCATCACTTCTGGCCTTCTGAACTGGTTTCTTATGATTACACCAGTCGAGGTGGTTCAGTTGTTAAACTGGTGGGTGAAGTCCACGAGACAGAAAGCGTCTCAACTCAGACGTTGGTAGATGCCGGGTTTGATGTTGATGTCTCAAAAAAACAGACGACCCGATATCTGGTCAAGGTCGGTAATCGTGAGATCGCTGGCCAGGATTTTCGCTGGTTATTACAGGACAAGATACAGAAGCGCGATACACCTAAAGAACTGATTGCTATGGAACGCCGCGAATGGGGTAATTTTTATGGTTATCTCATCGCAGTAAAACAGCAGGGAAAGGTCGTTGCAGAAGGGGACGCCGCATTTGCTGAATTATCAAATAGGGTTGAAAGAGCGTTAATAATCAATGAAAAAATACAGGATATTCAGCATGGAGAGATAGGTTCGATCAACTATCAGCTGGAACGACTCAGATTGAAAGAGCGTGCGCTTGAACTGAAGGATAACCTGACCCCGGTACTGATTGCAGAGATTGAAAGCCAACGACTGTCGTTGCAAAATGAATACAAAAATCTGGAAAAGAAGCAAACAACGCTTTATCAGCAGATAAACAGGGATAGCGTTGTCATGCAAACGGCTGATGGGAGGTCGGTCGAAATTCCGCTGGCCAAGGCGGTGCTGGTTTATCAGCCTAACAAAATGTCTGCTTCTGAAAAGATAAAATTGTACTTTTCGAAGCTGTGGGAGTTTGTCAGTGAGGAGCCTCGTGAGGCAAATACCGAGGGTGGCATATTTCCAGCCATATTTGGAACCGTCATGATGGTTATTATCATGTCAATCATGGTAACGCCATTTGGTGTCGTCGCAGCGGTCTATTTGCGTGAATATGCCAGGCAAGGGCCATTAACCCGTTTGATCCGGATCGCGGTTAACAATCTTGCGGGCGTGCCTTCTATTGTTTATGGTGTCTTTGGACTTGGGTTTTTTGTATATTTTCTGGGTGGTAATATCGATCAGTTGTTTTATCCGGAGGCGTTGCCGGCACCGACATTTGGAACACCGGGCATTCTCTGGGCCTCATTAACACTATCGATTCTGACTGTCCCTGTTGTAATTGTTGCAACAGAGGAGGGTCTGTCCCGAATACCCAAGTCTATTCGGGAGGGTAGTCTGGCGCTGGGTGCGACAAAGGCAGAGACACTGTGGCGTACGATATTACCTATGGCGAGTCCAGCCATGATGACAGGGCTTATACTTGCAGTAGCGAGGGCCGCAGGTGAGGTTGCTCCATTGATGCTGGTAGGCGTTGTGAAGCTTGCGCCATCACTGCCATTGGATGGCAATTTCCCCTTTATGCATCTGGATCGTAAATTTATGCATCTGGGATTTCATATTTTTGACGTGGGTTTTCAAAGCCCTAACGTCGAGGCTGCCAGACCACTGGTCTACGCGACAGCGCTGCTTTTGGTTCTGGTTATCGTTGTTTTGAACCTTGCTGCAATAGGCATCCGCAATCACTTGCGAGAGAAATATCGGGCGCTGGAAAATTAGATTCAGGGAAAACGATTCTGCGGTACCAATTAATTCCGGTGAAATGTAATCGCTGAGGGAATAAATTAAGAATATCAAGAGACAGAACATGCAGGAAAACACAGCAAAAACAGTTGTTGATATGAGTCAATTGGGGCGGGCTGAAAGCCAGAATTCAATGGTCGACGAGACCAAATGTATCGAGGTAAAGGATTTATGTCTCTATTATGATGCCAAGCAGGCATTGTATGACATCAATATGGTGATACCGAAAAAACGGGTTACCGCGTTTATCGGCCCGAGTGGTTGTGGTAAGTCAACATTGTTACGGTGTATGAATCGCATGAACGACCTCGTAGACAATGTCATGGTTGAAGGTCAAATTCTGATTGATGATGAAGATATTTATGACAAGAAAGTGGATGTCGCCGATCTTCGGCGCCGCGTTGGTATGGTGTTTCAGAAACCCAATCCATTTCCCAAATCCATCTATGAAAACGTGGCCTATGGGTTACGAATTCAGGGTGTTAATGATCGCCGTGTGCTTGATGAAGTGGTTGAAAAAAGTCTGCGTGGCGCGGCTATCTGGAATGAGGTAAAAGATCGGCTGAGTGATAGTGCGCTAGGACTGTCAGGTGGTCAGCAGCAGCGATTGGTCATTGCGCGCGCCATTGCGATAGAACCTGAAGTACTGCTGCTGGATGAGCCTGCGTCAGCACTTGATCCAATTTCAACATTGAAAATTGAAGAACTAATTTATGAATTAAAGGACCAATATACTATTGTAATCGTTACACATAATATGCAGCAGGCGGCTCGTGTATCTGATTATACTGCGTTTCTGTATATGGGTAAGATGATTGAGTATGACAATACCAACGGTATATTTACTAACCCGAGCCAGCAACAAACAGAGGATTATATTACTGGTCGTTATGGATAAATTCGCAAAGGGCAAGCATCATGGATAATCGTATTGGACATCATATTTCACAGCAGTATAACGCGGAATTAGAAGATATCCGTAGTCGAGTTTTAGGTATGGGTGGGTTGGTAGAGCAACAAATCAGGGAGGCCGTGGATGCATTGGTGCAAAGTGACCAGCAAAAGGCAGAGTCAGTTATTAATAATGATTACAAGGTTAATGCACTGGAAGTTTCCATCGATGTCGAATGTACCCAGATTCTTGCGCGTCGCCAGCCTGCGGCAGGCGACCTTCGCCTTATCGTTGCCATCATCAAGACGATTACTGACCTTGAAAGAATCGGTGATCATGCAGAAAAAGTGGCTCGTATGGCACTAAAGCTAGCCGAGCTTGATCGACCAAACAACCAGTATCTGGAGATTCAGGCGATCGGTAATCATGTAACCGGTATGTTGCACGATACCCTGGATGCATTTTCTCGCATGGACCCGGAAGCAGCCATCAAGGTCGCCAAGGAAGATGAGCAGGTAGACCATGAGTACGAGAGTATCCTGCGACAGCTAATAACCCATATGATGGAAGACCCGCGCCAGATTAAACGTGTTATGGGAGTCATCTGGTCTGTCAGGGCACTGGAGCGGATTGGTGATCATGCTTGTAATATCTGCGAGTACATCATCTATCTTGTGAAGGGTAAGGACGTTCGCCATACCAGTCTGGAGAAAATGGAACAGGCCGCAATTACCGACAGACGAAACACGTAAAACATTTTTTAGAGCAACAGAATAGTAAATCCAGTAGATTCTTTATGTAAATCAAGAAAAATCGTTATAAAGAATATTTGCTGAAAGTACCTTATCAGCGCAGTTCGGACAAAATATCTTTTTGTAATCCAGGATCTCGTTGCTTTAATAACAGTTAATCCATAACTGATAATTGCAGGTTTCACACATCAGAAAAGTTGTAGGCGCAGCAAAGGTATATTTGCTGCGGTCGCACATTAGATTATTTTTCATGTTGTTGTCTTTGATCGTTGTTATTAATTTTTTGCGGTCTATGATTACGTCATTCCCTTCTTAGCGGGTAAGATTGTTGTTGAGTTAACATCAGTTTGCCCGGGGTAGAATCGTGTCGTTTCGTGCTGGAACCCCCAATATCAACGAAATCAATATACTATCATTTAACGCGGCGCAAAAACGCCGAAAATGTCCCAGTTAATTTAATAATCCATTGAACTTGTTCTTGTTCTCTAGCCCGTTAAAACAACGGGATAATGTGCAATTAACTATTGTCTATGGCTGACCGGGAACAGCCGTGGTCTCATTGCGGATCAATCGTTAGTGATACCGCTAAAGCCTGTTTGCCGCCATGCTTCGTAGACGATGATCGAAACGGCATTAGCCAGGTTTATGCTGCGGTTGTTTGGCAGCATCGGTATTCGAATGATATTTTCCGTAGGGAGTTGCTCGAGTATCTGATTCGGCAGGCCTCTGGTTTCCGGGCCAAACAGGAAGCTGTCACCTACCCTGTAAGATTGTTCATGATAGGCTTGTTTGCCTTTCGTTGAACAGGCGAAGATCCGTCTGCCGTCCTGATTAATGTCGAGAGCAGATGTCAACGCGTCATAATTATCATGTTCAACAGTACTGGTAAAATCGCTGTAATCAAGGCGGGCCCGCCTGAGTTGTTTTTCCTCTAGTGTGAAGCCCAGCGGGTGAATCAGGTGCAGGTTCGCACCACAGTTAGCGCAGAGTCTAATGATATTGCCGGTATTTGGCGGAATTTCGGGTTCAAACAGCGCAATATTAAACATGGTAGAATAATTCCCTAATCTGTTACCAGAATTTATCTGGATTGATCTGGAGTCGTATGGAATGAAAGCTAATAATAGTCTGGCATTGAATTTTTGCGGGATGCAGTTTGATTCTCCAATTGTGTTGCTTTCAGGTTGTGTCGGATTTGGGGAAGAATATACGCGTGTGCAGGGATTTTCAAATACCGATGTCGGTGCTGTGTGTTTGAAAGGGACGACACTGGAGCCCCGTCTGGGGAATCCGCCGCATCGAGTCTGCGAGACGCCGATGGGTATGATTAACGCGATCGGTTTGCAGAACCCAGGGGCAGAACATGTGGTGAACAATATAC
Source organism: Gammaproteobacteria bacterium (assembly GCA_046754065.1). Classification (GTDB taxonomy): domain Bacteria; phylum Pseudomonadota; class Gammaproteobacteria; order SZUA-140; family SZUA-140; genus JBHHVB01. The sequence continues at coordinate 11,391 of JBHHVB010000001.1, forward strand.
TGCCAGGTCTGGATTTCACTGAAACGCGCTTTGTCGCCAATGTTTCCGGTTCTACCATTGAAGAATATCAGGAAGTAACCAGAATCTTTAACGACTCAGCGATTGATGCGATTGAAATCAATATTTCCTGTCCCAACGTAAAAGAAGGCGGTGTGACCTTTGGCAATGATCCGGCCATGTCGGCAAGGGTCGTCGCAGCATGCCGTTCTGTCACTGACAAGCCATTGATTACTAAGCTTTCCCCGAACCAGACCGACATTGCCGGAAATGCCCGGGGTTGCATTGATGCAGGAACCGATGCGTTTGCGGTGATTAACACCCTGATGGGGATGGCGGTGGACATCGAGCAAAGAACACCGATCATCGGCAATAATCAGGGCGGCTTGTCCGGACCAGCGATCAAGCCCATTGCCTTGCTCAAGACACACCAGGTTTACCAGGTCTGTAAGCAGCACACTATCCCGATCATCGGTCAGGGAGGTATCACCTCAGCGAATGATGCACTTGAGTTTATTATTGCCGGTGCTAGCGCGGTCGGTGTTGGTACGGCACTATTTTATGATCCATTGGTGTGCAAAAAAATCAATCAGGGGATAACAGAATATCTTCAGCGACATAAAATTAGCGAGGTTGGTCAATTAACAGGCACACTGGTTCTAAATAATTGATTTATTGATCATTAAATTAGAATTAGATATCGATTACTTGATTTGGCGAGTGCGGAAATGTTCATGCTGATAATCAGTGTTATAGCGTTCCATGTTTCTGCACTGTGGCCTGTTATGACAATGGCAGATTATCTTGCGGATAAGGCGCCGAATGATTCGGTCGGCAACAACATGGTCGTAACAGGTAACGCTGTTCAGACTACTGCAGTCAAGCACTTGGGGGCTGCCTCATTACGCATTCCTGTGCCGGCAGCTGATATTGATTATGTTTCAACGACCGATGATGCTGAAGTCGAGCATGATGAAATCATGATTTGTGGTTGGACGAGAGTGGATGATCGTGGTCAGACCAATCAGGTAACCCAGAAGAACTTTGCGTGGCAGGTTCAATTGCTTACCAACAGTAAAATGCAGACCCGCTTCTGGGATACCAATTCAACAGCAACGCCTTATGCGGTGAGCTCTAATACACACACGTCAACAACTACATTTTTCCACTTTTGTTCCTATTATCTCAATAACACAGTCAGGCTTAGGCTCAATGGTGGATCAGTCGCGCTTGCGTCGCATATTGGGACAATGGGATTAGGTACATGGGCGGCTGAAATTCCTCGCAGAAGCACCTTTTTTACCTCGGGGTATTTCGACGAGCACAAGATTTTCGATCTAGCCGGTTACTCTAATACACAGGCGGACGACCTGGCCCTTAAGGACTACAATAGTGGAACGGGTTATAGTTGTGCCGATACCACAACGGCAACATATTCCACGCAATTGCTTGCAAATGATGATTTAACGGCGTGTTGGGATTTTGAGACGCCATCAGATGGTGTGGCGCCTGTTTGGCAGGGGGTTGGAACCGATCCGGATATCGTTGTTTCTCCGGGTATAAATGATGGTGAAATTGACGTTCAGTGGAGCGAAGCCATTGATACCGAATCAGCACCTGAAAAATATCAAGTTTGTTATGATTCTGATGCTGCGGCCGAAACCGGTTTTCCGGACTACGCGAGTTGTACCGGGTTCCTTTCCGAGACTACCGTAGGATGTAACACGGATGCTGTTTGTGACTATGTGTTGAGTGGGCTGGTGGCCGGGATCACCTATCGGGTGACGGTCCAGGCAGCGGATAACGTGGATAATGCCACTAGCTATATCGACCTGGTGGGCGAAGGTTGGCAGGAGAGTATTGCCACGAGATCCGGGCCAATAAAAGGTGCTATCATCGTAGTGGATTAAATACGGTTATCCTGTTTTTCTTTATCAATCCCAAGCTCCTTGATCTTTCGCGTCAACGTATTTCTACCCCAGCCCAGTAATTTGGCTGCATCCTGGCGTCGACCACTGGTGTGTCTAAGTGCAGTACCGATCATGATGCGTTCAAATTTAGGTATTGCTTGATTAAGAATGCCTTGTTGTCCAAGGTCCATTTCACGATTGGCCCAACTCTCAAGCGCCTTTTCCCAACGATCACCGGATTCGCCTTTTTTTGAGGATAGTTTGATTTCCGAGGGGAGATCGTCAAGGTGAATCGTTTGGCCTGGTGACATCACTGTTAACCATCTGCAGGCATTTTCAAGCTGTCTGACATTTCCCGGCCAGTCCAGTCTGCTTAAAAATTTTAGTGTACCTTTATCGATTGTTTTGGGTGCAACATCAATTTCCTTTGCCGCCCTGTTCATAAAGAATTGTGTCAACTGGGGGATGTCTTCACGTCTTTCCCGTAACGATGGTATATGAATGCGAATGACATTCAGACGGTGATAAAGGTCCTCTCGAAATAGATCATTAGTGACCCGTTGTCCCAGGTCCTGGTGTGTTGCGGCAATGATACGTACGTCGACCTTGATGGGCGTGTGTCCCCCAACTCGATAAAACTCACCGTCTGCCAACACACGCAATAGCCGGGTTTGCAATTCGACGGGCATATCGCCAATTTCATCCAGAAATAACGTGCCGCCGTCCGCCTGTTCGAAACGTCCACGGTGCATGTTTTGTGCACCGGTGAATGCGCCTCTCTCATGTCCGAATAAATCTGATTCCAGTAAATCTTTAGGGATTGCCGCGGTATTGATGGCGATAAATGGTCCGCTGGAGCGGGGGCTGTGATGATGAAGCGCGTGGGCAACGAGTTCCTTTCCTGTGCCCGATTCGCCGGTTAACAGCACGGTCATGTTTGATTGAGATAAACGTCCGATTGCTCGAAACACCTCCTGCATCGCTGGCGCCTCACCAATAATGGTTGTGCCTTCCTTAACTGCTGTCGATGCTTTCGATCCGTTGCGTCTATTTTGTTTTATCGCCCTTTTTACAAGGTCTGTGGCCTCATCGATATCAAACGGTTTGGGCAGGTACTCGAATGCACCACCCTGATACGCAGCCAATGCGCTGTCGAGGTCAGAATGTGCCGTCATGATAATCGTTGGCAGGTCCGGGAAATTCTGTTTTAGGCCCTCGAGTAATGCCAGACCGTCCATGCCTGGCATACGTATATCGGTAATGATGGCATCAGGCTGGTGCTTGTCGAGTCTTTCAAGAATACCAGATGCATTTTCAAAACAGGTCACATCAATATTTGCCTTGCCAAGTGCCTTTTCAAGAACCCAGCGGATAGAACGGTCGTCATCAATGACCCAGATTTTCTCTTCGTTACTCATGGTGTTGCTCCAGCGGAAGGGTGATTCTGAATAGGGTTTCGCCAGGTTGGCTAGTGCATTCGATAATACCATTGTGTTGATTGACCAATGATTGTGCAATAGTCAGGCCCAGCCCGGTACCTTCAGGACGGCTCGTTATCATCGGGTAAAAGATCTTCTCAATCATTTCATCCGGTATGCCCGGTCCGTTATCGATAATTTCCACCTGGACTGCCAGCTTGTAGATATTCTGGCCGAGAGTGAAATGCCGTTGAGTGCGTGTGCGAATCAGAATTTCTCCAGCCTGGCCAAGTGCCTGCATCGCATTTCTGGTAATGTTCAGGACTGCCTGAAATAACTGGTCTTCATCGATAAAAATGTCCGGAATACTTGGGTCATAGTCTCTGGATATTGAAATGTTTTCAGGGGTCTCGGCCTGAACCAGCAGGCGAACGTTTTCCAGAACTTTATGAATATTAATATTCTCTTTTTTAGGTAGCGTTCTGGGTCCAAGAATGCGGTTGAGCAGGTTCTGCAGTCGGTCAGATTCGCCGATAATGATGTCTGTATATTCCTTTAATTCACGACCACCGGTTTCCTTCTCCAGTAATTGTGCCGCTCCCCGGAGACCACCTAACGGATTTTTGATTTCATGGGCCAGGCCGCGTAACAATAATCTCGTATTTTGATATTGGTCAAGCAGCTGTTCCTCGCGTGCGATGCGCATATGGCGATCAATTTGTAATAGCTCCAGCAGTAATTCCTTGCCTCGACCGCGTTCATTGAGCGGAGTGATAGAGCAGTCTACTGTGACAGTATGATGAGGCCTTAATACGAGCTGAATCCCGTGCTCTGTGTAGGCAGACCGGGACCGATGTGACTTTTCAAGTATTCCCAGTACGGAGCCTGCATTTGGGATCAGAGACTGGATAGCGGTTCCAAGGACCTGTCTGGCGGAAGCAGCAAACAACATTTCTCCTGCCGTATTGATATATTTCAGTTGAAACGACTCGTCCAGCAATAATACCGCCGTGGTCTGATTATCCAGCACATGTTGTAGTGTCTCATTTTGGGTCATGTTGGTATCCATTAATAAGTCATAGCAAAAACTAAACCAACCATTATCTGACGGAGAGTATTTCCAGATATTGAATTGGGCATGCCCAAGATAAATAAAAAAAATATTATTATAATCATATAGATATAATAATACTCAGTTTTGTATTTTTGTAAAAACTTCGTTGTTGACCGGTTATCAGATCCGCGAGGCTGACTTGACGTAAATCGTTACGCACTATTATAGTGCAATCTATTGCGTTGAGGAACGCTGGAATAACTTCGAATGTCGCTTGACGTGAATGGATATCGCTTTTGACGAGATCAGTTTGGTTCCCTTTTTATCAATCACAAACGCCTGTAACGAATGGCTGCCCCGGTCCAGATTGTCAATCTTGTAATGAGCGGAGTTGGCGGGCTCGCCCAGCGGTTTGCCGTTCATTTGTAATACAACCCTATGTCCTTCATTGATCCGTAATGCAGGGGATATCGATAGCTCGATATTGACTGTTCCCGCGTTATCTCTAATTGTTTCATTGTTAACAGGTCTCACGAATCCCAGTTCCTCGTATATCGCAGTTGATTGCTGTTCTCCGTCATGTTGTTCTGATTTTGGTGAATTAATCGCTCTCACTTTATAAGTTTGTGCAGGGTCGATATCTACTTGCTCAGCGCCCGGGAGGGGCTTATCTGAAAAGCTGGCGCTTCCATCAGCTTCAATTCGCTTGTATATAGCTGCGTGAGTGGTAAGAAACAGTCCAAGCAAGATGATTAGAAAAAGGTATTTCATGTGATCACAAGTATCCGGTAGACCCAATTGATAATATGGCATAACTTTATGCCAAAAAAAAACGCCTCGCAAGGAGGCGTTTTTTACACTGCATCAGAGGTTTGCTTACAAGCTAAAGTACATATCAAACTCTGCAGGGTGGGTTGTCATGCGTAACGTCGTGACTTCTTCTGCCTTCAGTCCCAGATAACCATCTATCATGTCGTCTGTAAATACCCCGCCAGCGGTCAGGAACTTGCGATCCGAATCCAGTGCATCAAGAGACATTTCCAGAGACGAACTAACCGTTGCAATGGCCGATGCCTCTTCGGCAGGCAGATCATAAAGATCCTTGTCCATTGCGTCGCCAGGGTTGATTTTATTTTTAATGCCATCCAGTCCAGCCATCATCATTGCAGCAAATGCGAAGTATGGATTACCGCATGAATCCGGGAATCGAATTTCGACGCGACGAGCTTTTGGATTTGTCACGTAAGGAATACGTACTGAAGCTGAGCGGTTGCGTGCTGAGTACGCCAGCATCACAGGTGCTTCGAATCCTGGTACAAGACGCTTGTAACTATTGGTGCTCGCGTTGGTGAAAGCATTCAATGCGCGTGCGTGCTTGAAGATACCACCGATATAATAGAGTGCCTGTTCAGACAGCCCACCATATTTGTTACCGCTGAACAGGTTTTTGCCGCCTTTGGCTAGCGACTGATGGACATGCATTCCGCTGCCGTTATCGCCGACGATTGGTTTTGGCATAAATGTCGCGGTCTTGCCATAGGCATGCGCAACGTTTTGCACAACATATTTCAAAATTTGTACTTCGTCAGCCTTTCGGGTGAGGGTGTTGAATGAGGTGCCGATCTCGCACTGACCTGCCGTGGCGACTTCATGATGATGGACTTCCACTTCCAAGCCCATTTCCTCAAGTGCCAGGCACATTGCAGCGCGAATGTCGTGCAGGGAATCAACTGGTGGTACAGGGAAATAACCACCTTTAACACCTGGTCGGTGCCCGATGTTACCGTCATCAAATACTCTTTCTGAGTTCCATGAGGCTTCCTCTGAGTCAACCTTGTAAAATGCACCGCTCATATCAACGCCCCAGCGCACGTCATCCAGAATAAAAAACTCCGGCTCAGGACCAAAGTAAGCGGTATCAGCAATCTTGGTAGCTTTTAGATAAGCCTCCGCGCGCTCCGCTATGGAACGAGGATCACGTTCGTAACCCTTCATTGTGGCTGGCTCAAGAATATTGCAGCGAATGATGACGGATGGTTCGTCAGAAAAAATATCCATGACTGCCGTTGTCGTATCCGGCATTAAAATCATGTCAGACTCATTAATGCCTTTCCAGCCGGCAATCGATGATCCGTCGAACATTTTACCCTCTTTAAAAAAGCTGGAATCAACCTGGCTAACTGGCATGGAAACATGCTGTTCCTTGCCTCGGGTGTCGGTAAAACGCAAATCAACGAACTTTACGCCGTTGTCTTTGATCATCTTAGTTACTTTTGTTGCTGACATTGGTGCTCCTCCAGAGGTGCTAAGTTTTAGTTAGTCTTTAACGTTCAATTTTAATGACGCATCGCATATGCATGAAATATGCCATCGATAAATACATAATAATTTCATCAGCTTAGAATAATTTTTGACAATGTATTACTAAAAAATGAACCATAATGGCGCAATGATGCATTATTATGGTGCATCTACTTTGTTATTATTCTGGACCTCAATAATGATAGTTATCTCGTTATCGTGTTCTTTTGTCTCAATAACCCTGTGCCCGTGTATTCTGCACCAGGCAGGAATATCATTCAGCGTGCCAGGATCTGTGCACAGGACGTGCAGGATATCATGATTATGCAGATTTTTTATCCTGTTTTGTGTTCTTATTACCGGTAGCGGGCAAAGCTGGTTGCGAACGTCCAGTTCATATTCGGATTTCATATGTACCATGATTCCGGGATTTCATCATTTTTTAGGGGAACGACATCAATTAACTGTGGTGCACGACTATTATCAGCAATACTGACCTTTACTGACTTTGCTTCCCGCCCCTGACTAAATCTTGCAACCAGTTTCGCTGCAAGTTCCAGATCATCTTCATCGACGTCACCGTCGATTAGCGCAGTCGGACCGTTATGACTGATCGTTTGCAGATGAGTGAATTGTTTTTTATAGCCATTGAGAAAATTATTTTCTCCTTCCTCTCTACCGATAATCAGTTTGAAATTGGGACCGGGTCTGAGATGCCGGCCTACCTTTAATAACATGATGTCATCGATTTCGTATTTTTGATTACCCTGATGTTGCCACATATCTGCCAATTTGGCGGAATATTCGGCATTGGTTAAAAAGCAGCAGCCTCCCGCCGGTTGGGCGTAATCTTCAAACTGAAACTGTTTCGCGAGCTCCATTTGTTTCTTTCGCGATCGCCCGCTAATACCGAGCAGTCCATTGCGACTAACCCAGCCTTCTTTTTCCGGCAACGTTAACGGAAGATTTTTTGCGCATAAGGGTCTCAGAAGGCGGTCATCCGCGCCTGATTCCCTCGCTATGACTGGCATCGTATCCTTGCGTTGTGACATCGGTCTCTGACCAATGACCTCACCGGTTATGATGAAATCAAACCCGTTTTCCTCCATCCATTTTAGTGCCTGCTGGACCATGAAAGTCTTGCAGTCCAGGCAAGGATTAAGATTGGCACCATAGCCATGTTTCGGGTTTGTTAAAATGTTCTTGTACTCTTCAATGACGTCGATGATATGTAACTTGATACCAAGTTGTTCGGCGGCCCACAGTGCGTTATTTCTTTTTGGTTTGGTGCGGTCTTTTTTACGGATGGCATGGGTATGTCCTTCGACGCAAAAACCGGTATAAAAATTAATGCCTTCAACATGAACACCCTGTTCAAGAATAACTTTTGCAGCGAGCAAGGAGTCGAGTCCACCAGAAATCAGTGCAACGGCTTTACGTTGTTTGGTCATATCCAGAGTCAAATAGAATACAGGCAGCAGATGATAGCAAAATTCACCGCTTGTAAGAAGCGGCGAAGCGTCGGCAACTTAATTTAGTGCCGGGATAATTGGATGTGATGATTAATGAAATGCGTCTCTGGAAGTTGATTCCAGGTCAATGACGTCGGTTCTAATCGGGTGTGATTTGGTGATATCTGTAATCAGATTAAACGCGTGTCGACTACCGGTGTCGTTCCAAAGTTCATACGCGTGTAATAATGTCATGCCTGGTTTTTCGCTTCGCAATGAACGCATCGTCTGAAGAATATCCATCATTAAAACAAAATTTTCAGATAAACTGGTGTAGACTTCCTTGTTATTAACGTTTGCCGCATTAGCCAGTTGATAATATGCGCTACGGCCTAACTCAACAAAGTAACTGACCTTGACGGATCTTCTTTCAGCATGTCTGGGAAATAATCCCGAGAACAGAAGACAATGATCGCCGACATCCCGAAGTTGTTCCTGCCGGGTTCTCTTGCCGGGTCCTTCAGTGCTTAAATAGTCAACCGACATAATTCTTTCGGCCATATGGGGTTGGTTGGTGAAGCGCATTAACAGGAAAACAAGGTAGCTCTCCAGGTCTTCGCCGAGTGCGCAATTGACAGCACTCTCAGCTTCGCTTACCAATGAGTGCCAATGGGCTGTTGTTGTTGGTTGTAATATTATTTCGGCCATGTTTTTCGCGTCCCGTATTTGAGCGTCCTTGCTTTTTTTATCGGCCAATACGCCGGGGACTTTACAGAGTTGAACGGCCACGGACATCGCTGTTGGTTCTACGTGTAAAGATTGCTGACAGTTAATTTTTTCTTTATATACAAATCAGTCCGTTAGCACGCTATACTAATAAGCTTCAAAAATTGATAGTTAGATAAAAGACGTGTCATCACAACATTTACCAGATATTTCAACGTTTCAGGGTCTCATTCTCCAGCTTCAACAATATTGGGCAGCGCAGGGATGTGTGTTATTGCAACCTTACGATATGGAGGTGGGCGCAGGAACGTTTCATCCTGCCACTTTTTTGCGTTCAATCGGTCCGGAGCCGTGGAGTGCCGCCTACGTGCAGCCTTCGCGCAGACCAACAGATGGACGCTATGGAGAAAACCCGAATCGACTGCAGCATTACTATCAATTTCAGGTTGTCATTAAACCTTCGCCACTTGATATTCAGGCGCTGTATCTGGGTTCTCTAAAATCATTGGGTATAGATCCTCTCGTGCATGATATTCGCTTTGTTGAAGACAACTGGGAGTCTCCGACGCTGGGCGCCTGGGGGCTTGGCTGGGAGGTATGGCTGAATGGAATGGAGGTCACTCAATTTACCTATTTTCAACAGGTGGGCGGTCTCGATTGCTCGCCAGTGACCGGCGAGATTACCTATGGTCTGGAACGTATCGCCATGTACTTGCAGGGAGTGGAAAGTGTTTTTGATCTGACCTGGACCGATGGCCCGTTGGGCAAGGTAACGTATGGTGATGTGTTTCATCAAAATGAAGTAGAAATGTCCTGTTACAACTTCGAGCTTGCAGATGTGCCTTCCTTGTTTGAGGCGTTTGATCATTGCGAAAGCGAAAGTAAAAAACTCATTGCAGCAGGAAAATCATTGCCCGCTTATGAGAAGGTCCTGAAGGCGTCCCATCTGTTTAATCTGCTTGATGCGCGTCACGCGATCAGTGTAACTGAAAGAGCGAGATTTATCGGACGCGTCAGGAATTTATCTCGTGCAGTAGCAGAGGTGTATTACGAAGGGCGCGAAGCGCTGGGATTCCCAATGTGCAAAACTTCGAATAGAGCACAAAATGATAAATTGGAGAAAGTATCGTGAGTGAGAGCCGTGACTTTCTTTTCGAGCTGGGTACCGAAGAATTACCACCAAAGGCATTATCAAATTTAGGGGAGTCTTTAGGGTTAGCTTTAAAGGCAGGTATTGAAAAGGCCAATATTTCATTTGGTGGTTTAAATATCTACGCAACACCTCGCAGATTGGCAGCGCTTGTTAACGATCTATCCATTTCGCAACCTGATGCGGTTATTGAACGACGCGGGCCCGCAATTACTGCCGCTTTTGATAGCGAGGGTCAACCAACCAGGGCCAGTCTTGGATTTGCAAGTAGCTGCGGTGTGCCCGTTGAGACACTGGAAACACTGAAAACGGACAAGGGAGCGTGGCTGGTGTTTCGTCAGGCGCAACAGGGCCAGGCTAGTGTTGATTTAATGCCTGGCATTATTGCTGACGCATTGACTAAATTACCCATCCCAAAGCGTATGCGTTGGGGAGCGCTGAAAGAAGAATTCGTACGTCCAGTGCACTGGATGGTGATGATGTATGGTGAAGAGGTTGTTGAGTTTGAAATGTTCGGTGTTCGAGCCGGGCAGGAGACACGAGGTCACCGTTTTCATCATCCTGAAAAGATTTATATCGCAGATCCATCAACTTATGTTCCGTTATTACAATCGGAGGGCCATGTATTGGCTGATTTTGCCTTAAGGCGGGAAACGGTTCGTGCGCAGGTACTTGAGGTTGCAAAGTCAACGGGTGGTCAAGCGGTAATCGATGATGCGTTACTTGATGAGGTGACTGGCATGGTTGAGTGGCCGGTGGCGATTTCGGGGCATTTCGATGAACGTTTTTTGGAAGTACCCTCAGAGGCGTTGATTTCTGCAATGAAATCACATCAGAAATATTTTCACGTCGTCAATGATGATGGAGACTTAATGCCGTATTTCATTACCGTTAGCAATATCGAGAGTAAAGACGTTGCTGTGGTACGTGCGGGTAATGAGCGTGTGATTCGGCCAAGACTTACCGACGCGGCTTTCTTTTGGGCGCAGGATAGAAAACAAAGGCTTATAGAGCGCGTTGATACATTGAAGTCTATTGTGTTCCAGAGCAAACTCGGTTCGCTGTATGACAAGGTAGAACGTGTTTCAAGGGTCGCAGAAGCTGTTGCTGACAAGCTTGGGGGTAACATGGAATGGGCGCACCGCGCCGCACATATTTGTAAATGCGATTTGTTAACCGAAATGGTGGGTGAGTTTCCAGAACTGCAAGGTACGATGGGGCGCTATTGTGCGATTCACGACGGGGAAGTCGATGAAGTCGCGAAAGCGATGGAGGAACAGTACATGCCCCGTTTTTCAGGAGATGTGCTGCCGGAAACGGTGACTGGTCAGGCGCTCGCAATTGCGGATAAGCTCGATACATTAATTGGTATTTTTGCGATTGGTCAAGTGCCCACTGGTGATAAAGATCCGTTTGCATTACGTCGAGCGTCATTAGGTGTACTGCGAATTATTATTGAACAAAAGCTGGACCTGGATCTGCAGTACGTCATGAGCAAGGTGGTTGAAGGTTATAACAGCCAGGCAAATGTGCAGATTCAGGAAGATATTCTAGAACAGGCATTTAATTTTATGATGGAACGCTTGCGAGCATATTACCTGGAACATGATGTGAGCCATGATGTGTTCGAGTCTGTTCTTGCCTGTCGGCCAACCAATCCCTATGACTTTGACAGGCGGGTACAAGCGGTGACCGCATTTCGTCAGCTACCCGAAGCAGATAGCCTTGCGGCTGCGAACAAGAGAGTCAGCAATATATTAAAGAAGGCAGGGGAAAACCTGCCGGATAATATTAACAGTAACCTGCTTGAAGTTGATGCGGAGCGAGAACTGGCTAACGCTACTACGTCATTGGCAGACAGCGTCAGTCCGTTAATGGCAAAGCGCAGTTATCAGGAAACGCTGAAAGAATTATCAACGTTAAGAGCAACGGTTGATAACTACTTTGATACCGTCATGGTGATGGTTGATGATGAAGCGATTCGTTTGAATCGGCTGGCTCAACTGAACAAAATGCGGGAGCTATTTATGCAGGTTGCGGACATATCTACACTACAACCCAGGGAAAGTTAGCGCTGGTTATGAAACAACTTGTTGTGCTTGATCGGGATGGTGTGATTAATGCAGATTCTGATGAATACATCAAATCGCCAGATGAGTGGCACGCTATCCCGGGCAGTATCCGGGCAATATCACGGTTGACCAATGCTGGTTATCATATTGCAGTGGTAACCAATCAATCGGGTCTTGCCAGAGGCTTTTTTGATATTGGCGCACTGAATGATATTCATCGTAAGATGTATCAAGAAGTTAGAAAACTGGGTGGGCGTATTGATGCGGTGTTGTTTTGTCCGCATGGACCCGATGATGATTGTGCGTGTCGTAAGCCAAAACCGGGAATGTTGAGAGAATTATCGGAGCGTTTAAGGAGTGATCTTATCGATGTGCCGATGATTGGTGATTCGCTACGAGACCTGCAGGCGGCACAGGCAGTAGGTGGTCGTCCCATTCTTGTCAGAACAGGAAAGGGCGCAATGACCGAAGAGAGTGGTGAGGGATTAAAGAATATTGAAATCTTTGATGATTTGGCATCGGTTGTAAATGAGCTGCTTGCAGCACCGTAGATTTTATACAATTTCCAAGTTCATTTATATATCCCGGGATTAACATGTTATTACTTCGCTCACTTCTGTTCGCACTGGGTATGTGGTTAACAACACCGGTATTTGCAATCATTGGTTTGCTGACCTTTCCATTTTCATTTTCAGTTCGTTACAGTTTTTATACGCAGTGGTCCCGGATTAATCTTTGGTGGTTGGCAGTGACCTGTCGTCTGCGCTATGAAGTGGAGGGCAAGGAGAATATCCCGGATGCTAACGCAATCATCTTTTGCAAACATCAATCAACCTGGGAAACCCTTGCGCTGCAAAGAGTTTTTCCACCTCAAATCTGGCTATTGAAACGGGAGTTATTGTGGGTGCCTTTTTTTGGCTGGGGGCTGGCAATGCTGGAACCGATCGCAATTGATCGCAAGGCGGCGCGCAAGGCGCTGAAACAGCTTGTTGAACAGGGTATCGATCGTTTAAAGAAGGGGCGCTGGGTGGTGATTTTTCCCGAAGGTACGCGTATGGCGCCGGGAAAGAAAGGAAAATATGCACCCGGAGGTGCAATGCTCGCTGAGCGCAGTGGTTACCCGGTGGTGCCGGTTGCACATAATGCCGGAGAGTTCTGGCGTCGTAAAGGATTTCTCAAGTACCCTGGTACAATCAAAATGTGTATTGGTCCCGCAGTCGATACCCATGACAAATCAGCGAGTGAAATCAATAAAGCGGCTGAAACGTGGATCGAAGCTAAGATGGAGGAAATTAGCGGTAATACTCGGTAGCTGAGAATGATAAAGTGCAATCATAAAAGATGCGGGATTGCTCCCGCATTGCTCGATTCAAGTAGATATTAAGTATTTTCCAACGCCGTCCAGGTGGTATTTATAGTCGAGTCTGTTATTCCATCACCGTCAGCATCAACAGCCAGCCGGACATTTGTATTGTCAACAGCTGTTAATGTAACGCTGGTATTGTTGGCGCCGCTAACCTTTATTGCACCTGTGCCTGGATAGTCATCCGTATCAAGGCCCTGCAGGGTTGTTATGGTGGTAACCGTTACTCTACCGTCAATACTACTATCAACAACACCGTTAAATGTCAGGGTTGTAGCTAACGTATTCGTATCCAGTGTTGTATCTATAGTCAGATTATCCAGAATGACTGTTTCAGATCCGTCCGTGATCGTTAGTGAGGATGTAGTAATAGTCGCAGTCTCCAGGGCGCCATTTGTCGAAGCAGAATTGAACCTCATTGAACCGTTAGTGCTTATTGTTTCTCCAGCCTCGGTTATTTGTAGATTTGTAAATGTAAATGTCGAGGTCATGCTCCAGATAGTGCCAGGGAGGCTGGGATCTCCTGTTAGATTGAATCCGGTCAGGCTTGCAGTGCCATTGGCTGTGCTTGTGGCATCGACACAGTTATTGAATGTGATGGTGAAAGTGTCATTAGCTGAGAAAACCAGATTATTGTCTGCATCGTTCCAATCCATATCAATTGTGCCGCTTATATCACATGGCAAACCATTTAAAGTAACTGCACTGGCAAATACAGTTGATGATATGACATGATTTTGCCAGCCGGAATTGTTGAGAGTTATTAATAATTCTTTTGAAAAACCTGAAAGGTTGAATTTTGTTTCTGTCCTGTTTGTTTTCAATACCGAAACAGTGTTTGCACCAAAATCGCTGGAGCTGATCGTAACATCCATTGCAGCAACCGCCGTACCAGCTACTGTAGCGGCATTAGCAGCTGTGATGGTTGGGGCAACTCCTGTACTGCCAGAAGTATTATCGCTGAATCCACCGCCTCCGCAACCTGAAATCACTGCGACGAGTAATAATAATGAGGCGAAGTATAGTTTTAATGACGATATAGCAGATTTGTGCATTATTATCCTTCCGTTAGAGTATTTTTACTGAGAAACACTAACACAAAGTTTTGCTGGATCGCCAGGATGCAACAAAAGAAAGAGTAAATATGCGTAATTTACTAGGTGCTGATATTGCTAATTGTCAGGTAATTTCAAACAAAGGTTAGAATAATCAATCAGTGTCAGGTTTTCAGCGCGCAGCTTTGGATCAACTCCCGCTGCTTCTATTTCTTCAATGGTGAGCACATTACGAAGTGTATTACGTATCGTCTTGCGTCGTTGAGAAAATGCCATAGTTACGAGCTGGGCAAATTGTTTTTTGTCAGTTACATCAACTACAGGTTTGTTATAAGGTGTTAATCGAATGATTGCCGATTCCACTTTTGGTTTGGGTGTAAACGATTCAGGCATAACATGGAAGAGAATATCTGCATGACAATAGATTTGAACCATCACGCTAAGTCTGCCGTATGATTTACCTCCGGGGGAGGCGCAGATGCGTTCAGCGACTTCCTTCTGCAACATAAAGTGCATGTCAGTGATGTGTTCTGAAAATTCCAGCAAGTGAAAGATTAATGGTGTAGAAATGTTATAGGGCAGGTTACCGACCACGCGTAATTTGCTTTTCTCTTTAATCAGAGTGCCGAAATCAAACTTTAGTGCATCTGTATTGTGAATATGCAGGTTACCTGATGTGCCAAGATTATTTTCGAGTATTGGAATCAAATCCCGATCCAGCTCGACGACATCCAGCGAACCGGTAGCTTGCAGTAAGGGTTCCGTCAGTGCGCCTTTGCCTGGACCTATCTCGACGATATGTTCACCGGATACCGGGTTGATCGATTGTATGATCTGGTCAATAACGCGCTGGTCATGAAGAAAATTCTGGCCAAAGCGCTTACGTGCTCGGTGATGCAATGAGGGTGTCCTGTATTCATTGTGATTGTGGGGTGCCTGTTGCTCATATGATGGTGTTTTATCAGGAAAAATTCAAATAGCGTGGTGTTGATGCATGGTTTTGGGTCGCTGTGGTTTCTCGCGCTTTCACAGAAGTACTTTATTATTATTCCCAAATGGTGCTAATATTAGCACCATGTTGTTATTTCTCCATATTCAATGCTGTGATCGATGAAAGACCTGACACCTCGACAAGCCCAGATTCTGTCATTTATCCAGGAGACTCAGGAACGTACTGGCATGCCGCCGACGCGTGCCGAGATCGCAGAGCATTTTGGCTTTCGTTCAACCTATGCATCGGGGAAGCATCTTCATGCGCTGGCTAAAAAAGGTGCGATCGAGCTGTTGCCGGGTACTTCCAGAGGCATTCGCTATACCGCGCAAGCCAGGACCGGCATGCCGGTGGTAGGGCGGGTTGCCGCAGGTTCGCCTATCCTGGCTGAGCAGTATATCGAGGACTATTACACGATCGATTCACGGCTGTTTCGTTTACGTGTCGATTACCTGTTGCGGGTATACGGTATGAGTATGAAAGATGCTGGCATTCTCGATGGTGATCTGTTGGCGGTGCATAAAACACCTCATGCAGAAAATGGGCAGATCGTTGTTGCCCGACTGGATGGCGAGGTGACGGTAAAGCGTTTTAAACAAGATGCAGACAGCATTGCCTTGTTGCCGGAAAATTCTGATTTCAGTGCGATTATTGTTGATGCTGATAGCGGAGATTTCTGTATAGAAGGCATCGTCGTCGGCAGTATTCGTCATGACGCTGGTCCAAATATTAGGGCTGGCTCATGAGTCTGCAACAGTTATTACAACAGGGTAGTATCTGGCGTGGAAATACGCATGATGTTTATCAGTATGAGGGGGGCGTTAAAGGTATTGCGAGTGGTTATGATGAGCTGGACGATGTGTTGCCTTTTCATGGCTGGCCTACTGGTGCGTTGACAGAGATTCTGCATTTATTCCCTGGTCAGGGGGAGTTGCAATTATTATTGCCGGCACTGGGTCGGCTGACACATGAGCAGTGTTATGTGGTGTTGATCAACCCGCCCTGGGTGCCCTGTGCCTTTGCATTATCTGCAGCGGGTATTCGGTTGCCCTTTTTAATCAGTATCAGCGGCTTGAATGGTGCAGACCAATACTGGGCGATGGAGCAAAGTCTGCGTGCCGATCAATGTGGTGCTGTATTGGTGTGGCCGGATCAGGACCTCAATACAAAGACGTTGAGACGCTTGCAATTGGCTGCTGAAAAGGGTGAGAGTTGCGGTTTTTTATTTCGTCATCCACGCTTTCGCAAGCAACATTCACCGGCGGCGCTACGTTTGCAACTGCACGCGGAAGAAGTTGGTGCTCAACTGGAAATGATCAAGTGCCGGGGACGTAGTTTTGTCCCCGGACCTGTTAAGATTTCATTAGCGTGAGCATCTCCAATGCTCTGGCTTGCGCTATCACTGCCCCAATTGCCTCTTGAATCCAGTATTGTCGGTGTTGAGTCAGGTTGTGTCGATCCAGGGGTTCCCCGGGTTATTTATGAATCGTATGGGTTACAGCAAACCGTTTATTCGCTTAATGCTGCCGCAATCAATACGGGTGTTGAGGTCGGTATGTCGCTCGGTTCAGCCCGTTCATTATGTAGTCATTTGCATGCTGTAGAGCGTTCACCGGCTAACGAGTTAAGCGCTTTGAATGGATTGGCACTATGGGCGCAACAGTTCACTTCCCAAGTTAGCCTGCAACCACCTGATGGTCTGTTGCTCGAGGTTGGTGCAAGTCTGTCGCTGTTTTCAGGATTGGGAAAACTTCAACGGGCAGTGCTCTCGGGGTTAGGTAAATTGGGTTACAGCGCAGATGTTGGTGTTGCGCCAACGCCGGGGGCTGCCTGGTTGCTGGCACTTGACGGGAACTCAGAAGCCGTCACGCAGCATGAAAAATTAGCACGCACCCTGTTTCCATTGTCACTGAATTTATTGCCACTGTCGGTAGAAAAAAAGGCGGCACTGAAACGATTGGGACTAAAAACCATAGCGGATTGTTTGCGATTGCCGCGTGACGGTATTGCCCGGCGTATGGGCCCACAACTATTGTGTTATCTTGACCGGGCCCTGGGTTTGTTACCAGAGCCACGTGAGTATTATGTCGCCCCTGATTATTTTCAGTCACAAGTCCTGTTACCAGAACCTGTCTTTCAGGTACAGCCATTGTTGTTTGGTTTAAAACGGTTATTGCGTGAATTATGCGGATTTTTGCAGGCACGGGATGCAGGCGCACAACAATTGCTGCTCGGATTTATTGCCCCCTCTCAATCATCATCACAGGCAAGGGATCCGTTAGTGCTCAATCTGCTACATCCCGCTCGTGATGTGGATCACCTGTTTAAACTCTGGCAAGAGAAACTGGAACGCCATACCCTCAGGGAATCGGTTGAGGGGCTGGAGTTACAGGTAAAACAGCTGGTGCCGTTAGCGCCTGTGCCGCCGGATTTGTTCAGCAGGAAGCAGGGACCCGATACGGATTTTATCCAGATACTGGAGCGGTTAAAAAATCGTCTGGGTGAGAATGTTATACACCAGGTCATTTGTCATGCGGATTATCGTGCGGAGCATGCCAATAAACAGATTGTGTTTCCGAATTGCAATCAGCAGGCTATGGGTGATTCGTTTGCGTATCGTCCCTGCTGGTTATTAAAGCATCCCAGGTTGCTTGCACAATCTGCGGGTGTGCCTTGTCTTTATGGGCCATTGGATTTACTTTCCGGTCCTGAACGTATTGAGTCAGGGTGGTGGGATAGCCATGATCAAAGTCGTGATTATTACATTGCGCGTAGCCGGACTCAGCAAAAGCTATGGGTCTACCGTGACTTGAACTGTGATCTGAATGGGTCTTCACAGTGGTATCTGCATGGTTTTTTCGCCTGATGGGCAAGGCTGAGTATAGTCCTGGTTATGCCGAGTTACACTGTCTGAGTAACTTTACCTTTTTACGTGGTGCGTCACATCCTGATGAACTGGTGAATCGTGCTATTGAACTGGGTTATAAAGCACTGGCTATTACCGATGAGTGTACGCTTTCCGGCGTGGTTCGTGCTCATGAGGCGGCAAAAGGCAGCGCATTAAACCTGATTATCGGTAGTGAGATTCAATTGCAGGATGGCCCCAGGCTGGTGCTGTTGGCAATGAACAGGGAAGGTTATGCGCAATTGTCTACGTTGATTACCGTTGGGCGTCGTCGTGCTGAAAAAGGTGAATATCAATTGTTCCGTACAGATCTGAATGGTGGTCTTCCCGATTGTCTGTGTCTGTTAATCCCGCCATTGTCTATCAGTGATGAAAGGCAATGGATGGGTGAACAGCATGAAGCAATTGACTGGCTACAGTCAGTGTTTTCTGATCGATGCTGGTTGGCCGTGCAAATACTGCATCTGGCTGATGAGCATAGAAGGGTGCAACTGCTTGAAAAATTGAGCGCTGTGGCTGATATCCCGCTGGTGGCCTGTGGTGATGTGCACATGCATGAACGAAGCCGTCAACCCTTGCAGGATATTGTGACTGCCATTCGTTTAAACACACCTGTTGCCAATGTCGGGTTCAGGCTTTACCCGAATGGTGAGCGCCATCTTCGCACGATTGAATCACTGGTATTGAAATATAAGTCTCTATGGCTACAGGAGACTGTACGCATCGCAGAGCGTTGTCATTTTTCTCTCGATGAGTTGCGTTATGAATATCCGGATGATCTGGTGCCGTCTGGCTTAACAGCTGCAGAGCATTTACGCAATCTGACAGATCAGGGTGTTCGACATTACTGGCCGGATGGTGAACCAGAAAAGGTACGCCGGATGATTGAACACGAACTGCAACTCATTGCAGAGTTGAAATACGAGCATTTTTTTCTGACTGTACATGACATCGTTCGTTTTGCCCGCAGTCAGGGCATTCTATGCCAAGGGCGTGGGTCGGCTGCCAATTCCGCTGTCTGTTATTGCCTGCAGATTACCGCGGTTGACCCAGCGCGTAGCAATATGCTGTTTGAACGCTTTATCTCCAGGGAGCGTGATGAGCCACCGGATATTGATGTGGATTTTGAAAACGCGAGGCGTGAAGAAGTCATGCAGTATATTTATCAGAAATATGGGCGACATCGTGCAGCATTGGCCGCAACGTTGATAACTTATCGTCGCAGGAGTGCGATACGTGATGTTGGCAAGGCGTTGGGTTTAAGTCTTGAGCAGGTAGATCGGCTATCGAATAGTCTGGTATGGTGGGAGAAAGACATCGCTGAGGAACGTTTGCGCGGGGCAGGGTTTGAACCGGGCAATCCAGTGATTCAGAAGCTGCTCGTGCTGGTTCAGCAACTGCGTGGATTCCCGCGCCATCTGTCTCAACATGTGGGAGGTTTTGTTATTGCGCGTGACCAGCTCTCACGACTGGTGCCGGTAGAGAACGCAACCATGGTTGATCGCACCGTTATCCAGTGGGACAAAAGGGACCTGGAGGCACTAGGTTTGCTAAAGGTTGATTGTCTGGCGTTAGGTATGTTGAGTGCGGTCAAGCGTTGCCTGGATTTGCTGAAAACACATAGTGGACTCGATTTGCAGTTCGACACTATTCCGGCAGAGGACCAGGCGACCTATCAGATGATGCAAAAAGCCGATACGGTGGGCGTGTTCCAGATTGAATCCCGTGCACAGATGAATATGTTGCCAAGGCTTAAACCAGCGAACTTCTATGATCTGGTGATACAGATTGCAATTGTGCGTCCTGGCCCTATACAAGGTTATATGGTGCATCCCTATTTACGCAGGCGCCGTGGAGAAGAGCCAGTGACTTATCCAGGCGAAGAGGTAAAGGCGGTATTGAAACGCACATTGGGCGTGCCGATCTTTCAGGAGCAGGTTATCGAGTTGGCAATGGTTGCGGCCGGTTTTTCCGGTGGCGAGGCTGATCAGTTGCGGCGTGCGATTGGCGCATGGCGTAGTACGAAGCGGCTTGAGAATTTTCGTCAGCGACTCATTAGTGGCATGTTAAAGCGAGATTATGAAGAGCGCTTTGCGGAACAGATCTTTAACCAGATAAAAGGGTTTGGAGAATACGGTTTTCCTGAATCGCACTCAGCAAGCTTTGCGTTGATTGCCTATGTCTCTGCATGGCTTAAATGTCATCATCCAGCCGCATTTACCTGCGCATTATTAAATAGTCAACCTATGGGGTTTTACGCGCCCGCACAATTGATACAGGATGTAAAACGACAAGGTGTTGAAGTATTACCCATTGATGTTTGTTATAGCCATTGGGAGTCAACGCTGGAGAAGGGTTCTGATGAAACACTGGCTATTCGCCTGGGACTGAATCGGGTCAAAGGATTAAGTCAGGCGACGGGAGAGAAGATCTTGGTGGCGAGAAACCAGGCAACGCTTTCCAGCCTTTATGCGTTACACCAGCAGGTACAAATAAACAGGAAAGAGAGTAACGCATTGGCAGCAGCGGATGCTTTTCATAGTCTGGTCGGTCATCGGCGTCAGGCAACCTGGGAATCGCTGGGCATGGAGATTAATAAAGACATGTTCGCCAATATGCCACCCTCACCCGAAATGGGCGTGGACCTGCCTGCACCACCTGAAGGTGAAGAGATAGTAGCAGACTACGCACATACAGGTTTGACTCTCAGGCGGCATCCGTTAGCGCTGTTACGCCAAAAATTCAATCATAGAGGCTGGGTTTCTTCGCAATCGCTGGTATCTTGTAATATTAATAGCCGAACCTATGTCGTAGGGCTTGTGGTAAACCGGCAGCATCCGAATGCGGGCGGGACTATTTTTATTACGCTGGAAGATGAATTCGGTTGTAGCAATATCGTTATCTGGTCGCGTGTTGTGCAGCGTTACCAGAAGGCGGTAATACACGGACGATTACTGGTCGTCGAAGGGAAGGTGGAAAGAGAAGGGTTGGTTGTTCATGTTATCGCAGACGCAATTCATGATTACACGGCATGGTTGGGAGAGCTGAGCACAAGTTCCAGAGATTTTCACTGAAAGAAGTATGAGTAAGATCGAATAAAGGATAATTCTAGCTCAGAAACAGTAATTTTATTGCTAAATATGTTGATAATCAAATCATCGAACCCATCTTCTATATAATGGTTCGCATGCTTCGGATAAATTCGCGATGAAAGGGAAAATTGGCAAAGAGTACGTAGCCCCGTGGGAAAAGGCCTTTGACCGGGTATTAACCCCATTAGACGAGTTTATTCATCGTCAGACTACCAGTGGAGTTTTGCTAATGATTTGCGCAGTGCTTGCGCTTTTTATTGCTAATAGTAACTTGAGCACCGTGTATCACGGGTTCCTCGAATTGCCCCTGACAATCGGGTTTGAAAGTTTTCAGCTATCCAAGTCGCTCCACCACTGGATTAATGATGGTCTGATGGCATTATTTTTTCTGGTTGTCGGGCTAGAGCTTAAACGGGAGATCCTGGTAGGGGAACTTTCAGATTTTAAACAGGCAATTTTGCCGATTTTTGCGGCTATTGGTGGCATGTTGATGCCGGCCCTGGTCTACATTTCAATGAATCCTGAAGGGCCCACGTTTGATGGCTGGGGTGTGCCGATGGCAACCGATATTGCATTTGCGCTTGGTACACTCGCCCTTTTGGGAAGCCGGATTCCCAAAAGTCTATTGATCTTTTTAGTGGCATTGGCCATTGTAGATGATCTGGGGGCTGTTGTTGTCATAGCACTGTTTTACACAGAGGCGCTCAATTATACAGCGCTGGGCACCGTCGGCATATTGATGATGGTACTGATTGCATTGAATCTGGGGGGGGTAAGGCGTCTGTCACCCTATCTGCTGATTGGAGTTGTATTATGGATCGCGATGCTGAAAAGTGGTGTTCATGCGACGCTGGCGGGTGTCTTGCTCGCCTTTGTTATTCCGATGCGTCCAAAATATGATCCTGTACGGTTTCTGTCTCAACTCCATGAGCGAATGGAACAGATTAAACAAGCATATAGGCAGGACGAAAGTATCATCAAGAATGATCAGCTTCGTTCCAGAGTTCATTCATTGGGTGAAGGTGTAAATCTTGTACAGTCACCAGCCCAGAGGCTCGAGAACAAATTGCATCTTCCCTCGGCATTTCTGGTCATTCCTGTTTTTGCGTTGGCAAATGCCGGCATTCCTATACACCTGACTGCAATTAACGAGATTGCTACTCATCCTGTATTGACCGGAATTTTGGCTGGGCTTGTGTTGGGTAAACTAATTGGAATTGCCGGATTTTCCTGGATTGCAGTGAAGCTGGGAATAAGCAAATTACCTCAGGGATTGAATTTCAGGCATATTATCGGTGTTGCATTGATGGGTGGTATCGGCTTCACCATGTCGATTTTTATCGCAGAGTTGGGTTTTGCTCATCAGGCTGAGCATCTGTTGATGGCCAAAACAGGCGTGCTTCTAGCTTCGGTAGTGGCAGGGCTATCGGGTTTTATCTGGCTGTATTTTACCTCACGTCATAAAGCAGATGAGTAACATCTGCTTTATGAGGTTTGATCTGAATAATTGCTTTCATTAGCTCTGGGATCAGGCAAGCAGAACGCGTTTTGCTACTATAAACTGCTAGCCTCTGGGATAGATCCGCCAGAAATCATCGCATTAATGGCATCTGCGAGTTCCTGAGGTTTGAATTTTGAAACGTAGGCATCAGCACCAACACCTTTACCCAGGGTTTTGTTTTGTTCTGCACTAAGTGATGAATGCATAATGACCGGAATGTCATTAAATCGGCTATCAGTTTTAATGTTCTGCGTCAGTACATAGCCATCCATTTCAGGCATCTCAACATCTGTCAAAATATACTGGATATAGTGAGAAACGGTTTTTCCTTCTTTTGCTGCCTTGTCAGCAATTTCCTGTAGCGTATTCCATGCCTCCTTGCCATTTGTAGCGACTGTATAATCGATTCCCATTCTGGTCAGCGTGCTGGTGATCTGGCTGCGGGCAACGACAGAGTCATCCGCAATCAACATACTGATACTAGTATTAACCGGCTTGATATCCTTATATAATTGATCATCTTCATAAAGGCACGCGGATTTTGCCAGTATTGCCTCGACGTCGAGAATCATGATCAGTCCATCTTCTGGATTTTCGGAAACCGCGGTGACCAGCCCGCCTTTTTGCCTCGATATCATCGCGGGAGGGGCCTTTACTTCACTCCAGTCGAGGCGCTTGATACAATCGACCGAATGTACCAGTAATCCCTGTACATGGTCATTATATTCAGTCACGATCAGTTTTGTTGTTTCCTCTTTCGTATCCAGCCCGCAAAACTGTGGCAGGTTGATGATAGGTATCGTGTTACCACGTAGCGATATCATGCCCTCGATCGCATCAGGCATATCCGGTGCGCGTGTAATGTCCGGTACATGCATGACCTCACGTACCTTAAATACATTGATACCGTAGACTTCTTCTTTCCCTGTATCTGTTTCAGTGCCCAGGCTGAAAAGCAAGACCTCCAGTTGGTTGGCACCGGCGAGTTTTGTTCTTTCATCTATCGATTTTAGTAAGCCGCTCATTTTTAATATTCCCTTTGGGTCAGCGTGAAACGGTTAATTTCCTTTTTCCGGTTGGCTACTCAAATTAATTAAACTATGAAGCAAGAATTAATATGTAGCAGTTCCTGGCTAAATTATCGTTTTTTTGGGGAATTTCTTTAATTTTCAATTGGGCGGGGATGTTTGCGGTCCGGCAATGAGATGTTTCGGAAATTTGAATATTGATGTACTCAAGCCGTGATTTTGCTCAGGGTTTAAAGTCCTTGCCAGTTTCTTTAACAAAATCAATAAATTGATGCGCGACCGGTGACAATTGTTTACCTTTTGGGTATACAACTCGCCATTTCCTTTTAATCGGCAAGTCAACAACGTCAAGTACGACTAAGCGGTTTGCTTCCAGTTCCAGACTTAAACTGAAAAGCGACAGCATTCCAATACCCAAGTTTGCCATGACTGCCTGTTTTATTGCTTCACCGCTACCCAGCTCCATATAAGGCGTCATTGATAAGTCGTGAGACGCCAGAAAATTCTCGAATGTCGTCCGGATACCTGATCCCTCTTCTCGAAACAGAAAGCGTTCAGTTGCGAGTGTTTGAAGAGAGATGCAATTTCGGCCGGCCAATGGGTGTTTAGGGCTGGCAAAGATCACCAGTTCATCATCCAGAAAAGGGTGGTCTTCGCACTGCCTGTTTTCGTCAGCATGTCCCAATATGTAGATATCATCGTTGTTCTCATCGAACCGTTCCATTATGCGTTCACGGTTAGATACTTTCAGGTGTGGCTCAACTTTTGGGTAACGCTGCAAAAACTCACCGAGCAGGTGAGGAAGTATGTATTTTGCTGTTGTCACCACGCCGATTTTCAACGGCCCGGCAATTTCTCCTTGCAGGTCATAAAGTCTGGTTTTCAATCTCTCCATGCGATCAAACATATCTGAGCATGCATCGTAGAGCTCCTGTCCCGCAGCGGTGAGAAAAATACCCTTGCCGATTTTTTCAAACAGCGGCATGCCTATTTGCTCTTCGAGTCGTTTAACCTGAATGGAAACAGCGGGTTGTGAGAGGTGAATCTCTTCGGCGGCGCGGGTATAACTCTGGTTTCTCGCGACGGCCTCAAATAGGCGGAGTTGTTGTAAAGAACCTAGGAACATGATCTATATACTACAGTAAATGATAAATATAAATATAATTAACTGGAATTTATTTAAATTGTCAATAAAATTTTACCTCGCAGTGAATAAACAAGAAAAACACTCTCTGTATATGATGTGTTTTTAATTTTTACAGTAACCAAGGAGGAGAAAACTACCATGGCTGTGAAAAGTTATAATGCGGGCGTAAAAGAGTACCGCGAAACCTATTGGATGCCTGATTACACGCCGACAGAAACAGACCTGCTGGCGGTATTCAAAATCACTCCACAGGAGGGTGTGCCCAGAGAAGAGGCAGCAGCAGCCGTGGCCGCCGAATCATCAACAGGTACATGGACTACTGTTTGGACCGATCTTCTGACTGATCTGGACCATTATAAGGGTCGCGCTTATGCTATTGAGGACGTGCCAGGTGATGACACCTGTTTCTATGCGTTTATCGCGTACCCGATTGATCTGTTCGAAGAAGGATCAGTTGTTAATGTTTTTACGTCTCTGGTTGGTAACGTTTTTGGATTTAAGGCAGTGCGCGCGTTACGCCTTGAAGATGTTCGCTTTCCAATTGCGTATGTCATGACCTGTAACGGACCACCTCACGGTATTCAGGTGGAGCGTGACATCATGAATAAATACGGTCGTCCGTTGTTGGGGTGCACAATTAAGCCGAAGTTAGGGTTGTCTGCAAAAAACTATGGCCGTGCCGTTTATGAATGTCTGCGCGGTGGCCTGGATTTCACTAAAGACGATGAGAATGTGAACTCTCAACCTTTCATGCGCTGGCGTCAGCGATTTGATTTTGTCATGGAAGCGATTGACAAGGCAGAGCAGGAAACAGGTGAGCGTAAGGGTCACTATCTAAACGTTACCGCACCAACACCAGAAGAGATGTATAAGCGTGCTGAGTATGCTAAAGAAATAGGAGCGCCTATTATCATGCATGACTACATTACTGGTGGCTTCTGTGCGAATACTGGTCTGGCTCAATGGTGTGCCGATAACGGTTTATTATTGCATATTCATCGTGCAATGCACGCCGTGCTGGACCGAAATCCTCACCATGGTATTCACTTCCGTGTGCTGACCAAGATTCTACGTTTGTCTGGTGGGGACCATCTTCACACAGGTACAGTTGTTGGTAAGCTCGAAGGTGATCGAGCATCCACACTGGGCTGGATTGATATGCTTCGAGAGTCTTACGTCAAGGAAGATCGCAGCAGAGGTATCTTCTTTGATCAGGACTGGGGCTCTATGCCGGGTGCCTTTGCAGTCGCATCAGGCGGTATTCACGTTTGGCATATGCCTGCGCTAGTCACCATCTTTGGAGATGATTCAGTGCTTCAGTTTGGTGGTGGAACATTAGGCCACCCCTGGGGTAATGCTGCAGGTGCAGCGGCCAATCGCGTAGCGCTTGAAGCTTGTGTTGAAGCGCGTAACCAGGGCGCTGAGCTTGAGAAACAAGGTAAGGACATACTGACCAAGGCAGCGGAAAGCAGCCCAGAGCTTAAGATGGCGATGGAAACCTGGAAGGAGATCAAGTTTGAATTTGACACAGTAGATAAGCTGGACGTTGCTCACAAGTAAACGGGCTGAGGTGTGGAGTGCAGTGCGCATCGTCCCCCCCCCCATGTGTGTGATCGATATCGATGTGTGTGCTCTGCACCGAAGTTCAATTAGCTATGCAATAATTCAAACATTAAACAATGAGGTGTAAAGATGAGTGATATGCAAGATTATAAGTCCAGTTTGAGTGATTCCTCTAGCCGTAAATTTGAAACCTTTTCATATTTACCGGAAATGGATCAAGATAGTATCAGAAAGCAGGTGGAATACATTGTGAATAAAGGATGGAATCCCGCAATTGAACATACCGAGCCTGAGAATGCGTTTAGTCATTACTGGTATATGTGGAAGCTGCCAATGTTTGGTGAAACAAACGTCGATACGGTGCTGGACGAAGCTGAAGCTTGCCACAAGGCGCACCCGAACAATCACGTTCGCCTGGTTGGATTCGATAACTATACACAATCGAAAGGTGCCGAGATGGTTGTATTTCGGGGTTCAGCGGTTTAGCACTTAGGGAACTCTGATTAATGTTATAAGTGTCATTCCCGCTAAGGCGGGAATTCAGGAATATCAAAACATAGATTCCTGTCTTCGTGGAAATGACGAGTTAATAAGGATTTCCTTGGTGCTGTACTCTGTTGTAGACCAAGAGCCTGCAGGTTATCCATTAAGCGGACTTTGTCTATTTGGCCACAGAAATTAAGCCAGGTCGTAATGAATCTGAGAAAACCAGTTGTAGTTTTGAAGATGAATCAGAAACCAGAAAAGTATGTTGGTATCAATAATGATATCCATGGCGGCATGACCCAGATCGGAAAAATCATTCGCGACGCGTGGGTGTTTGGTTTTATACCTGAATCAGAAACTTGTGAAGGGTGGAATCTGGCCGGAATAGACAGTTTAATGGATAAAGTCAATGCAGAGTGGGATAAGTATGGTTGTCAGGTCAGTCTATTGACGGACGATTTGAAACGACGTCATCAGAGAATTCATCGCGAGGCCTTCGAAAGAGCACGCAGCACGGGGTGGGGAGGTCATATCGAGATCGAAAGTGAAGAGTAGGTTTGCTCAACCAGGCTAATTAATGCCCGAGGCCATGATTGAGTACCGCATTGCTTCGTTAATCGATTAATTGGGAAGAGGAAAAGAAATGTCGGCGATTGATATTGAACAGTACAGGATCACATCCGAACCCTACTACGAGGTGGTAGGCAACGAGGTCAGATTATACGAGGCAGCCTATGCCCGGCGTCTGCCAATGATGTTAAAGGGACCCACAGGATGTGGCAAATCCAGATTTGTTGAGTCTATGGCGTTTAAACTGGGTAGGCCATTAATCACTGTTGCCTGTAACGAAGATATGACTGCATCTGATCTTGTAGGTCGTTTTCTTCTCGATAAAGACGGCACAAAATGGCAGGATGGCCCGCTGACGACTGCCGCGAGGATCGGTGCAATCTGTTATCTCGATGAGGTGGTAGAGGCGAGACAAGATACCACTGTCGTTGTTCATCCATTAACTGATCATCGTCGCACTTTGCCATTAGATAAAAAAGGCGAGTTGATCAGCGCCCATCCAGATTTTCAACTTGTTATTTCGTATAACCCCGGCTATCAGAGCCTGATGAAAGATCTGAAACAATCGACTAAACAGCGTTTTGGATCGTTGAATTTCGATTATCCTGATGCGGAGACGGAGGCGCAGATTGTCGCGAAAGAAGCAGGATTGGATAGCGCCAATGCGGCGAAGCTGGTTCAAATTGCGCATCGCGCGCGTAACCTGAAAGGACATGGATTAGACGAAGGTATCTCTACCCGTTTGCTGGTATATGCTGGTCATATGATCGCTGAAGGGGTGGAGCCTGAGGCTGCCTGTCATATGACATTGGTGAATCCGCTAACGGACGATCCAGATATGCGCGAAACGCTGGAAGCCGCAGTGCAAACCTTTTTTGTGACCTAAGCTCAACAACTCTGTTGATCTGTAACATGCATTTTTAAGCGCCGTTGTAAATGTCCAGGTTAGTGAGATTGTCTGATGAGTATCAATCTTGAAGACTATAAAATTGAATTTTCCAAGGTATCAGCTGAGGTATGGGATGCGCTTGAATCCGTATTTCCGGAGGCGGCCCGGGTGATGTCACCAACCGGATTACACAATTATATTGAAGGTGGCAAAGGCTTATGCAATCTGGGTCGTGGTCCTGTTTTGGTGATCTCTTATCTGGAAGAGATGCCGATGGTTGTGAAAGAATGTGGTGAAGACATCATCGCTGATTGCCTGACTGCGGCAATGAAGCTCTCGTCCATGACGTCCGGTGAGGTCATTGCGCTGTTATTCAGTAGTTTACCCACAGCTTCGCGTAGATTGGGTGATGCCGAGTTGCTGCGTGGTTATCTGAATTTGATCCACCAACTCTCTGCGACAGCCGCGCGGGGTTTGCGGCCAATGCTAAATAATATTGACGAGCTGCTTTCCAAGCTTACGCTAAGTGGATTGAGACGCTGGGCTAATTTTGGTGCGCAGGCGTATAGAAGAGACTATAAGAATCTCACTGAGTATTTTAATCTTGAGTCTCAAGACAGTATCGCGGTATTGAAAAAAGAACGGCGCGGTACGTTGTTTGTCAATGTTCAGCGTAAGCTTAATTTTTATTTGCGTTCGCTATGGGGTAAAGATTTCTTCTTGCGACCCACGGGTGCAGATTATGACGATTTCAGGCCATACATAGAGAATCGCATTGTTCATATGCCCGATGCAGTGGATGTAATTGGTGACGTATCCGGTCTAGAAAATTATCGTGCCACGGCAGCCCATATGGCAGCACACCTTTATTATACACGGTCACGCATTTCAGCAGAGCAGTTAAGTCCAGCGCAGATGTTTTTTATCGCATTCGTCGAAGATGCGCGTGTCGAGTATAACGCGATCCAGGACTTCCCTGGACTAAAAAAATTATGGCGCTCGTTGATGACTGTTGATCATGCCGGAGAGGTGGAACACCCCACCGTATTACTTTTAGAGCAGATCGCGCTGATGTTATTAGATGTATCTGTGCAATCTGAAGATAAGCAGATCAATGACATTGTCATCCATTTTCATAATCAGCTAGTTGAGAAGCCTGATGATAATCAGTTTGTCTGGCATATCGGAATGGATCTATTTAATCTTCTATCCACACGTAAAGCGGTACCAAGTCTACGCATTTTACAGCGCGTTCGTATTCCCTATCGAGATGATAATCGGTTTGTTTGGGCATTCGAAGAGTTTGATTGGGCAAACGATGTCGAATATCTTTCAGCAAGCCAACGACAATTAAGAAAGACAGTCTCTGTGCTAGAGATGGTCCATGAGCTTGATTGTGAATTGGCCGGGGACGATGCACAGGAGATCTGGCGTTTAGAGACACCTTTTTATCTGGATCAGGAAGGTTGTACGATAAACGAACTCGAAGGTAAAGAGCCAGTTTCTGATCCTTACTATTATCCTGAATGGGATTACCAGGTACAACTGCACCGACCGGATTGGACTACGGTGTACGAGCGTCGTCAGAGCCGGGAAGAACCAGATACTATTGATGAGATCATTGCGGAATACAAACCGGTCGCTTACCGTATCAGACAGATCATCGACCTGCTTTCTCCATCAGGTGTGCAACGGATGCGTAACCTGGAGGATGGCGATGAGATTGACATTAATGCGGCTATTGATGCAATGATTGCACTTCGTATGGGTGATCAGCCCAATCCGAGATTTACAATGCGCAATGAACTGAACAATCGTGATCTTGCGGTTCTAGTGTTGCTCGATTTATCCGAATCGACAAACGAGACATTAAATAGTTCTGATAAAACGGTATTGGATTTAACGCGGGAGGCATCAGCTTTGGTCGCGATGGCGATTAATGGCATTGGTGACCCCTTTGCGCTTCATGGATTTGCATCGGACGGACGCCACGATGTGCAATATTATTTATTTAAGCATTTTAACCAGAAATTTGATGACGAAGCCAAATCACGCCTAGCAGGCATGACCGGTGGGCTTTCGACGCGTATGGGAGCCGCGTTACGTCATGCCGGCAGGCATCTGCTAAAACAGCCTGAGCGGAGAAAACTGTTATTGATCGTTACTGATGGAGAGCCCGCTGATATTGATGAGCGTGATCCTCAGTATCTTCGTCATGATACTAAAAAGGCCGTAGAAGAACTCTATACAAAAGGCATTTATTCATATTGTCTAACGCTTGATTCCAATGCAGATAATTATGTGGAGCGGGTTTTTGGTGTCAATAACTATACGATTGTTGATCATGTGAATCGATTGCCCGAAAAACTGCCGGTGCTGTTTGCTAAATTGACGAGTTGATCCGCATAACATGCGAGATTTAAAGGGCGTTATCAGCGATAACGCCTATTGTCATGACTGAGGAAGGCGAGATGTATACACGACACAATGAAGTGCCCGTGTTTGAGACTTTTGCAGGCCAACTGGATGCGAATCACTACAACCACGTGCACGTTGCGCTGAATAGACTCGGTGAAAGCCTGCGTATAAAAATCCCTGGATTAAAAACGCTGGAATTAATTTTACTGCGGGATGCCTGGATCGTTGTCGATCGAGCGTTTAACGATATACCGGTTGTTGCATGGACGGATTTTGAAGCGGATCATCGGTCGTCATTGCATGAGCCGATTAACTGTGCGATCAAGGTTTTTCATGCTAACGCAGGCATGATTTTACGGCAGGCTATTGAAAAGATGGATGTGATATTGACTGAAAAACTGGTTGAGGGTGTCAAAGAAGAAGGATCTGTTGTGATTCCTTTTAACCCGATTATTTTATCAAGGATCCCGGATGATACCTAACGCCAGACAATTTAGACGCCGCCTTGAAGCAAAACCCATAGACAATTCTATGGGTTGCGTGACCAATTGGTATGGAACGAATTTGAATATCATGGATGATATCCATGATGGCCTCGTAGCGGTGAGGCGCATGGAGGCGCCGAATAAAAGCCGGTATTAATTGTCTGGCGTTAGGCACGACTGCATGGATGCAGCAGTTAGCGTAAAGTCTGTAACATTGACCGAGGGCCGGGACAGGCATCATCTCCGGGTACCGTTTGTACTGTTGGGTCAATACGTTTTTTCTCAAATGAGTCATCAACTTATCTTTTCATTTCGCCGACTTGGTGAAATATTCGGGTTAAGCAACAGGAATAGTTTATATCTCGGGATGTAGTTGAAATAAATTGTCAGGAGGTTAGTGGTGCCGGTATTACCCAGTGGACAGTTTGTGAGTATTAGCAGTGAACGTGCGCGTTATCATGCGACACGGCAAAAAATAAGGATTACCAAAGAATCACCGCATCAAGATTTATATCATTTAGTTGATGTTGTGTATCTCGATAAAGATTACGGTTTCCATCGTTATCAGAATAATTATCGATTTGCCGGATACACAGTTTCAGACAGACAGCGATTAAACAAATGGCACGGAGAAGATAGGAAGTATTTCCTGGACTGGATCAAACAGCGTGATGCTGTTGTTGAGATCGAAGCAGCGCGTAAAAAGATTATCTACGATAACCTGCCAGACGAAATCATGACTTTTGTATATCCGCAGTATCTTTACAGTATCTTGCAAAGATGCATTGCGCGAATGAGCTTGGCTCGCGCAAGTGTTTCGCAATGGCGTAACACGATTCTCAACATGCGGCAATGTGGTGTGCGCAAAGATGAATTAGATTGGTCAGGTGTATTAACCTTTCTTGATCGAGCGGAAAAGAATGGTGCAGATTCTGTTTCGCGTGAAGAATTGTTAGAGCAGGTAGATTTCAGCAATATTCGATTGGTATTAACGAATGAGCTGGTGAGGGTGGAGCCTAACGAATTGGTATTTAATGAGGCAGCGGAAATATTATTATCCCACCGCTATGAAAGGGCGGGACTCACTATGGAAAATGATAGATATATTGTACTGCGTTATGTAGATCCGTTATTCAATTACCGAATTGGATATATAAAACCCCAAAGCGTTTCTGAAATATCACAATCGCATTTATCCTCTGGTTGGTTAGTCTTCGATCCTGATGGTCAGGTATTGCTTGATCAACGACAAGGGTCAGTTATGAGCTATTACCCGGATGCAGTATCAGCAAAGCAGGCAGCATCAGAAGATGCGCGTAGAAGGTTTGGTCTGAAGAGTGTGCTCAAGCCTAGCGATAAATACGAATATTTAAGTTTACATGGTGGTGATGATTACCGGGAATGGTTATTGACGATGCCGGATTACCAGAAATCACATTTCACTTCTCATTTTACTGAACGCAATATGTTGTTTCATATTCGTACAAAGACTCGTTATGATTTAGGTGGTAAAAAGCTACTTTATATTGAAGAACTACAGAGCGACTGGCATCAACAGCATATCCATAAAGGGCACATACCACGCTTGAGTGAAAAAACGCCTGATGCGCCTTTTAGCAAGGAATGGCCATTGTTAGCAGTTAAGTTGATGCTGATTCATGCTATTGAAAAAGACTACGATGGTATTGCCTGGTCTCCAGGCCACACTCAACAGATGCATTTTCAATCAGAGGTTGATTGGTTGTTGCAACTATATGACCAAATAATCCCTAAATGTTTGAAGCAACTATCCAATGAATGGGATGGCGTTATCGGCCAAACATCGATTAAAACCAAAGAACCCTGGGTGACACCAAAGAGGTCGGGTGACTACTGGTATGTCGCGGATGCTGTTGGGCATTTTAAAACGGGTGCTCGGTTATCGAAAATCGAAGCGCTTCAGATCTGCGAGCGCTACTGCAAGTCGATTGATCTATCAGTACCTGTTTTCTATCTACCAGCTGCAATGCGTGGGAAGATTCAACAGGATGGGCTGCCAATGTTTGGATCAAGGACTGTCGACAACGTGGTGGAGCCACCTTGTGGTGAATAAGACTTTGACACCTGTGACGTTGATACAAGAAAATAGTGCCTCTCCACTCGTCTGGATGAAAAGAGTTAGTCAATGGTCTGGGTTTATCCAGTCTTGTTGCACATCTTAATCGCAGTTCTGATGGCATAATTCAGGCTGCGTGGATCTGCATTACCGGTGCCTGATAAATCCAGTGCGGTACCATGGTCTACTGAAGTGCGGATAAAGGGTAACCCTAGCGTGATATTTGCGATCAATCCAAATCCGGCATGTTTGATCACAGGCAAACCCTGGTCATGATACATGGCGAGTACAACGTCGCACTCGTTGAGGTATTTCGGGATGAATGCGGTGTCTGCGGGTAAGGGACCGCTTAAGTTTAATCCCTCCGTATTCAGTTTTTGAATGACCGGTTCAATAATATCCCGATCTTCATGCCCAAGGTGGCCATCTTCACCCGCATGAGGGTTCAATCCACATATATTTATTTTGGGATTTTTCAGGCCATAATACTTTTGAATATCCTGGTCAATGATCCTGATGATCTTTGCAAGCAATTTTGCCGAAATGGTTGAGCAGACCCTATTAAGTGGCATATGTGTGGTGGCGAGCGCAACTCGCAATCGTTCTGTTGCCAGCATCATTACCACCTGTTCAGTATTGGTTTGTTCAGCAAGAAACTCGGTATGACCAGTAAACGTTATGCCGCAGTCATTAATGATTCCCTTGTGAACCGGGCCGGTAACCAATGCAGAAAAGGGCTGATTTGAACACAGGTTGGTCGCAGTGGTCAGGGTTTTTAAAACATATCGTGCATTTTTATATATTAGTCGGCCACTGATTACTGATTCTATTGTTGGGATCGGGATAATACGTAAGATGCCCGGTTTGTGGCGGGACCTCGGACTGTTTTCGGAAATGGTTTCAATGGTCAGCTCCAGACCCAACTGTTGAGAACGTTGCCGAAGAAGATCAGGGTCTGCGATAGCAACAATATCCGCATCATAACTGTTTTTGGCGATCATCGCAGAAATATCTGGCCCGATACCAGCCGGCTCCCCCGGCGTTAAATAGATGCGAGGAATCAAGATCAGTCCAGCTTGGATAACTGCTCAAAGGTAGAGTTTTGCCTAAATGCGTTCTTCAACATAGGCTTCATCACGCAGGCGGCGCAGCCATTTACCATACTCTTCCTCAACCTTGCGTTGGTAAATGTCTTCCCTTGCTTTTGATCTCGTATACTGTTCTGTGTCATCATGTTTACGTCGGTCCAGAACTTGAACAATATGCCAGCCGAAGCGTGTCTTGAACGGCTGACTGATTTCCTGTGATGCCAGCATGTCTACCATTTTTTCAAACTCCGGAACCATTTGACCGGGGTTAATCCAGCCCAGATCACCACCGTTTATTCCGCTTGCGGTGTCCTCTGAAAATTCCCTGGCTGCGTCAGTAAATGGTTTGCCGTCAACAATCTGTGCTCGGATTTTTTTCAGTTTTCCCCGGGCATTCTTGTCTGAAACGAGTTCGTTTGTCTTGATTAAAATATGTCGAGCAAGTGTCTGTTTGGTGAAGTGACGTTCAGAGTTTCTTTGGTCTAAAAGCTTCAGAATGTGAAATCCGCTGGAATCACGCATGAGGTTGGTCATCTCACCTTTTTTTAATTCACTAATCTGGCTAATAAAAAATGCAGGAAGCATGCTCGCTTTTCGCCACCCCAGGTCCCCGCCCGACAATGCCTGACTACCATCAGAAACTTCGACCGCCATTTGGGCAAAGTCTTTGCCTTCCTTGATTTTTTCCAGTGTTTGCTGTGCCTTGTTTTTCGCTGCTGCGATTTGATCAGGTGTGGCGGCTTCAGGTAGTGCAATGAGAATATGGGCCAGATGAAATTCAATGTCAGTTCTGCCCTGTGCGCGTTGATTAACCAGATGGTTGTCCACTTCCCGTTCCGTTACCGAGATCAGGCTCTCGACCTGACGTTGACGCAATTGCCTGATTGTGATTTCAGTACGTATGTCCTCCCGAAATGCATTAAAATCATAACCATCTTTTTGCAAGATATCCTTAAATTCATTTAGCGTCAGTTTGTTCTTGTTTGCAATTTGGGTAATCGTCTTATTAAGCATATCATCATTAATCTGAATGCCGATTCTTGTAGCCCTCTGGAGCTGTATCTTGGTTTCAACCAGTCGTTGCAGGACCTGTTTTTTAATGACATCGGCCGGAGGCATGGGTATGTTTTGCTCACGAAGCTGTTTTGTGATCAGCCTGATCTGGTTTGCCAGCTCGCTACTTGTGATAACGTCGTCGTTAACTACCGCGATGATGCGTTCAATTTCTGTACGATTTCCAGACTCGTCTCCAATATCGGTCGGTGTCGTATTAGTATCCGGGCTGGCTGGTTCAGACAGGGATTCAGATCCTGTTCGCGTTTCAATTGCCCTGGTACTGGACATTGCATGGGTACTGACTATTGATATAACCATAGCGCATCCAATAGTGGTGATTCTTTTAAATGATATTATTGAGGTGAGTTTGTAATTGTTATTCAGCATAGCCGAGTATTCCGGTTTCCAGTATTTCATCGATTGATCTGCCAAAACTGGTGAGACCCTTTAATTCAAGTTGAACAAAAAATGTGTTATTAGACTCTTCTGCTGTATCAGTTACAAACCTTCTCATAGCCATCTGCAACTTCCAGCAACAGGTTTGATACTCAAAACCTGATAAGGTTTCCAGGTCTTTCCGTTCCGGTAGCGATCTGTTCCACCTGCCAACAAAGCGCCAGTTCCGTCCAATCGGCCATAATACCGACATATCGGTCTGTTCCAAAGCAGTATTTTGATACCTGTATGCAAGATTGAGAACACGTCGGGCCGAGGGGTGATACTGGAAACGGAGGGTGCCCTTATCGATTTCTTCGATATCATTGTCCCAACGAAGATCGAGATCGGTGCTGAGTGAATCGGTTAAATTTGCATGAAACAGCGCAATAATATCTGATTCACGACCAACTTCCTCGCCTGCGCCGCTGAGCATTACTTTTCTGTTCTGAAAGTAAAAGCGCTGGCCGATACTGGCAAGGCCCCGCTCTCTGCCCGATTCGGCATGATATAGGCGCGAAGTAATGGATACAGATAAATGATTCGTATCGCCCAGTCGATCAGACCCGCTAAATCGGTTAGCGACAAACAATTGGGTAAAATTAAAGTCGGGTTGACCTGAATCAAAGAGGGGGATATCTGACTGGTCCTCGTAGGGAATATAAACATATTGTAGTCTTGGTTCCAGCGTTTGCAGATATTTTCCAGTCCCGATATTTGTATCGCGCTCAAGGAAAATACCGCTATCGACACTGAAAATCGGGATGGTATTATCCATAAAACTATTATCACCCGGGCTCTGGTTTCTCAATTCGTAACCGTTATATCTCAGGTCCAGACGTGGGGTAAAATACATGGCAATATTGCTCATTGGATAGCTGATTCCTGGCTGCAATTTAATGCGGATACCAGACAGCTGGTCCTTGCGTTCAAAGTTTACCAATTCACCCTTGAAAATCGTGTTGATCGTGTTGGTATTGTTGCCTTCAAGATTATCAAAATAAATCTGGGGCAGGCGCTGATAGGGTCTCGATGCATTGGGAATTGATTCATCAACTGTTTGATAGCCCTGCAGGTTGGCGCCTAATTGCCAACTTTCTCCAACGTATGTTAGGTCAGCTCGTTGTTCCAGGTGGGTGACGCTGGTAATACTCAGGCTATTTCCAAGTTCTTCAAGATAGTCGGTGTCTGATACATAATTCAGGTTAATATCGGTGTGGATATTTTTCGATAAGCTACCACTATGCCGGTAGTAAAGTGCGCTTCGATCTTCGCCAAATAATTCATCGTTTGATATATGCTCAATATTTATCTTGCCATGGTTCATTGGTCTTAGGTAGCGCAGCTCACTTTTCAATAACGTACCGCGTTCTGAGATAAATTGTGGTGTCAGTGTAGCATCCAGGTCAGGTGCGATATTCAAATAGTAAGGGATGGCGACTTGCTCGCCAGATGTGCTTGAACTTTCAAAGCTGGGCATCAGAAATCCGGATTTACGTTTATCGCTAATCGGGAAAGAAATATACGGAAGATAAAAAAACGGGACTTCCTTAAAAGATACGCGAACATGTTTAGCGCTACCAATACCATTTTTGTGATCCAGTGTTAACTGGCTGGATCGAAGAAACCAGCTACTGTCTCCGACATCGCAGGTTGTGTAGCTGGCCTGTTCAAGAATGGTTAAATCCGGGCCATTGAAAAAAGCGGTTTGAGCATAACCTCTCGCATGCCGGTCGTGAATGGTATATTCCGGTTGGTTCAGGTGTCCTCTGTTCGTTCCTAGCTGGATGCTGGCGCTCTCCCCATTGACCTGCATGCCCTTTGTCTGGAATTCTACATTCCCTGTTGCATCAGCTTTATCTGTTGATTTTTTATAGACGGCCTTGTCTGCCCCAATGAGCTGGTTATTGCGCATAATCTGGATGTTGCCTTCCAGGGTGTAGATTTCTGATGCTGAAGCGCTGCCGATGTCGGCTTTCAATACCGTTTGTTCGTCCGGATTTAAAATGTCTTCGCCGAAACGGCTTTGGTAATGATCGCACAATCCCCATTCCTGGCTCGAACCGGGTGCGGACAGCGCCGACACAGGCACCAGGATCAATAGGCAAGTCGTGATGACAAGTATTCTTGTAAGTTGAAAAATTGGCTTCACAGAGGGAGTCTGTTAATTTTCTATCAATATTATCAATATGGAAATTTCCTGTTCCATCTTTGGTATCTGTATGGAATGCTATACAACCATAAAGGCTGTTGAATACGCATTTAGGGTGTTAATAACTTGTTGTCTGGCCGACATTTTGCGGTTTTGCAGTTATCCTGTCAAACGGCGGGTTTCGGATAATTAACAAAATTGACACCTGGTTTCATAAGCGGGTAACGCAATGAGGACGAAGATTTACAGTAATGATTGATCAAAGGCTGGAAAAGATTAAACAGTGGTTGACGGTTGAAGTCGATCTAAAGGAATTTAGCGTTGAGCCGGCTTCAGAAGACGCAAGTTTCAGGCGTTATTTCCGCGTATATCAACGAGATAAAACACTTATTGTGATGGATGCACCACCCGACAAGGAGGATTGTAGACCTTTTATAGAGATTGCAACCGGGTTGAGTGCATTAGGACTCAATGTTCCCCGGATTATTCAGTCTAGTCCGGAGCAAGGTTTCTTGCTGTTGTCAGATCTTGGTACCAGACTGTATCTGAATGAATTAACCGATATAACCGTCGATGCGTTGTATCGGGACGCGATGGCCTCGTTGTTGAAATTACAGACTGCCGCTCAATACCATGATATCGGTTTGCCAATATATGATGAAACACTGTTGCTGAATGAAATGGTTCTTTTTCGGGACTGGTATCTGATACGACACCTCAAAGTGACGATTGATGATTCCTGGAAAAAGATACTGGATGATGTATTTGAATTATTGGTAGAAAATGCGCTAGAGCAACCGCAGGTCTGGGTGCACAGGGATTTCCACTCTCGTAATCTGATAGTCACCAGCGACAATAATCCCGGCATACTCGATTTTCAGGATGCGGTTATTGGTCCGGTTACCTACGACCTGGTTTCGCTGTTAAGGGATTGTTATAAAGCGTGGCCGCAAGACCGGCTGGAACACTGGATTCGTGAATATATTTCGATGAGTGAATCCAGTGGCCTGTTCAGTAACGTGAGTGAAAGGCAGTATTGTCGTTGGTTTGACCTGATGGGACTCCAGCGACATCTTAAGGCTATCGGTATTTTTTCCCGTTTGAAATATCGGGACAACAAGCCGGGCTATATGCTGGATATCCCGCGTACGATACAATATGTTATTAAAGTGACTGCCATCTATCCCGAATTATCGGCGTTCAATCATCAGTTGAGTCGGGTTGCTGCCAATGCGTGATAACATGAGTCATCGATAACGCATCCTCGTGCCATGTAAAAAGGACAGGTCTATTTCTTTGGGGGCAATTTTTTTCGGGAAAAAGGTACCAGATATTTTGGCGCCGTGGATGCTTGCACCTTCCAGGTTTGTGCTCGTGAAATCGATGCCTCGCAAATCTGCCTGTCTGAAATAGCAGCCACTAAGATTTAACCCGGCTGCGTCCAGCCCGGTCAAATTAATGCTACGAAAATCACAATTGGTCAGGTCGGTCGACTGACCCTTGGCCTTGGCTTCGTTGAATTCCTG
The DNA here is from genome assembly GCA_046754065.1 of Gammaproteobacteria bacterium. Lineage (GTDB taxonomy): Bacteria > Pseudomonadota > Gammaproteobacteria > SZUA-140 > SZUA-140 > JBHHVB01. The sequence goes on from JBHHVB010000001.1 coordinate 51,315, forward strand.
AATATGTCCTTCACGTAGAAGACGATAAAGCGGGTCATCATTCTTGATTTGTGGTTCGCTCATAACGTGCCTCCAATAAAATAACCATAAGCCCGGCATATGATACCTTCGTCCAATATGCCTACAATTTAAGCTCATAGCAATAACAAAATTCCATTCTGTAGCCAAACTATCCCAATCAATGTAAGGTTTTTGATAAGCCTCGTGAATTAAGTAGTTGACCAGTTTGGTAATTAATTAGATATTTAACCCGAATCGGTGACATTTAGGTTTGTAACTCCCGGATACCGGAAGCTAATGAGGAGTTCTAAGCGTCTGTTTAACACTGCAGGCGCACCAAAATTCAGGAAATTTTGATGCGAATGATGATACGAGAAAAATTCAATGGATTACAAAAAATGACGATCGCGCATGGCATTGTGGCTACGGTTCTGGTCCTGATCGTTCAATGTGCTATTTCGCGCGAAATGCCACCGTCGCCGGTGAGGGTAGAGACTGTGTTGCAAAAACCCATGGCGCCAACAATCTGGGTGGCGGGGACAGTCCTCAGCAGACATGACGCCAGAATTTCTGCAGAGATTACCGGTCGTCTGGACTGGATTGTAGAAGTGGGTGCCACCGTTGATAAAGGCGAAGATATCGCGCATCTTGATGATACACAGTTGCTTTTGCAGCGCGAGGAATTTGAGGCCGATGTGGTTAGATCCGAAGCACGTGTCAATTTTCTTGTTCAGGAAGTCAAACGTCTGCTGCGCCTCGCGAAGAAAAACAACGCTGCACAGACATTGCTGGATCAGACTGCAGCAGACAGGGATATAGCCAGAGGTGACCTGGCCTCGGCGAAGGCCAGGTTGAAACAGGTGCAGGATAGGCTGGCGCGAAGCAAGGTAAAAGCACCGTTTAGCGGGTCTGTTGTTCAGCGATTGATGCAAGCGGGCGAATGGGCAGATAGTGGTGATGAATTAGTACATCTGGTAGATGCCAAAACAATCGAGATTCAATCGATGGTGCCGCTCGCATCAATGCCCTACCTGATCAGGGGAGAAAAAATAGCCATTAGGTCTGGTGGGTTGCCGGGTATTGCAACAATTAGATCACTCGTTGATGTTGGGGATGCGCGATCTCGTTTGCTGGACCTGAGGCTGGATTTCACAGAGCAGGTTTTACCGGTGGGTCAAACAGTACGTGTTGCAGTACCTACCGCAGCCTTGCGCACAGTGACTGTCGTACACCGCGATGCGCTTGTTCTACGCCGGGATGGCGTGGCGGTATTTGTCGTCAATGATGAAGGGATTGCAGAACGTGTTGAGGTGACAACCGGTATTGCGCAAGGCCGCTACATTGAGGTGCTGGGTGACATTAAACCCGGTGATCGTGTTGTAACGCGTGGTGGAGAGAGACTGCGGCCCGGGCAAAAGGTGCAGCTGATGTCTTTTTCTCAAAACGCCGAGAGCAAGAAGCTGTGAACCTGACCCGTCTATCTCTCAGTAATCCTGTTGCGGTTGCTGTCGCAGTGATACTGGTGATGCTATTTGGTTTAATCAGTTTATCGCGATTGCCTGTACAGTTAACGCCTGAAGTCGAGGAGCCCGAAATCAGCATCAGTACCAGCTGGCGGGCCGCTGCGCCCGAAGAGGTCGAGGCTGAAATTATCGAACCGCAGGAGGATGCGCTGCGCGGACTGCCTGGCGCGATCAAATTGCTTTCACAGGCTCAGCGAGGTACCGGAAAGGTTACGATCACATTTGCGGTGGGAACCGATCTGCGCAGGGCATTGCTTGAAGTGTTAAACCGCCTGAACCGTGTGCCTCGCTATCCAACAGATGCCAATGAACCGGTTATTAGCGCTGTCGGCGAAAACAGCCGTGCTATTGCATGGTTTATCATCAAACCCCTGCCGGGAAATGACCGGGATATTGCAACCTACCAGGATTTTATTGAGGAAGTGGTTCAAACCAGGTTTGAGCGAGTGCCGGGTGTCGCAAAATCAGAGGTTCGCGGTGGTCGGGAGAATGAACTTCGTATTACCTTCGATCCATACAAGGCAGCAAGTCTGGGTGTTGAACTGCCAAAAGTGACGCAGCTGACAGGAAGTGAAGATGTATCGGGTGGTTTTGCCGATGTAGGAAAGCGTCGCTATACGATCCGTTATACCGGTGCATATGACGTTGGTGATTTGTCCGAAATGGTTATCGACTGGCGTGATGGTGCGCCTGTATTGTTGCGTGATGTTGCCAATGTGGAGGTAAGGCCAGTAGATAGAAGCAGTTTCGTTATCCAGAATGGCCAGCTGGCGATGGCCGTCAATGCACATCGCGAAACCGGTGTGAATGTACTGGATGTAATGACCGGATTAAGAAAGGCAAGGGAAGAATTACGCGATGGACCTTTAAAGCGAGCCAACCTGTCGTTTGAGCAGGTTTATGATGAAACGGTTTATATTGATCGATCAGTAGCAATGGTGCGGAACAACCTAGCGCTAGGAATCCTCTTTTCAGTCGGTGTGTTGTGGTGGTTCTTTCGTCGCTTTCGTGCGACCCTGATGGTGGGATTATCAATTCCGATCTGCGTGCTGGGCAGTTTTATTTTGCTGGATGCATTCGGGCGAACTGTGAATGTGATTTCTTTGGCGGGCCTGGCCTTTGCGGTGGGAATGGTGCTTGATGCCGCGATTGTTGTTTTGGAAAACATCGTGCGTCTGCGGGAACGCGGGGAGGAAAGCGATCAGGCCTCATTGCGCGGTACGGGCCAGGTTTGGGGCGCATTGCTGGCATCGACCGCAACGACGGTTGCGATATTTTTACCTGTGGTGTTCCTCAAGGATGAATCCGGCCAGTTATTTGCTGACCTGGCCGTCACGATTGCGGTTGCTATCTGTTTTTCACTGATTTTTGCCATTACCGTATTGCCTACTACTGCAATGAAGTGGTTAAAAAACGTTAATATGAAGGATCCGCATCACCATTGGTGGGAGCGAATCACTTCCGGAATCATTAGATTAACCGCTTCTTCAACAAGACGAGTGACCTTGATTCTAATCTTATTGGGAATACCTGCACTGTTGACCTACATACTGATGCCTGATAAGGATTATCTACCCGAAGGTAATAGGAATCTGGTATTTACATTCATTAATCCACCGCCTGGCAGCAATATCGATATGATAGAAAAAGAGATGGGACAAGTGATAGCCGAAAAAATTCAGCCACACCTGGATGGAACAAAAGAACCCAAGGTGATGAACTATTTCTTTGTCGCATTTCCACGTGGCGTATTTATGGGAATGCGTACTGTTGATCCCGAGAGAACCGGAGAGTTATTGCCGATTATCAATAACACGGTAAGAAGTTTTCCCGATACGATCGGGTTTGCATTCAGGGCTTCATTGTTTGGCGGATTTGGAGAAGGAAAAACGATTGATGTCGATATTCAGGGGAGAGACATAGAATCACTGTTGAAAGCGGCGAAAACCGGTTATGGCGCCATTAAGCAGGCAATTCCAGGTGCCTCGGTACGGCCTTTCCCTGGTCTTGATCTGGCAGCACCGGAATTACGTCTGGAACCTGATGAAAGGCGTATTGCAGAGGCAGGGTGGAATCGCTCAACTGTGGCAGGTATTGTCCGAGCTCTGGGTGACGGTCTTTATGTCGGCGATCACTTTGACGGAGAGAAAACGCTGGATGTCATTTTGCGGGCCGAGGAATGGAAAACGCCAGAAGATCTTGCCGCCATTCCACTTGCAACGCCTCAAGCAGGGATTCAGCCGGTTGGCGAGCTTATGCATCTGGTGCGAACCGCAGGCCCCGACGAGCTGCGTCGTATCGACAGACGCCGTACTGTAACGCTGCAAGTGAGACCACCCGATGATGTTTCCCTTGAAGAGGCATTAAAGATTCTTCAAGAAAAGGTCTCTCCTGTAATGACCAATATGTTGCCTGACGACGGCGAGATTCGTTTCGCCGGAACAGCAGACAAACTGAGATCAGCGTTAACGAGCATGTTGGGTACTTTTATATTAGCCATTGTTATCCTTTATCTGCTGATTAGTGCGCTTTTTCGTTCTTTTCTAGATAGTTTGTTTGTCCTTGTTATCATTCCGCTTGCCACAGTGGGTGGTGTTATTGCACTTCAACTTGTTAATCTGGTTACTGTCCAGCCTATGGATCTGTTGACAATGATAGGTTTTGTGATTCTGTTGGGGTTGGTTGTGAACAATGCGATTTTGCTGGTGCATCAAACCAGAACAGCTGAACGAGAGGGGCTGTCCCGTCGCGATGCAGTTGAACAGGCCGTACACCTGAGACTCCGACCTATTCTGATGAGCACGCTAACCAGTATTTTTGGCATGTTACCTTTATTGTTGAATCCTGGTGCCGGGACAGAACTCTACCGGGGTATGGCAGCGGTAATAGTAGGCGGAATGAGTATTAGTACCGTGTTTACACTTATCCTCTTGCCCAGTCTGTTGCGCATTGGTGAGGATAATCGTGATACCACGATCAGCGAGGCAGTTAAAGCTTAACTGAATCTTAATACACTCTATCCGATAGGGTGAAGTTGACGACTGTATTTGCCTAATTTAAATCTGTTACCTGTTATCCCGTTGTTTTTATTATAAAAATCACTAGTCTTCGAACTGTGATTGGCATCACAGCTTTCCCCGCTATTTTCATAGATACTACTTTCATAACAGTGATCAAATCACGAGTTGTGCCGATAAAAAAGTAAAGAGTGATGTGAGCAAGATACTCACAAGGATTCGAGCGATGGATAAGTTGAAACATGAAACATTAAAGATAGCGAAAGTGTGATGGAAATGTCGACGCCACTGCTTGATATCAAACCGCGAATCGCCGGTTTAAAAAAATTACCTCCGATGCCGGAAATGGCGCAGAAAATTATTATGCTTGGCGCAAATCCGGATTCGCAGGTAAAGGACCTCGTTGAGATTGTCGAGATGGATCCCAGTCTGGCGGCACAGGTGATGCGATATGCCAGTTCACCGTTTTTCAGTTACCAGGGTAAGGTCGATTCGGTACAGACCGCGATTACCCGTGTGCTCGGATTTAACATGGTGATGCAACTCGCATTAGGAGTGACGGCGGCGAAACCATTCAAAATTCCCCGTGGCATTACCCTGGGGCTGGACAACTACTGGCGTCATGCTATCTATAGTGCGGCGCTGACTCAGGCCTTGAGTAGCGTATTGCCGAGTGAGATTCGTCCACCGGCAGGGCTCGCATATCTTGCGGGGCTGTTACATAACTTTGGGCATTTGATGTTAGGGCACTTGTTCACAAGGGAATTCCTGATTCTGAATAAACATATTGACAGTCATCCCGAGAAGTCGATTATCGAATGTGAGATGGAAATCATCGGAACCGGACACGGGCAGATTGGTGAGTGGTTGATGCGAGCATGGCGTTTGCCGGAAGAGATTATCGTTGCGGTGAAAGAGCATCATAACCCGGATTACCAGGGGCAGCATGAAGTCTATCCAAAACTGGTGATGTTGGCAGATCATCTGCTAAAGGCGCATGGCATTGGAGACGCGCCAGACGGTGAGCCTCCTCAAGCTATTCTGGATTCACTGGAGCTGGGTGAGTATCAGGCCAACATTATTACTAATAAGGTGATGGAGGCTGGAAAAGGATTAGATGGAATGGCCCGCACCCTGGCTGCCTGAATTTCAACTCTGAGAGTGCCTGCTTTTGATGCCTACTGCGTTCGACAAGCGCTTCCGATGCTCATTTATCCCAACATAAACTGCGCTTCGGTTCGCTTGTCCGCCTAGTATTCATTCAAAAGCAGGCACTCTCAGAGTCGAAATTATTCCTATCATTGAGGAGCATAATTTGGATGTCTATACGGTTTGACAAGCGCTTCCGATGCTCATTTATCCCAACATAAACTCGACAATAGGTTTCCGACATTTTCTACTTCGCACTTCAATGTGCTCGTCCCTCGGCCATCCATGGCCTCGTGCGTTATCTCTCCCGCTTTTACCTTGCCAAAGCAAAAAATCGATAGCCTATAGCATGTCAGGTATACGCTGGTTACGGCCTGGATCACTCTCTCGTCGTTAATTCTTCATCGGGTTTAGGCAATATCAGATGCGCACACCTGTGCGTATTCTTCGTAGCCAGGGAAGTCCGCGTCTTCCCCACAGTAACGGCATTTTGGATTGGGTCGGGTTTTGAGTGTTGTGAACTGGCCACTGAGCGCATCGTAAATCAACTGACGCCCCACCAGTGGTTCACCGATATCGAGCAGGATTTTGATTGCCTCAACGGCCTGAAGTAGCCCAAGTACACCGGGCATAACGCCGAGCACGCCTGCTTCTGCGCAGGAAGGCGCCAGCTCCAGTGGTGGTGGTTCCGGGAACATGCAACGGTAACAGCCACCCTGCTGTTTATCATAGGCAGGCCAGAATACGGTGATCTGTCCCTCGAATCGATAGACGGCTGCATGAACGTTGGGCAGTCCCAGCTTTACGCATGCGTCGTTAATCAGGTAACGCGTGGGTAGATTATCTGTACCATCAACAATGACATCGTAGTCACTAAATATTTCTTCAATATTGTCTCTATCGAGGCGTGATTGATAGGTTACCACCTTAACATCAGGGTTTAGTGCCTCCAGCCTTTCCTTTGCTGATTCAACCTTGGGTATGCCAACACTTGATTCGGTATGCAGAATCTGTCGTTGTAGATTGCTGCGGTCGACGACATCATGATCCATCAATCCAATCGTGCCGACACCCGCAGCTGCCAGATAAAAGGCCGAAGGTGATCCCAAACCTCCAGCACCAATCAGCAACACCTTGCTATCGAGCAACTTGAGTTGTCCGGCCTCGCCAACTTCAGGTATTTTCAAATGGCGCGCATAGCGTTCACGTGCTTGAGTATCCAGCATGCGAGGGGTTTCAAACGGGAGGCCTTCGCTTTTCCAGCGGCTGAAGCCACCCGTTATCGAGTTCACATGCGTATAGCCTAATCGCTGCAAACCTTCCGCTGCGAACAGCGAGCGCACACCTCCAGCGCACATTACGACCAAAGGTCGGTCGAGATCAGGGATTTTGTCTTCAATACTGAGTTCCAGAAAGCTTCTACCGAGTCTGTAGGCATCGGTAGGGCTGCCTTGTACAATTTCTTCCATGTCTCGAACATCAATTAATGCTGCCCCTTGTTGTTGTAACTCGTAAGCCTCATTTGGGGTCAGTTCATTGATAGCGTCGCGTAGTTCTGCGAGGCGTCGGTCTTTGGCCTTCATTTGATATTCCTCCAGTACATGGATTTTTTATTCTGGACAGGGATACTGCCTGTGTGAAATTTTAATCGTGAATAATAAACATTCAACCTTAAGTAACCATTATTAAAACCGGTTTTCTATTAAGCCTGTTTCATGATAACGATTTTTGTATACGTTTGATTATAATGGAATTTCCAAAAATATTGTACCAGTTTGATTAGTTTGACCCGTTCTCCAGCGTATTGGCATGGTTGCGAATTGGTTGAGCGCATTGACAGTCAATATCCTTCCGTAGTGGTTCATCTCGAACACCGTGGATATGCAAGCCTGTCAAATCAGTCGGTATTGGGAGAGAAATACATTGGAAAATATTGCCTGACCACCTGGTAAGTTCCGTTTTCCAGGTGGTCAGGCGCTCGCTCAGCTTTAAAGTATATGTCTTACGCCGCTTTTTTGTTTGTTTCGTGATGCGAGCCGGTCAGCGTACTATCCACATCCGTATCGGGAACCGGATTATGTCCCGCTGCGGCATCGACCTCATAAGGGAAAGAGCCGCAAGCGTTTCGGCCGCCGTCAATGTTACAAGAACGAGCGCCAAACATTGAATAGAAGGGGTCCCAGCCCAGAATACCCGTTAGAAAGGGATAAACAGATACCAGGCCCGCTAGCGCATGCCACGCGGTAATAGCGCCGATAGTTTGCATGTTGATGATGGCGCCACCCAGTAAAACGGTACCCAGTACAACCCGAATAACTCGATCTACCGCTCCCAGATTTTGGAAAACTGCAATTTTTCTGGTTTCAAGGTCCATGATAAGCACCTCCTGTAAATATAATCTGAAACGTTGAATACATTAAAACAGTAGTAGCTTCTCTCGTCAGTGATAAAGTCACATAGCTGTGTCTAGTAACGCACCTGATGATCATCCTTATTAATTGTAGTGTTTTGTTTTATGCTTATTCGTTTAATAATCGTACTTCAGTACTTGAAAGCCGACGACGAAATTATGTGGGACAAGCAATCCATTGTTCGCGATTTGCTAACGATATTACCAGCTGATTGCGTATTGTATAAAGAAGAAGACCTTCGTCCTTACGAGTGCGATGGCCTGTCTGCTTATCGAAATACGCCGCGTATGGTTTGTATTCCTGAAGACATTCATCAGATTCAGGCCATTATGCGTTTCTGTCACGAGCGAAATTTGACCGTCGTGGCGCGTGGAGCGGGCACTGGTTTGTCCGGTGGGGCCTTGCCGGATGACAACGGATTGCTGCTTAGCCTCGCGAAATTCAAAAGAATACTGGATATAGACCTGGAGAATCGGGTTGCAACGGTTGAACCTGGTGTCAGGAATCTTGCGATTTCAGAAGCAGTGGCGTCGCATGGTTTATTTTATGCGCCTGATCCATCCTCTCAAATTGCATGCACCATTGGCGGGAACGTCGCAGAAAACTCGGGAGGTGTTCATTGCCTGAAATACGGGCTGACCGTACATAATATTACCGGATTAAAAATCGTAACCCCGGATGGTTCCCTGTTAACGCTGGGAGGATCCGGATTCGATAGCCCCGGATATGATTTGCTCGCGTTAATGACCGGATCAGAGGGATTGCTGGGAATTATTGTAGAGGTAACCGTGAAGTTGTTACCTGTGCCAGAGCAGACGCAGGTATTACTGGCAGCATTTGATGATGTGTCAAATGCTGCCCAAAGCGTTGCAAGCATTATCGCTGCCGGGATTGTGCCTGCAGGTCTGGAGATGATGGACAAGCTCGCAATAGCAGCAGCGGATGACTTCATACAAGCGGGTTACCCACGGGAAGCATCGGCAATACTGCTTTGCGAGCTTGATGGTTCTGAAGCAGAGCTCAATGAGCAAGTTGCCAGCGTGCACCAGATACTCGAAGTCAACAGTGCTTCAGAAGTGCGCATCGCTGTTGATGAAGAACAACGGTTGCAATTCTGGGCGGGTAGAAAAGCTGCCTTTCCTGCAGTGGGCAGAATATCCCCCGACTATTATTGTATGGACGGAACCATTCCCCGACATCGTTTATCCGAGGTCTTGGAAAGAATCTCTCAATGGTCCCTAGAATTTCAGCTGCCCGTTGCCAATGTATTCCATGCTGGAGACGGAAACCTGCACCCATTGATTTTATACGATGCCAGCAAACCCGGTGAGCTGGAAAAGACAGAGGAGTTTGGTGGAATGATTCTCGAGCTTTGTGTTGCCGTTGGTGGTGCTATAACCGGTGAGCATGGAGTCGGTGTTGAGAAACTTGATCAAATGTGCGTTCAGTTTGCAAAAGCAGAACTTGGCCAGTTTCATGCCATCAAGGAGGCGTTTGACCCGATGCGTTTGCTGAACCCGGGCAAGGCAGTGCCCACATTGCACCGTTGTGCAGAGCTGGGTGCCATGCATGTGCATCATGGCAAGCTACCCTTCCCGGACCTGGAAAGATTCTAGCAATGGATATCAGCAATCAGTTGCAACAACAGGTACGCGATGCTAATGCGAATCGCGAGCCGGTAAGCATCATCGGCGGGAACAGTAAATCATTTTATGGGCGAAAGCGTAAAGCTAATCCACTTTTGGTCGGTGAGCATCGCGGCGTTGTGAATTACGAGCCGAGTGAATTAGTGCTAACCGCCAGATGTGGTACCCGATTGTCCGAGATCGAAGCGATGCTGGGCGAGGCTGGGCAGATGTTACCTTTTGAACCACCGCAATTTACCGGGAGCGCGACGATTGGTGGAACGGTTGCCAGTGGATTGTCCGGGCCGGGCAGGGTGTACTGGGGTGCGGCGCGTGATTATGTTTTGGGCGTTCAAAGCGTTAACGGAAAAGGTGAGGTTTTACGTTTTGGCGGAGAGGTTGTAAAAAACGTTGCCGGTTTTGATGCGTCTCGCCTTATGGTTGGCGCGATGGGTACACTGGGGGTTTTGTTAGAGATATCGTTAAAGGTGTTGCCAAAACCAGACGTTGATAAAACCTTGCGATTTCAATTAAGCCAACAGGAGGCGATACGGCAGTTGAATCAATGGTCTGGAAAACCCTTGCCCGTAACCGCTTCGGCATATACCGATAATCAACTTTATATCCGGTTGTCCGGCACAAAGTCGGGAGTTGATGCTGCGATACCCAGTCTGGGCGGGGGGGAGATAGTTGACTCCCATCAATTCTGGTCTGCGATTCGAGATCAAACACACCCTTTTTTCCGTAATGATGACCCTTTATGGCGAGTGAGTGTACCGCCGGCAACTGCAGAGTTGCCTGTCGAAGGTGAGTGGTTGATAGAGTGGGGCGGCGCGCAGCGTTGGTTAAAAACTTCACTGGAAGAAGGTCATGTAAGAGATTGCGTAAAAAAGGCTGGTGGGTATGCAACCCGTTTCAGGGGGCATGATTCGTCGGAAACCATTTTTCATCCCTTACCGCCTGCCTTGCACTCCGTTCATCAACATCTCAAGTGCGCGTTTGATCCATGCCGTGTTCTGAATCCAGGTATCATGTACGCCGACTTATGAGTGAGAGTTGAGATGCAAACCTGGCTAGAAAAACAGTTGCTGGCGACCCGTCAGGGCCGGGAGGCTGAAAAGATTCTGCGCAGTTGTGTTCATTGTGGATTTTGTAATGCCACTTGTCCGACCTATCAGTTACTGGGTGACGAACTGGACGGTCCACGTGGCCGGATCTATCTGATCAAGCAAATGCTGGAGGGTGCTGCTGCAGGTCGGAATACACAACAACACCTTGATCGCTGTCTGACTTGCCGTTCGTGTGAATCGACCTGTCCGTCAGGCGTTGAGTATTCACGATTACTGGATATCGGTCGTTCGATTTGTGAGCAACGGGTTAAAAGACCCTTGAGCGAGCGTCAGCTACGCTGGATTTTGCGAAAGGTATTGCCCTATCCAAGACGGCTGGGGCCCTTGTTACGATTGTCGAATATAGTCAAGCCCTTGTTGCCAAAGGCATTAAAACAATTGATTCCACCCTTTAACCATTCATCAAGTTCCTGTACCTCTTCACCAGCCAATATCCGGCATCAAAGACAAATGATCCTTCTGGATGGATGTGTGCAGTCTGTTACCAATCCCGGTATTAACGAAGCAACGGTTAGAGTACTGGACCGGCTTGGAATCTCCGTTATCCGACCTGATGGTGGAGGGTGCTGTGGCGCGGTTAGCCATCATCTCGCTGCGCACAAGGAATCGGTGCTGGCGATGCGCAAAAATATTAATGCGTGGTGGAGCGCTATCCAAAATGGTTGTGAAGCTATTATTTCCTCGTCCAGTGCCTGTACGTCGATGCTCAAGGCGTATCAGTCAGTGTTAAGTGAGGACGTTGCCTACGCTGACAAGGCGCGGGAGATATCCAGTCGGGTGCGTGATCTGTCGGAGATTATCGATGCTGAAGACCTGGGTAGATTAAAACTTGAAACCAACGGGATGTCGATTGCATTTCATGCATCCTGTAGTCTTCAACATGGCTTGCAGAAAAAAAACGTTGTAGAAAATATCCTGGAAAGGTGTGGTTATGAGCTGACACAAGTGCGCGACGCTCACTTGTGCTGTGGCGCTGGTGGAACCAATACTATTCTACAAAAATCAATTGCCCGGCAGCTGTTGGCAGATAAACTGGCCAGCCTTGAAGAAGGCCAGCCTGCGCTCATTGCAACGGCTAATATTGGCTGCTTGCTACAGCTGCAAAGTGGTACCCGGCTCCCGGTAAAACACTGGATTGAGCTGTTGGAACAATAACCGTTACATTTGTTTCTGGTGTCGTGATATTTATCCCCGAATGCTATAACCCGACTATAATTGTGGATGACAATTTGATCCATTTTTCATATGCTTATGCAATGAAATCACTTATGCCTGAATTGAGAGTGAGGTAAGCAATGGCAACCAGTTCTTTTCACCCACCGCAACGAATATTGATGGGCCCGGGGCCCTCAGATGTTAATCCTCGAATTCTCGAAGCAATGTCTCGGCCGACCATAGGCCATCTGGATCCGGCATTTGTCTCAATGATGGAGGAGTTAAAGGCATTGCTTCAGTATGCTTATCAAACTAAAAATGCGTTAACCATGCCGGTGTCTGCACCCGGTTCTGCTGGTATGGAAACCTGCTTCGTCAATTTGGTAGAGCCTGGCGACAAGGTGATCGTTTGTCAAAACGGCGTTTTTGGTGGACGTATGAAAGAAAATGTTGTTCGCTGTGGTGGTGAGGCGGTGATGGTTGAGGACGAATGGGGAACTGTCGTTGATCCCGATAAACTGGAAGATACCCTGAAAGCCAATCGGGACGCCAGGGTGGTTGCTTTTGTTCATGCTGAAACGTCGACGGGCGCACAATCGGACGCGGAGACACTGGTCAAGCTTGCTCATGAATACGATTGTGTCACCATCGTCGATGCGGTCACATCATTGGGTGGCACACCCTTGAGAGTGGATGAGTGGGAAATTGATGCGATCTATTCCGGAACGCAAAAATGTCTTTCCTGTACACCCGGGCTGTCTCCGGTCAGTTTTAATGACAGGGCACAGGAGGTGGTCAGGCAAAGGAAGTCCCCCGTCCAAAGCTGGTTTCTGGATCTTAATCTGGTCATGGCTTATTGGGGAGGCGAGGGTAAACGGGCTTATCATCACACCGCGCCCATTAACGCGCTGTATGGACTTCATGAAGCATTGTGTGTCCTGCAACAGGAGACATTGGAAAGTTCCTGGCAAAGGCATCAGTTAAATCATCAGGCGCTGCGTGCTGGACTGGAGGCCATGGGACTGGAATTTGTGGTCAATGAAAAGGACCGGTTACCTCAACTCAACGCGATAAGCATACCTGACGGGGTTAATGATGTGTCTGTTCGCAGTCAATTGTTAAAAAAATATGGTCTTGAGATTGGTGCTGGGCTGGGGGTAATGGCGGGCAAGGTATGGCGTATCGGTTTAATGGGGTACTCGTCAAATGAGCGGAATGTACTGCTTTGTCTTTCTGCACTGGAAGAAGTGTTAAGCGAGATGGGAGCACCTGTTAACACGGGTGTGGCCCTGGTGGCAGCCAACAGAATTTATAACAGCGGTTAACGGTATCACTACGAATTGAAAAGTCAGGGTGTCTGCAAAGATTTGCCAGATTTTGTCTGATCAATAAAAGAGTTCAGTTTCCGGATTCAGGCCGTTAATTGCGTCCTGAATTTTGTTTAAGGTCATTTCCGGTGTAAAGCATTTGCCCATCCATGTCTGTGGTTCAGCGTTAATGATTTCTTCTCGCGTAAATCCTTAGCTATTCAGGAAAATTTCATTGACATCAATTAGTTTTCCATCGCTAGACAAAACAAAAATCATGTCCGGTGAGGTTTCCAAAGCAGTATGTAAATAATCATTTACAATCTTTACTCCTGTTTCGAGGGCGGAGTGAAGTTTGTCCGCTGGAGTTGTATCGCTGATTTTCATCATGGTTTTGCTATTCGCGGATTAATGGGTGCAACGGTGAATGGGTGATCAATTCACCGTATACCTAATGGACCATTGAGCTGGGTTTATCGAGTGTTTTATCAGGATCAAAATAGAAATTTCCACCTATTTGGTATATTTTATAACTAACTGGCTTGCCAGACTACGGATATATTAGACAAGTGTTAAAGGCTTGAACATAAGGATTAAAAAAATCAGATTAAAACCATATGTTTAGAGGGTCTTGTTCAATAATGGAGGTGTTATGAAGGTCTGGACGGTCTTAATGGAAATGGTGGGTCACCCTGAGGAAAAACTGTACATTGTCGGGATGCATTCAAATCGGGAGGCGGCGGAAACCCATCAACAGCAAGTAACCGAGCCGGGTGTGAACGTTGTTCACGTGCTTGATTTTGATCTTGATGTGAAGCAGCCGCCTGTTTTGATTGGCAGAGCGCTACCTGATGTGTTGTCTGAATGCAAAAAAAACCTGCCGAATGACTAGTGCCTGTCAAATCGCCGTTAGGCAATCGTTAATCGATTTGCCAGACGAGCCTTATCGTTGTTTAGAGAGGGAACGCCTATTATCATGGCAGGAGGCACATTTCGGGAGTACGAGGGTCCCGGTAGGTTAAATATTTCTACCTCGTTAACTTTGAATTTGGAGTTTTGCAATGGATATCGGAGTATTGCCTGTTATTGATGGATGGTACAGAGACGTTGGCGGTAATATGTTTATGGTCGTCGCGTGGGAAGAAGAGGAAGGGATTCTGGAAATACATCACTTTGAAGGTGAACTGGAACAAATCGATATCGATAGTTGGAACCGGATGGAACTGGAATTAATCTCGCCACCGGAAGACTGGGACGACTCGTACGATAACCTGATGACCGATGATTTCGGTGATGCTCCTTTCCACTCGGAAGGTTGGGATGGCGCTTCAGAAGAAGCGGATCGTTGGGAGTAATTCTGGATTAGCTAGTCTTCTTGTTTCTGCTCAGACTCTTTTGAGCTTTTTGAAAAATCATGTTGGTATTTTGCAAAGCTGGCTAGCCGCTCGTCAACGAGTTTATTAATCGATCCGTCTGGGTATTGCCCTTGCTCATCGGGTGTTCCTGCCGGTATGCCGGTCAGTAATTCGATGGCTTCATCTACCGTTGATACAGGGTAAATGTGAAAGTTACCTTTTTCCACCGCGTCGACGACATCGTCCCTCAGCATAAGGTGTTTAACATTTGAAGATGGGATCAGGACGCCTTGATCACCCGTAAGCCCCCTTGCATTACATACATCATAAAACCCTTCAATCTTTTCATTAACACCACCAATCGCCTGTATTTGTCCCTGTTGATTCAGTGAGCCCGTGATAGCAAAACGCTGTTTAATCGGAATATCGGCCAGTGCGGATAACAATGCGCAGGCCTCACCGGTTGATGCGCTATCGCCATCGATCATGCCGTAGGATTGTTCAAAAACCAGGCTGGCCTTAAGCGACAGTGGTTGTTTCTTGGCGTAACGGGCACCGAGAAATGAAGACAGAATGAGCACACCTTTTGAATGAATCGCCCCTCCGAGCTCTACTTCACGCTCTATGTCTACAATATCACCCTCTCCTAGGCGTACAGTTGCCGTGATGCGAGAAGGTTGAGCAAATGAGAAATCTCCCATATCGATGACCGAAAGCCCATTAACTTGAGCGATCTGTTCTCCGTCTGTATCGATAAGAATCGTTCCTCGATTGATCTCTTCATAGATATTTTCCCGCAAACGATTTGCGCGCCTGATCTGGGCATCAATCGCCTGTTGAATATCACTACGTTTTATAACTTCATGCGCGTTTTCCCGTGCCCAATAATCGGCTTCGAGTAGCAGGTCCGCAATGCTCAGCATATGGGTGGAGAGTTTTTCCGCATCTTCCACCAGACGCGAGCTGTGTTCAATTATCTTGGCAACTGCATCACGATTAAATGGTAGCAGGTTTTGTTTGCGAGCAAGCGTTGCAATCATCTGTGCATAGAGCTGATTGTTTTCACCATTACGGCTTAGGCGGTCCTCAAAATCGGCTGAAACCTTAAACAGCTCGCTGAAATCCGGATCGAGAGATAGTAATAAATAATAAAGCAGACGATCACCAAGTAATACTATCTTTATATCGAGTGGTATCGGTTCAGGCTCCAGAGAAACTGTTCTGACTAGGCTATATAATTCCCCCAAAGACTGGATCTTTATTTCTTGTGAATAGATCGCTCGTTTCAGTCCTTCCCAAGCGTATGGCTGGGTTAATACCTTGTAGGCATCAAGAATGAGATAGCCACCATTCGCTATGTGAAGCATGCCTGGTTTGATAAGCGTAAAGTCCGTTATCAGGGCGCCCATCTGTGTCTGGTGTTCAACACGGCCGACCAGGTTCTGGTGTATCGGACTATCTTCATAGATAACGGGCGCACCAGATGACAAGCTATGATCAACCAAAACATTGACCTGGTAGCGGTGGAATGACGGTTTTCCGTTAATGCCGACAATACTGGCAACGGTAGTGTTGTCATCCCTGCTGCGGAAGTCATCAAGGTGTTCAATAACATCTTGTTTAACGAAGTCCAGGTACTCCAATACAGCTGGAAGATTTTGGTACTTGTTTTTCAGGTCTTCTATAAGATGTTCGGTAGCCAACAATGCGACTTCCTGATTGATCGCCTTAATTTTTTCGCGAGCTTTACGTTGCCACCTGGGCTCTAGATGGATAGTAGACGTTAATTTTTCTTGCAGTTCTTCAATAATATTTTCACAATATTCCTGTTCTTCCTTAGGTAATTTGTCGAATTCCTCCGGTTTGATGACCTCTCCCTTTTTATTCAGCGGAGCAAATACGAAGCCTCGAGTCGTCGACAGCAGGGTAACATTTTTTTCTTCGGCTGCTTTTGCAAGTTCATTGATAGCTTCGTCACGTATCGCTTTCAGGTTTTCTTCAATTTCTTTGACTCTGGCATGATACTCCTTGCTCTCAAATGCAATGGGGATAGCCGAGCGAAGATCTTCGATCAAGTGGTCCATGTCGTTTCGGAGAGACTGCCCGCTACCTGCGGGAAGCTTGATCGCCCTAGGTTGATGAGGATGTTTGAAATTGTTGATGTAGCACCAGTCGTCGGGGATCAATCCACTGGCGGCCTGCTGTTTCAGGTATTGATTAACCATTGTGTGTTTGCCAACGCCGGATGGGCCTAATACAAACAGATTGTATCCTTTATGGTTAATACCTATACCGAATTTCAATGCATCCAATGCTTTTTCCTGGCCAATTATTTCATCAAGATCGCCAAGTTCCGCTGTTGTATTAAAGTCAAATTGATCAGGGTTGCATGGGGTGATCAAAGACGATGCGTTTAGAGATTTAACAGAAGACATGGCACTCCTTCTATTGATACCAGGATCGTTGTTCTTTAATTGCTTTCATTGTACATGAAATGTATGCGAGTATTAATTTATCGTTTTAACGCGCTGTAAAAGTTGATAAAAGAGAATAAGCTAATAACAAGAAGTCTAAATTAATTTTATGGTTTCATGTCGTTCATGTTTCTACGAGAGTGTAGGGGTGTCGATATGGAAAGGGGCTATAAATCTTTGGCTATTTTCCCACCATTGGTCACATTTCGTCGTGCTTTGCGCGGTCATCCAGAGTTCGCTTTCGAGGAAGAGCAAACCGCTAGCGTAATTATTGGTGAGCTGAAACGATTAGGTATTTCGTATCAATACGATGGAAAAGGTTCTGGTGTCATCGGTCTTATCGAAGGGAAAAACAGGATGTCACTATTGCACTCAGGGCCGAGATGGATGCGTTGCCAGGTGCTGAAAATACTGATCTACCTTTTTCGTCGACCATCGAAGGTAAGATGCACGCCTGTGGGCATGATGCACATATGGCAATAGTGCTGGGTGCGGCCGAGCTACTGACAATTAATCGTGCTGACGGTAATGTGCTGCTTGTTTTTCAACCTGCTGAGGAAAAAGGTGGCGGATCTCGAGTTGTTATTAAATCAGGGGTTCTGGACCCTGTCTCAGCAATATTTGGTGGTCATGTTACGCATCACTATCAGGTTGGAGAGATCATGGTTGCTGAGGGAGTGATAACAGCTCAATCGGACCGGTTTTTGATCAAGATTAAAGGTAAGGGAGGGCATGGTGCGCGTCCTCATGAGGCGATCGACGCCGTCATTATAGCGGGCTCGATGATTTCTGTGATACAGACACTTGTGTCACGGGAGGTAAATCCGGTTTATCCGTCTGTTGTAACGATCGGTCGTGTCGAGGCTGGCAGCGCACCCAATGTCATCGCGGAAGAAGCGACCCTGGAGGGTTCAATTCGTACTACATTGCCTGAGGTTCGGGAGCATATCCATAATGGACTCAAGAGGATGGCCCGTTCATTGGGAGAGCTGCACAATGCAGAGATTAACATCAAAATTGATGAAGGCTATCCTCCAGTCGTTAATACACTAAGAGAAACAAAAATAGCGCATAGAGCGGCATGCAACGTTGTGGGTGAAAACGGCCTGATGGCAATGGATCATCCGAGTATGGGCTCTGAAGATTTTTCTTATTTTTTACGCCAGGCCCCAGGATGTTATGTACGATTTGGTGCTCGCAAAAAGACGCAAGAGTATATTCCTCTGCATAGCCCTTCATTTGATATTGATGAAGAGGTATTGAAGGTTGGTGCGGCTTTTTTTGATGAAGTGGCCAGAGTCGCATTGGCAGAATATCAGAGCTAGACAATTGGAATTTCACCGTTCGGACCCGCATACGATTGGCATGGAGCTGGAACTGCAGCTATTGGATAGTCAAACGCTAGACCTGGTTGATAGTATCTTGCCGCTCATTGAGTTTTATCCTGATAGTGAACTGGTAAAACCTGAGTTTATTCAAAATACTGTGGAGGTTGCATCAAAGGTTTGCAAGGAATTGGAAGAACTCGAAACCAGCATGATCGAAACAATCCGTGGTCTAAAAAAGCAGTGTGTTAACCTGGGTATGACGCTTTGTGGAGCAGGTTCTCATCCTTTCTGTGAAAAACTGGCTTTGATTACGCCTCTGCCTCGCTATCAAGTGATGGAAAAGACTGCTGGCTATTTAGGACATAATCAGATTACTTATGCCACGCATGTGCATATCGGCATGAGGACCGGAAACGAAGCGATTATGTTAATGCATAAACTTAAAGCGTTTTTACCATTGCTAATTGCGTTATCCGCGAATTCGCCATACTGGCGAGGCTATGATACAGGTTATGCGGCTTACCGGCACCGTATATTAGCAGCCGCCAGAAGTTTTGGGATTCCGCCGTCTTTTAAAAACTGGGGTGAATTTGAGGTCTTTTTAAAAGGAGCCATGCATGCTGGAATATTTCAATCGGTAAATGATATTCACTGGGATATAAGGCCTCGTCCAGTGCTTGGGACATTAGAGATTCGCGTTATGGATGCGCAATCAAAAGTGAAAGATGCGGTTGCCATTGCTTGTTTTATACGCTCGCTTGTATCTTATTTTAGACATCCCGGGAATGGTGATCATGTAGAAGCGTTTCCGCGACCATTGCCCTGGTGGATAGAAAAAGAAAATCACTATCAGGCATCAAGACAGGGATTAAATGCCAGTCTTGTCATTGACGAGACAGGGCGTTCAACCAAGATGAGAAATGTACTTTTGAATGTGTGTGATGTGTTACGTCCAATTGCAGTTGCTAAAGGTGAAGCATGCTATTTCGATCATTTATTATCAATCGTTGATAAAGGGCCTGGTTATGTAATTCAAAAGGACTATAGGAAGCAGGGAAAAGATTTTTATGGAATTGTTGCAGCGCTTGTTGCCAGACTTAATGATGAAATCAATGGTTAAACTCAGGGTGTTTTGTCTAGCGCTGCGAGCTCACAAATTTGGCGTCTTGTTGTTAGAAGGATCCAGGTGCTTCCAATTGTTAGGTGTTAAGCCGGTTTGTCAATTCATCAGTGGGTAGCGGGTTGCTAAAGATATAATCTTGAATATATTTGCATCCGACCTGTTCCAGGTGTCTCCATGTTTCCAACTCCCCACATCGATTGCCGTCAGATCAAGGTTATGTGTCATATCAATCGTAGGACGGGCGATCGTTGCATTTGTATTGTTTTGAAGAATGTCTTTGACTAGACTCATATTAATTTTTGGAGCTTGTGCTGGCAGTTTGCTCAGTTGAGAAAGAGATGAATATACTGTATCAAAGTCATCAATTGATAGGGCTATGTCCAATTGATCAAGACGCGTAATCACCTTGGCAGCGCGCTCATATTCTGTCAATTAAGCGTTTTCTGTTATTTCTAACTCAATACAGTTAGCAGATTTATCCCGCTTATTGAGAAAAGTAGCAACCAGTTCTGCTAATCGACTATCCTAAATATTCCGCGAAGAAAAATTTATAGCTCTGTTATAAAAATAGCTATTACAGCGAGTCCCGCAAGCATGTGCGGTTGGTAACAGTCAGAGGTTTATTTGAGTTCGGATTATTCTTAAATGATTCCAAAATGATGCTCACCAAGTCTAGGTTGGACTGCTCCGACTAATACCATCGGAGAATTTACGGGTATCTTTAGGTACGAAAACAGTAGCGTAAGATTATTTTTAATATCGCGCTATTTTATGACACATACCGGTTTTGAACCGATTTTATTAAAGAACCCGTATCTCAGTGTCGATAATGTGTGAAAGCCAGTATGGTTTGTTCTATGAGTATATGGATATGGGAATCGAATTTAATTATTCATTTAAGCTATCTGATCGTGATGTTCGGCGATTTAACTGGCGTATTGACCCGGACTCACTCGAGAGTATCAACACGGTCAATGGAAATTACCCGGATTGGACGGCATTGGACACTCATCAATGCCCTAACTGTCCTCTTAAAAGCTGTGATGTGTCGCATTGTCCCGTTGCAGTCAATATGGTTGAACTACTAGCGTTGGGTGATGACTTGTCTTCATACGAAGATGTAGAGGTAGTCGTGATCACAGCAGAGAGAACCATTTCTCAATCAACGAGTGTTCAGAGAGCGGTAAGTTCATTGCTAGGTTTGGTCATCGCAACAAGTGGGTGTCCACACACGGTTTTTCTTAGACCTATGGCCAGATTTCATTTGCCGTTAGCAACAGAAGAAGAAACTATCTATCGTGCGGTTTCAATGTATCTGCTCGCGCAGCATTTTTTATATAAGCAGAACGGGAAAGCAGATCTGGAACTTGATGGGTTAGCAAGAATTTATAGTAATCTGCAACAGGTGAACAAATCGATGGCAAAAAGAATTGGTGATGTGACCCAGCAAGACGGGACAGTCAATGCCATAATATTATTGGATCTCTTTGCAAAAACATTGCCCTATGCGATTGAAGATGCGGTAGAGGAGTTATATTACTTATACAGGCCTTACTTGAGTGATAGCGATAACTAATGAAGGTTTCAGATAAGAAAATTAAGTAAACTGAGTAATGATCACGTGCTAAACAAACTTGGAAGAAAAATCAGTATAATGGCTGTCCTGCTGGTCGTGACCGTTGCGATGGTAATGAGCTACGTGATCCATTCCTTATACCAGGATGTGCTGGTAATAAAGGAGTTATCTAATATCGGTGATGATGTGGTGCAAGATAGTTTGCTAATTGACCGTGCAATTCAGCAGTTGACTGAAGATATCAGACTATTATCAAACGTACCCCCTATTAGTGGAACTAGCCGCGCAAAAGCAAATAACGGATATGATGAGCTTGGAGGCTCGTCGGAAGCAGTGTGGTTGGATAGGCTTTCGGTAATATTCCGTTCCTTGGCAAAGGAAAGAGAGCATTACCTGGATATCAGTCTGATTGATTTAGCGGCGCCCGGAAGAGAATTAATAGTCGTCGAGAGAATAAAAAATAACGTCACCGTTAAATCACAATCCCATTTGAAAAACGTAAGCCACCTAAAAAGCTACCAAGAAACGAAGGTTTTAGAGAAAGGTCAGTTATATGTTTCATCAGTTCATCTGCTTAAGAAAGAACAACAAATCGTCGAGCCACGAGTGCCAGTACTGACGAGTGGTATACCTTTATATGATGACACTGGCCGTTTGTTCTTATTGATCTTGATAACAATGGATGTTTCAGATTTACTGACTGATCTCAATGAACGCTATAAAGAGAGCGAGGGAAGCTACTATCTAACCAATGAAACCGGCCGTTATCTGATACACCCTAAGAGCCAGATATCAATGCAAATCGAAACCCCTGGTGCAGGAAATATTTATGATCTATTTCCGAGGCTGAAGGCCTATTATGATGAGGAGGATATATCTTTCGAAAATGTTAGTTATCACCAGCGTGAGGGGGCAGATCATGCAGACGCAATCTACATGAGAAAAATATTTTTTCAGAAAGATGATCATAGGCACTACTTGGCAATTGTTAAGGTTGTGCCATATGAGACTGTCATTGCCGGGTCTGAGGAGATAAGGCGCGTGGGCTTCTTGGTAGCTACGGGATTAGCGATTTTGGCGAGTTTAGTTGCGCTGATACTGTCGACAATTATCACTAGACCGTTAAGAAATATCACGAATGCTGTACATTGCTATGCCGATACAGGCAAGGTCGATAAGACATTATTGACGAAAAATAAAGATGAAATCGGTTTGTTATCAAGCGAGTTTATACGGATGGTGGAAAAAATAGACCTGATTAACAGGCAACTGATGCAGGCAGACAAGATGGCGGCTATTGGTCAATTATCTGCGGGCGTTGCACATGAGATTAATAATCCAGTGGGCTATGTTAGTTCGAATTTGAGTACATTGGAAAGCTATATTTCAAATATGCTGGAAGTAATAGATCAATATGAACAACAACTAAAGTCGGCGGTTGGTATTGATGACTTGGCTACCGATGTGGATGAAATTAGAGATAAATTTGAGATTGAATATCTCAAAGACGACGTCAGAGACCTGATCGCAGAATCGCATGAAGGACTTGAGCGGGTGCGGGCAATTGTTCAGGACTTAAAGGGATTTTCCCATGCGAATGAAGAAGAATGGCAATATGCGGATATACATAGGTGCTTGGATAGCACGCTGAATATCGTTCATAATGAGTTGAAATACAAGGCGGTTGTTAATAAATATTATGGGAATTTACCGAATGTGATGTGCATCGCTTCCCAAATCAACCAGGTATTTCTGAATATGCTGGTAAATGCAGCGCATGCGATGACGGCTAAAGGCGAGATTACGATAACAACGGGTGTGCAGGCAGCGGATTGGGTATGGGTCAAGATAAGCGACAATGGAAGAGGTATAGACGAAGAAAATATTTCCCATATTTTTGATCCATTTTACACAACGAAACCGGTCGGAGAGGGTACGGGTTTAGGATTATCATTATCGTACGGGATTGTCGAAAAGCACAATGGCCGAATTGAGGTCGAGAGTAAGTTAGGTGTTGGAACCACATTTACCATTTGGTTGCCAACCATGCAAGATGATCAAAAAGCCGTTGCATGAGCAAGGATTAGCGTGGTGTAAATTATGGATATGAAAAACAGTCAACAAATAACCCGGGAAGATGAGGCAAAATTCAAAATTCTTTTCGTTGATGATGAGTCAAACATCCTCTCTGCATTGAGGCGTCTTTTGAGACCATTACGTCAAGAACTGTTATTTGCCAGTAGTGGTGCCGAGGGTCTTGAATTGTTGGCCCAGCATGATGTTGATTTGGTGATATCAGATATGCGTATGCCGGAAATGGATGGCGCAGAATTTTTGTCGCAAGTTACTAACCGATGGCCTGATACGATCCGTATTCTACTAACGGGATATGCTGATATTTCGTCAATCATCTCTGCGATCAATGAGGGCAATATCTATAAATACATCAGTAAACCCTGGGACGATAATGATATAACTTTAACAATAAAACGTGCATTGGAATTAATAAAATTAAGGCGTGAAAGAGATCGACTGACCGAGCTGACAAAAAAACAGAATGAGGAACTCATTGATCTCAATGCTAATCTTGAGAAAAAAGTAGAAAATCGTACCCAAGAGTTGCGGCAAATGATGGATATGCTGACAGTGGCCTATGAGGACTTGAAAACAAGTTATTCGGACGCAGTAAAGGTATTTTCAGTACTGATTGAGATGACCGGTGGTGCAAAAATTGGACATTCTCGAGATGTTGCGGGATTGGCCGTGAAATTGGCAGAGATCTATGGGCTTTCAGGTGCAGATGTTCAGGACATTTATTTTGCGTCATTGTTGCAGGATGTTGGTCGGGTAGGATTGAACGAAGAGTTGTCTGCCAAATCAATAGATGGTATGTCGGAAAACGAGCGCTCAGAGTATTTACAACAACTTGTAGTCGGTGAGGGCCTTCTTATGGGACTGGATCCATTGAAGTCTGCCGCGAATATCATTCACCATCTATATGAAAAATTTGATGGTAGCGGATATCCAAAGGCGCTTGGTGGCGAGAGTATACCCTTGGGTGCGCGGATAATTAGAATCGTGTCTGACTATCTATCGTATAGTAAAGGCAATGAAGACGCTGCAAGGAAATTTATGGTATCGAAACGAGGGGTTGACTATGATCCTGACGTTTTGGACCAGTTTTTTGAGAAGATAGTAGGATTTGATCAAGAAACAATTGTGGATGAACAAATTTTACCGGCGGGAAAATTGTCTCCCGGCATGGTAATCTCCAGGGATTTGGTAACCAAAAACGGATTATTGTTAATACCCAAGGGTTATCAGGCTGATGAAATCCTTATTAGCAAGATTTTACATCTGGAGAAAGCAACGGGTGTATCTCTGGGTGTGCCTGTACTCATGAAGTAAGCTATCGGCGTTGGAAGGTTTTAAATCAGACCTGCATTTCAGCTCGTGAATAGAATGGCCGGTAGTTATGCTAGCTCATCTAATAATGGTTGTATGTGTTGCTCATAATTTTTCCATCTGTCAATAGATTTCGAATAAACAGGTTGGTTAACCTGGTCTCTGCTGGCAGTTTTAGCGAGTCGTTCAGATTTATAAAATTTCAGGCATCGCTCATCCCACGGCAATCCGATAAAATCTATTAGGCCATGACTGAGTTCTTTCTGGTTATTGATCAAATCTTCGTAATTGATTTCAAACAGCCTGACAGGAAGTACCTTTTTCCAGTGTTCCATCAACGACTCGTATTGCTTGTAATATTGCCCCAGTGTGGTCAGGTTATATGAATATCCATGTGCGTGCGCTCCAGAAACGAAGTGATGGAAATAATAAGACAGGCAGTTATCCAGTGGATTACGCTTGCAGTGTATTATGTGCGCATTGGGGAATAACAAGCTTATCAGACCCAAGTGGTAAAAGTTTTGAGGCATTTTGTCAGTAATGCGAGTAGCCGGCTTCTCTGTAAGCGCATTAATATCATCCAGGTACTCATTGGCTAATTCGTTGCACGCTGTTGCGGTAAGTTTGTTTAAACAGTCAGGGTAGTTATCAGAGCTCTGTAACAAGACAGGTAATTTATCGACTAGACGGGAAATATTGTCGAGTTCATCTGCTCCAAATACTTCGGGGTGGCTGGCCAGAATATGTTCTACAAGCGTGGTGCCGGAGCGTGGCATTCCAACAATGAATACTGGCTGTTGGGCGTTCACGGTGCTTCGTGGAGTCTGACGAAGAAAATCCCTTGTGAACTTTTTTTTAAGCAAATCGAAATAGGCAATAACGCGATTTATATCATAAGTGATGCCGCTGGATTGGTTAGCAATCTCAAAGTGATGGAATGCTTGATCGAAATTTTTTCTTTTATCGTAAAGATCACCCAATTTAAAATGCAGCATAGTTGTGATGGAGTTGTTACTCTCACAAGTCTTGTTTTTTAACAGGTTTTTGGCCATGATGATTGCCTGTTCCTGGCAATCCATTTTATCGCTGAACAGGCTGAGCGTGATTACAAGCTCCAGGCTTTCAATGCCAGCCTCAATGATAGGTTGTACTGTCTTGTAGGCGTTCTCCTGATCTCCGTTTGCGATTAATACCCTGGCTTGGGCACAGTACGCCTTAATGAATTTCGGGTTTATTGAAATGCATTTTTGATAATATTTTGCTGCGTCAGACAAATTCCCCTGTGTATCGCAGATAGTACCCAAACGATAGTAACTTTCCGCGTGAGTCGGCATTAGTGTTATGGCTTGTCTAAGCGCTTCTTCTGCCTTGATCAGGGCGCCCAGTTTGGTGTACGCAGCGCCAAGATTGCTGTATGCAACAAATAATTCAGGGTTTTTAGCCAGGGCAGTCAGATAATATTGTACAGCATCCTGTATGTGATTCAGACTTAATGAAATATTTCCTAAATTGCTATAGGTCTCAGCAAGGTTCGGATCGATCTCCAGTGCATGTAAAAAAGACTGCTCTGCTTCCTTGTAACGGTGTTGAAGCATCAGAATATTGCCAAGGGTTGAGTGTGCTGGTGCGAATTGATCATTACATGCAATGGCCTTGCGGCAGTCGATTTCAGCCTGATCAATGTTTCCAAGTTGACCATTGATACTCCCAAGCAAATGCCAGGATTCAGCATCGCCAGGTTGTTCTTCAATTATCTCTTCAAGAACAGCCTGGGCATCATCTATTTTATTCGCCGACAACAGTTGTTTTGCCTTGTTTTTAAGGTAAGTGGTTGATGTCGGAAGGTCGAAGTTAGCCATAATCAGTAATACAAAGAGAATTTTGATAAGTTGTTCTAAAACATAATATACACTAACACCGCAAAATCATCTGTGTTTAAGAAGAATATCGGCTGATCATGGGCCAAGGCTGAGTAGCCAGCGGGTAGTAATTATGATTTGAACTCCAGGATAGGATAAACGGAATTGATTTAAAAGTGGTGGGCCCGGTAGGACTCGACCATTTTGACTGGAACAAAATGGGACAGCTGCAAGCTGCCCGAAGGGCAAGCTACAAGGATGTAGCTTGTCAACCTACGACCACGAGACTGACTAAGGATTGATGAATCTGGTTAAACTGTGGTGGGCCCGGTAGGACTCGAACCTACGACCAAGGGATTCACTTTTCCCTGATGTTTCCATCAGGAGCGGACTATCTCATCACCCTCAACCTGGTTGATAGGGCGCGGGACACTCTAGCCTGTTATTAAGAACGCTTAAGTTCTCAGGTAGTCTCTGCACCTTCCGAGGGTGTACCTTCGGCTTGGCTCAGGGTTGCCATCAGCTATACTGTTAAGGTTCCCCTGAATTCATCCCGTTCATTTCATATCTTTCGATATGAACGCACCGTTTCGATGAGTCCCCTGCTCTAACCAACTGAGCTACAGGCCCGTTATTCAAGGTTGTGTAGTATATACAGTGTGACAGGATTCGTCACCTGCTTTTAAAAAAACAAAGGGAGCAGCGTTCCCTTTGTTTTCACGTTTAATCCACGAAACTACGCAGCGGATCTGAGCGACTCGGATGACGCAGCTTACGTAACGCCTTCGCCTCAATTTGACGTATACGCTCGCGAGTAACATCAAACTGCTTGCCAACTTCTTCCAGCGTGTGGTCCGTATTCATGCCAATACCAAATCTCATTCGTAGAACTTTAGCCTCTCGTGCAGTAAGTCCTTCCAGTACGACGGAGGTGGCTTCTCTAAGTCCCTCAATAGTCGCTGATTCGGGCGGAGCCATTACGTTGGGATCTTCAATGAAATCTCCAAGATGCGAGTCTTCATCGTCGCCTATTGGTGTTTCCATTGAAATCGGTTCTTTAGCAATTTTTAACACCTTGCGGATCTTGTCCTCAGGCATTTCCATACGCTCAGCCAATTCTTCAGGCGTTGCTTCTCTACCCATTTCCTGAAGCATTTGTCTTGAAATGCGATTCAGCTTGTTAATCGTTTCAATCATGTGCACAGGGATACGAATGGTTCTTGCCTGATCTGCAATCGAACGGGTGATCGCCTGCCTGATCCACCAGGTTGCATAGGTCGAAAACTTGTAGCCCCTGCGGTACTCAAATTTATCAACGGCCTTCATCAGCCCGATATTGCCTTCCTGAATCAGGTCAAGAAACTGCAGGCCACGATTGGTGTATTTTTTTGCGATGGATATCACAAGACGCAGGTTCGCCTCGCACATCTCTTTTTTCGCACGGCGAGCCTTGGCCTCTCCAATGGACATTTTGCGGTTAATGTCTTTTATTTCATTAATATTGAGCCCACTTTCACCCTGGATCTCTACGAGCTTGTTCTGTGCTCGAATAATTTCATCCGCGTGTTGTTCCAGTACAGCAGAGTAGCTATGCGCGCCAGCGATTTGATTGGGTAACCATTCAAGATCAGTTTCATTATCAGGGAAAGAGGTAATGAAGTCTTTGCGTGGCATATGTGCCCTGTTAACACAGATAGACATAATGATTTTTTCCTGACTGCGAATGCGATCAACCATGGAACGCAAATTGTTAATAAGCAGGTCAACCATTTTCGGTGTTAACTTGAATTCCATAAAACAATCAGTCAGCGCAGCAAAGGCCTTTTTGGTTGAGGCCGCATCTTTGCCATGTTTGTTCCTGGCAGCAATTGCCTTGGTATAGATTTTTTGCAAGTGGGTAAACCGAATGCGTGCTTCTTCAGGGTCCGGGCCAGTGTCAGCTGAATCCTCTTCATCAGATGAATCGTCATCATCATTTGAATCAATGTCGTTCTGGTTCTTACTGTCTCCTGTATTGGGCGCTGAAGCGGGTTGAGGAATTTCCGCGTCATCAGCATTGGGATCGATATAGCCGATGAGAATGTCGCTCAATCGCCCATCAGCATTTTCGACCTTATCAAAAATACTAAGAACAGTTGCTATAGTCTCAGGATAATTAGCGAGGGCCATCAACATATGTTTTTGGCCATCCTCAATGCGTTTTGCGATTTTAATTTCGCCTTCGCGCGTTAAAAGCTCAACGGTACCCATTTCACGCATATACATGCGCACCGGGTCTGTCGTGCGACCAAAGTCACTGTCTACGCTGGCCAGGGCTGCAGCCGCTTCTTCGGTGATGTCTTCGTCATCGGAAATGGTTGCGGCGTCATCTACGATGAGGTTTTCGACGTCTGGCGCCACCTCATGCACAGTGATGCCCATGTCATTAATCATGCCGATGATATCCTCGATCTGCTCGGGATCGACAATTTCATTTGGCAAGTGATCGTTTACTTCGCGATAGGTCAGGTATCCTTGCTCCTTTCCTTTCGCGATAAGAATCTTTAGCTGAGATTGCTGCTGTTGTTGATTCATGTGGCCTTTCTACCTTCCCGTTGCGCTAGCCAAAGTTAAGCGGTCAAGTATATAACAAAACCGGTATGGCTGTGAAATCATAAATTTATTCTAGTTCTTGCTATTTTTGAGCGTTACTACGCTAAGCAATTGTTTTATTTCTTCTTTTTCTCTCCTGTTTAGCTTGCCTGGTGGTATGCTGCATAATTGAGCATAACGTTGGTCAGCACTTCGTTTTTCCAAGCGTGCAAGCACATGCTGGAATTCATTTTCTGCACCCGCATCAGGCGTGATGTATTCCTGTCCAGCGAGTTTGCTTAAGTGACGCTCGTTTTCAGTCCCTCGCCAATGCTCAACGACGGCGCCAGTAGTTAGATGCGGATTTTGCTGCAATAATTCAAGTAACTCGATCAATAAACTGATACCGGGCATTTCCAGTTGCTCGAAACGCCTGGCATTACCTGCCATATTTGCCAGACCGGGGTTGTGTAATAATAGTAATATCCCGTTCCGCACCAGCGACATTGAGGGGCGTTGGTAATTAATAGTCGCGTTAAACCCTCTTTTTGTCACATTTTTTTTGCTTCCAAATGTGTTTAGCAGGGCATTTTTGTCGGTTTTTGCTATGTCGGCGAGTCGTTCTATCATCATTAGTTTAAATACTCCGTGGGGAATATTTGACAGTAACGGTCGCGCAAGTTCCACGAGTCTGGCGCGTCCATCTATACTGGACATATCGACCTGATTCTTAAGGAATTCATAAAAAAATGTTGATAATGCGACGGCGTGCACAATTCTTTCTTCAAAAAGCGATTTTCCTTCCCTCTGCACGAGCGAGTCAGGGTCTTCTCCGTCCGGTAGAAACATGAATCTTGCCTGCCGGCCATCCTTCATCATGGGCAGGGCGGTTTCCATGGCTCTTTTTGCCGCCTTACGTCCGGCCTCGTCACCATCGAAACAAAATACAATTTCGGGGGTAATGCGAAACATTCGTTCCAGATGGTCTGGCGTTGTAGCGGTCCCAAGTGTCGCTACCGCATACTGAATATCGTGTTTAGCGAGCATAACCACGTCCATATAACCTTCTACCACCAGTAAACGTTCAATCTTTCTTTGGGATTTGCGAGCTTCATAGAGGCCGTATAATTCTCGGCCCTTGTGAAAAATAACTGTTTCTGGCGAGTTCAGGTATTTTGGTTCGCCGTCAGCAATGATCCGGCCACCAAAACCGATAACCCGGCCGCGCGCATCCCTGATCGGGAACATGATTCGATCACGAAACCGGTCGTAGCATCCTCCATTTTCTTTCTCAATAAGCATGCCGTCAGAAACCAGTTTTTTCTGGACTGCCGGGTCGGTGGCAAATGCCTTTTTAAGGTTATCCCAGCCCGGTGGTGCAAAACCGATACGGTATTGCGCAGCTATCTCGCCACTTAAGCCTCTCATTTTTAAATAACTGATTGCAGAATCTGCCTTGGCATGAGTTTTTAACTGTTGTCGATAATATGAGGTAATTTGGTCGAGTAGTTGATAGAGGTCATTGTAGGATTCGCCCTGATTTTTAATCTCGGTGACTGGCACCTCAACACCTGCGCGGTTTGCGAGTTCATGGACAGCGTTAACAAAATCCATGTGGTCATAATCCATCAGGAAGCTTATGGCACTGCCATGGGCACCGCATCCAAAACAGTGATAAAACTGTTTTTGCTGGCTAACAGTAAATGACGGTGTTTTTTCGTCATGGAATGGGCAACATGCGACATAGTTGCTGCCTGATTTCCGCAATGGGACGTAGGTATCAATAACATCGATGATATCGATACGCGATATCAGGTCGTCTATGAATTGCTGGGGTATTCTGCCAGCCATCTGCCTAAATATCCCTGTCTTAAAGTGGTCAGTCTTGAGATTGACTGCTGGAAAGATTCAACGACTAATTGTTGAGTAAGTTTTTTACCTTACCGCTGATGCTACCCATATCGGCTCGCCCCTGTACCAGTGGCTTTAAGATGCCCATCACCTTTCCCATATCCCTTGGTGACGTGGCGCCCGAGTCGGCGATGGCCTTTTCGATTATCGCGTCTATTTCCTCATCGCTCAATGCAGGGGGCAAATAGGTTTCAATCACTGAAATTTCATAGGCCTCTTTATCAGCCAGGTCCTGTCGGCCCGCGATGTTGTATTGATCCAGTGAATCACGACGCTGTTTGAGCATCTTGTCCAGTATGGCAAGCGTCTGGGCGTCATCCAGCGTTATTCTTTCGTCTATTTCGCGTTGTTTAATTGCGGCGAGAATTAACCTGATGGCACCTAACCGGACAGTGTCTTTGCTCCGCATGGCAGACTTCATATCATTCTGAATCCGCTCTTTGAGAGGCTGTGACATAGAAGTGATGGTCTACTGGAGGTTATTCAGGAAAGCTGATCTAAACGATTAACTGTGTGAATGGGGGCGAGTCATTCTCAGACGTTCGTAATACGTTTTTTTCTGCTGCCGTTTAACAGCCGCTGCTGCCTTGCGTTTGCGAACAGATGTTGGCTTTTCGTAGAATTCACGCCTTCTGATTTCTGACAAGATCCCCGCTTTTTCACAGGTGCGCTTGAAACGTCTTAACGCGATTTCAAAGGGTTCATTATCTTTTAAACGTACAATTGGCATTTAAGCTCCTAGTGTGTTCGACCGACAGAAAACGGGCAATTCTAACGCCAAATTCGATAATTGCCAACACTATCTCGTAAAATCAGCGAGAATCTTTAGCCGATATTCATCTAATTCAGTGTTGAGCTTGAGAAAATTATCGGTTTTGCCTGCATATCGGGCAATCGGGATCTCCGCGGGTATTAACCGACCGGTACTGCAGATTTTCTGCGTCAAACAGAGTCAGTCGCCCGTAGGCCGGTTTCCCTATGCCGGTAATGATCTTGATCGTTTCACAGGCCATCATGCTTCCAATAACGCCTGCAAGTGGCGCAAAAACCCCCTGTTCGCTACAGTTTTCGCTTGGGTCTTCTGCATCACTATCATATAAACACTGGTAGCAGGGGCCATCCACAACCTTTTTATTGAAGACTGCAAGTTGTCCCTTCGTGCGAATAACCGCCCCTGAAATCAATGGGGTACCCGTTTCTACGCAAGCCCTGTTTACGGCAAATCGGGTGGTGAAGTTGTCGCTCGCATCCACGACAGCGTCTACGCTTTCAACGATGTCATTCAATTCCTTTTCATACAGACGGTGAGCAATACAATTAATCCTGACCTCCGGATTTAGCGCATTGAGAGTCTCTTTGGCTGACCGCACCTTGGGTTTGCCAACATCAACGGTTGAATGCACGATTTGACGTTGAAGATTGCTTAGGTCTACCCGGTCATCATCACAGATGGTAAGTTCACCAAGGCCGCTTGCCACGAGATAAATGGCAGCAGGAGAGCCCAGGCCACCAGCGCCAATGAGCAAAGCATGGGATTCAACCAGTTTTTCCTGACCGGAAATATCCATTTCCGGCAACAGAATATGGCGACTATATCGTTCTATTTGCGCATCACTTAACATGACAATGGATGAGGGTTAAGCGCGTTAAGGCTGGAATCAGAACTGATATTCGTAAAAGCAATGTTGAGGTGTTCGACCATCATCCGCCCACCCGCCGAGCAAATAGATGCGGTTACCCATGACAGTTACGCCCATTGCAGCGAGCGGTTGAGGAATGGGGGGTAACGGGTGCCAGGTAGCTGTATCAGGGTCGTAGACGGCCGCGTGGTCGCAAATGCCGTCACCGCTGTAGCCACCAAAGATAAAAAATTTATTATCTGCGACACAGGCACCAAGTCCGGCAGCCGTCCAGGGTAGTTTATGCTCTGATAAGCACCACTGATTGGTACCGGGATCATACTCTTCGATATGGTCAAAGTTATTAAATCCTTCGGGTGTAAACGCAACTCCACCAAATGTCAGGATTCGACCTTTCTGAGTGATCGCGTCCAGCGCAAACCGGGGCGTAGGTAGATCTGCTACCTGTTCCCATTGGCCGGTTTCCAGATTGAGCCGTTCGCAAAAGTTAAAACCCGGGTCCGTCTTGGGTCCGGCCAGATTTGCATCCGGGTGGTGACCTCCCAGGACATAGATGGCGTTGTGATGCACAACCGCAGCCGGGTAATCGTGAGGCATTAGCATATCCGGCCCCTGTTCCCAACGGTCTGTATCCGGGTGATATATTTCAGTGGTGCGTAAAAACCTGAATGTCCCGTTCGCCTGCTTGAAGCCACCGCCAATGATATACACAGCGTCTCCGACGACCTTGGCGATGGAGCCTGATCGAAGGGTTGGCATGTCGGTGCCCGCAGACCAGGAATCTGAGCCGGGATCATAAATCACAACGGAATTCAGGCTCTTAAAGTCGGGTCCGCCGCCACCAAATCCGTATATTTTCCCTTTATAACTGACTGTTGGGCAGTGGGATCTTGCTACAGCCAATGGCTTTCTGGTTTTCCATTGTCCGCAATTGCCGAGATTATGTTGTTTTGTCATTTGAAGTCCTGATTGAAGTCAATGTTCAAGATTAACCACGCTGTAGTGAATCGCGGGTTACCTTGATCTGTCGCGATAAAAGCAATAAATTGATTGATACGCTTACCGGGTTATTTTTAGTCGTCATTTTTCCTGTGCGAATAGCGCTATGTCGATTAACGCAAGATGTTGGATAATGCCACATCTTAGCAAAAGGTCGTAGATCGGTGACTAGTTTTAAGCTAATCAAAAGGAAAATCAATGATTAACACGGATATTTCATGCTGGTGGTAAAAACACAGGATAGGTGTGTGTAATCAATAAAATTAACCTATTAGTTGGCAAGACAGTGCCCGGAATCCCTGGTGAAGTATCCGGGTTAAGGTCCATGTGAGTCGTTACGACCCGATTTGTTGACGGATTTGTCTCTCGGGGTCGCGAGATCGTATTGATATCGATAGTTATGCTGTAAAAGCCTTAAAATACAGAAGGTTGACAAAAACGTAGGCCGTCGGCGAATATTAAAGGTCACTGTTTCAATGCCGATAGGTCTTTGGGTAATTGGCGGTTTATGTTAGAATTGGAAGTTCAATTTTGAATCAAACCGCTTTGCAGCTTTGCAAATTCAGGTAGTTCAAACGTCCCGTAAGGATCACAATCGCAATGGCATGCAATGTAAAGGGTTCCGTCAGTGCTGTCGGAAGGTGTCAAATAATCGCTAAATGTTAAGGCTTGGTTAAGGATTTGTGGTTTAGAATGGCAACATGTTAAAGAGGTAGATGATAGCTTATCCTGGGTATGTCGGAAATCTTGAATCAGTTATTTTATATCCACCAGGTTGCTCCTCTGGTACTGAGTAAACAAACGTCATCACTAAAATTTTAAGTTGTCAAATTGCACTACCTCTTGATTGGTAATCGCAACGAACCTAACAAGCCTGTGGGAGAAATAAAGTGCTGTATAAATCACTAAATGATCATAATGTAGTCAGCGCTCCTTCTGGTGAAGCCAACGCATCCGCAAGTTCTTCAATTGTGACCAGACCACCGTTGTGCGACCGTCATGGTCGTACGTTTGACTATGTGCGCATTGCAGTAATTGAAAAATGTAATCTGCGCTGTACCTACTGTATGCCGGAGGAGGGGGTCGATTTCAAGGATAAGGACCTCGTGCTACGCGCTGATGAAATTCAACGTGTTGTTGAAGTTCTTGCCGGGATGGGGATTAAAAAGGTCCGCTTTACCGGTGGTGAACCACTGGTTCGGAATGACATTATAGAAATTGTCGAAGCCGCTTCACAAACACCCGGCATCAAGGCGACCCACCTGACAACGAATGGACTGTTATTTCCACGTTATGCGGAGGACCTGCTCAATGCAGGTTTAACGGGTGTCAACATCAGTCTTGATTCGCTACAGAAGAACAAGTTTGAGCGTATTACACGTCGTAGTGGGCTTGACAAGGTATTGGAGAGTATTGATCTGGCCATTGATCTGGGCTATCCGCGGGTCAAGGTTAATGTGGTGCTGATGCGAGGATTTAACGAAGACGAGCTTTCAGCATTCTGCGAGTTGACAAAGGATAAGCCGATCACCGTTCGCTTTATTGAATTTATGCCCTTTGACGCGCATCAGATCTGGGAAACCGGGGAGCATTTTGCAAGTGCTGCTGATCTGGTCAGGCAGATTGAACATCTCTATCCGGGTATTACCACCGCGCAGGGAACGAGAACGGAACACCACATCTATCAGGCGCCTGGCTATGCAGGTAAAATTGCTGTGATTCCGGCATTTACCCGAAGCCTGTGCGGAAACTGCTCACGAATCAGGATAACTGCGGATGGTAATTTGCGGAACTGTCTCTATTCAGACGAGGAGTATGGTTTACGCGAGTTATTGCGGGCTAATTGCAGCGACGATGATATTGATGCGTTATTTCGCAAGGCGTTCGATGAAAAACTGAAAGATGGTTTCGAAGCGAAGAAACAGTCTTCGGTCAAAAAGGTTGATGTTGATGACATTGGCCGGGTTAGCATGACCCAGATCGGCGGCTAGAGCTTCTTGAAAATAAATTTAACAAACAAAGAGAAATATTATGGGCGATACATTAACACATTTTAATGCAAGCGGTGAGGCACACATGGTAGACGTGGGTGCAAAGGATGTTACCGAAAGAGAAGGTGTTGCGGAAGGCCGGATCTTTATGGAGGCGACCACGCTGCAAAAGATTATTGAAGGCAATCATAAAAAGGGGGATGTGTTAGGCATCGCTCGTGTTGCAGGTATTATGGCGGCGAAAAAAACACCAGATCTGGTTCCTTTATGTCATCCAATCATGATTACTGCTGTCGACCTTCAGTTAGCGCCTGAACCAGAGCAAAACTCGGTATATTGTCGAGCCACCGTCCGCTGTAAGGGTATAACGGGCGTTGAAATGGAAACACTGACCGCCGTACAGGTTGCTTTGCTGACGATATATGATATGTGCAAGGCGGTGGACCGCGGAATGGTGATGACAGACATTGGTCTGCTGGAGAAATCTGGTGGTAAGTCCGGTCACTGGCGCCGGTCAGCCTGAATAACTCAACGGTCGAGGTAGCTATGGATATAAAAGTAAGATATTTTGCCAGCTTGCGTGATCGTATGGGTAAAGCGGACGACGCTGTTACGATGGATAAAGAGGCAGCGACGGTTGCAGATCTGTGGGGTCAATTGTCAAACGACCCGATGCCGGACAGTATTCTGGTGGCGGTGAATATGGAATACACCGATGTGGGCCATGAACTGAAAAACGGTGACGAAGTCGCCTTTTTCCCGCCGGTTACAGGAGGTTAGGTCCGATGAAAGTAGCCATAACAGCCAGTGCACTGGATCCCTATAAAGAGGTTGTGGATTACGAGAAAGAGGCTTTACCAACCGGGAAGCATGGTGGTGTTGTAACCTTTGTCGGGACAATGCGTGACTTTAATGATGGTCAGGATGTGGTAGCGATGAATCTTGATTATTATCCAGGTATGACCGAGCAACATATTGAAAGGGTTTGTCAGGAAGCAATCGACCGCTGGGATATCATGGATACCCTGGTTGTTCACCGGGTGGGTGACATGGTGCCAACCGATCCCATCGTGCTGGTCGCTGCCTGGTCAGCACATCGGAAAGACTCATTTGATGCCTGCCGTTATATCATCAACTACCTGAAGGAAAGCGCACCATTCTGGAAGTGTGAGGTCGATACCGAGGGTAAAAAGCATTGGGTTGAGCATAATTCGGAAGATCCGGGTGTTGCCGCAAGGGCAGAACTAAAGCAAACGGCCTGATGTAATATCCAGATATAAAAAAAGAGCCGCTATTAAGTGGCTCTTTTTTTATATCTGGATATTCATAGAGAAAAGATAAAAGGGAAAAGTAGGGTAAAACAAGAAGGTATGGTTTAAGGCAAACAGTAAAATATTCTCGCTTTTATCTTGTATCTTTCCCCTTTTTCCTTGTCCCTTGTATCTTTTCCCTGGTATCTGGACTATGGCGGTGGGAGTGACCATGTTCATGATGATCATGCGAGTGGTCATGATTATGGGTATGTTCGTGGTCATGCGTATGCCCCTCAGAGTGTCCCGGTCCATGTGGGTGCGAGTGCACGATGTCACCGTGACGGTGCACATGCTCATGAATAACAAATTTCTCTTTTATGTAATTAATGAGCAACACGATGCAAAAAACGCTCGCGCCGCATAGCACGATTGTGGCGCCAGAGGCTGCGTCAAAGTGGTAGCTGAGATACATGCCGCTAACACCGGTAATAGCGCCGAGAAGTGTCGATATAATCAGCATACTGCTAAAGCTGTCTGTCAACATGCGAGCGGTAATGGCGGGTATGACTAAAGTTGCAGCAATCATCGTAACACCAACCACGTTCATCGATGCGATGATAGCAAGCGTCAGGATCAGCGAGAAGACAAGCTGTATCCATCCGGTCTTGATACCGAATACCTTTGCTGCCTCGTTATCGAAGGTGGTGAAAAGCAGTGGCTTGTACATGAAGAACACGGTCAGCATCGTGAAGATGGTGACTGCTGCAATGAGCACCAGATCCTCACCCGTTACGCCAAGAATGTTACCAAATAATGCAGCCTCAAAACTCTGGGTAAAATTTCTTACCCGACTGATAATCGCGACACCCAGAGCAAAAAAGGCCGTTGTTACAATACCAATCGCAGCATCAGATTTGATCTTTTTATCCTTGCTGACCTGATTGATGAGAATGGCGGCTAGAAAGCCCATGACCGCAGCGCCTATATAAAAATTGAGCTTTAGCGTAAAGCCGACGACTGCGCCACCAAACGCAGCATGAGACAGGCCGTGGCCAATATAGCTCATGCCTCTAAGCACGATAAAAACGCCTATGAGGCCGCATAATGCGCCAACCATTAACGAGGCGACCATACCATGGCGAATGAATTCAAATTGTAACGGTTCTAAAAGGCTGTCCATCGATATCTGCTTTCTAGTTAATCGGGGTATTGTTTGCGATCAGAAAATGACCCTCGTGTTCAACAATGATCATTTCTCCACCATAAGTGTTTTTAAGTGTTTCCGTGGTAAAGACTTCCCTGGGTTTGCCATGGGCGATGAGTCCCTTGTTAAAACAAATGACCCAGGGTAAATGAGACGCGACGGCATTGAGGTCATGGGTCGTTAGTAAAATGGTAATGCCCTCATCATTCAAATCACCGAGCAAGTGCAGGATGTCATGCTGGGTCTTGATATCTACACCTGAGGTTGGTTCATCGAGTATCAGTAACCTGGGGTTACCGATCAATGCGCGGGCAAGAAAGGCTCGCTGTTGCTGCCCACCCGAGATGTTGACGATATGGTGATGAAGTACATCATGTATGCCCAGCTTGATTGAAAGGTGATGAACCTTGTGTCGGTCCTCTTTGGTCGGCCAGGGCCATAGACGACTTTGCGCGTACAGCCCCATCAGAATAACCTGTTCCACAGTGACCGGGAATGACCAGTCGACCGTTTCCAGTTGAGGTACATAGCCAATCGTGCCGGCAGGCGAGGAGCCGATGTCATTGTCGAACACCTTGATCGAGCCGGCAAAGCTTGGGTGGGTGCCGAGGATTGTTTTAAGAAATGTCGTTTTCCCGGACCCTGTAGGTCCTACAATACCGGCGAAAATGCCTTTTTGTATATCTAAAGTCAGATGTGAGAAGGTCAGCGCCTTTTTATAACCTGCAGTGACATCCTGCAGGCTAACAGCTGTTTCTGACGACATGATCAAGTCCTTTTATCCTGGCTATAACTAATACACATTCGCAACATCAATATCTGCCACGCAGCCAGGATTCCCGCCTAACGCTTTTGTCATGGTCTGCATGTTGTTAACCATCATACCAATAAACGTATGGTTGTCGTCATTAATATCGCCGGGTAAGTCATCATCGGCGAGTTCATCAATAAAGGTAGCCTTGGCTTCCCGGGCAATCTGTTCCAGAGTTTTGCTTGGGAAAACTTCAGATCCAAAAACCGCAGGTACATTCTCGGCTCTTAACTGTTTGATGATACGGACGACCTCTCTGGGTGTCGGTTCAGCAAAGTCTGATGGCTGGATTGCGCCGACAACCTTCATGCCATAGCGCGGTGCAAAATAGGCGTAGGAGTCATGATAGGTAACCAGCTTGCGGTTCGCGGCAGGAATCGATGCTACACATTCAAAGATTGCCGCGTCGAGCTTGCTCAGCTTTGCCAGGTACGCGGTGGTGTTTGCATGGTAGTCGTTCTTGTGGTCCGGGTCTATCGCAACCAGTGCATCACGAGTCACCTCGGCATAACGCATCGATAGTGCGATATTTGGCCACAAGTGCGGATTGGGGTGTCCCGCTTCTTTCGGGAAGCTGAAATCGAACTTCCAGTCCTCCTCACCGATCGTTGCATCACCGAGAGACAGGATATGGGTATCGGCTTTTTTAACCTTTAATGCGAGCTTTTCAGTTGGCAGTTCCAGATGCAGGCCGTTCATGATAATCAGGTCTGCTTTGGATAATACCTTGGCATCCGAAGGGGCTGGTTCGAAGGTGTGAGAGTTAACGCCCTCCGGTACAACGCCTCTGACATCGATACGATTGCCACCAACATTGGCGACAATATTGGTGATTGGTGCCACGGTCGTCACAATATTGAGTCTGTCGCTACTGGCGTGTGACTGGACGCTAACCATTAGCAAAGTGCACAATGTCGTCAGCATAAGTGATTTGAGTATGACTGGATTCATCGTTTAGCTCCTGTTGTAATCAGCAATTTTTATTTTCGCTGTTATTCAAAT
The DNA here is from genome assembly GCA_046754065.1 of Gammaproteobacteria bacterium. GTDB lineage: Bacteria > Pseudomonadota > Gammaproteobacteria > SZUA-140 > SZUA-140 > JBHHVB01. The sequence continues at coordinate 91,134 of JBHHVB010000001.1, forward strand.
GCATGTTTTTTCAAGCATTAAGCTTAACTGCCGGCGCTTAATGCCATGACTTCAGTGGCAGCTTTCAGCACCGCAGGGTTAAATACTCTATAGGTCAAATATTAAGGCGGCCTTAAGAAGTAGGAAGAAATAATAATACTTCATACCATTTTATTCAAGATTTGGTAAACTCAAGGTTTTAATATATAAGTATGCGAGTTTACGACGGTAGTCGAGCCGGAGTTCATTGGGTACAAATTCTTACAAAGATATTTCATTTAAAACAATGAGTAATACAATATAAGAGGAGTCAAAAATGCGAAAAAACCTTCTAAATAGTCATGTGTCGGCTATTCTGGGAGCGCAATTGGTCGTTTTGCCGTTTGGTTTTGTCGAAGTCGAGGCGGGTGAGGAAAAGATAGCGTTGGGTGCGGGACTAACGGTTGTGGGGCAAGGCATGTCCGGGGGAACTGATGATACGGGTCTAAGCTATTCTGCTGATATTGCATTGGAGGCCGATTTCGGAGATAGGGGTAACGCCCTGATCTATATCAATACGGCGCAAGGCGCCGGAATTGATACAGGAGCGGCTACAGGCCCAAATGCAGATAATGAATCAGGGGATCTGGTCGCGGAAGGCTACAGTGAGTCCAGAATTGCAGAGGCCTGGTACCAGTTTCCATTCAGTGAGGCCGTGTCTCTGACAGTAGGTAAAATTGATCCGACAGGTCTATACGATGCCAATGAGATCGCTAACGATGAAACCGCTCAGTTTTTGGCGGATGCTTTCGTTAATAATCCTGCCATCGCGTTTCCGGGATACGCGGGTGGAGCGAGTCTGTCGATTACACCAGCGGACTCGGTTGCAATTAATCTGGGGTTGTTTGAAAACACCGGTGATTTTTCCGGTGAACTGAGTAGCGCGTTTATGATTGCCGAACTGGCATTATCCGGCGATGTAGGTGGCCGTGACGGAAACGTTAGATTGACTACCTGGCAGGAAGATGTGACCGATAATAAGGGTTTTGCGATTAATGCAGATTTCGCGGCGAGCGAAAATTTTGTAGTAATGGCGCGTCTTGGAACGCAGGAAGATACACAAGCCTTTGATAATGCGTTCAGTATTGGCGGTCAGTTGGCAATGGGTGGCAATACGCTTGGTGCAGCTTATTCCTTGCTTACGGCTACCGCTACAGGTGCTGATGATGAGTCTCAGGCAGAGATATATTACAGTCATGCTTTAACTGACAACGTTCATGTGACTGCTGACTTACAATTTGTGGCCAATCCCAATTTTGATTCAGCGGCAGATGATGTAACGGTGTACGGTGTAAGAGGTCAAATAGATCTATAAGCCCCTTTTGGTTAACTGAGGTAAATACAGCATGGAACGCATCACGATATCGCTCGAATCAGGGCTGGCCGCGCAATTTGATGAGTTTATCAATGAGCGTGGTTATACCAATCGCTCTGAGGCGATGCGTGACCTGATCCGAAAAAGTCTGGAGGCTGAGCGCCTGAAGGAGAGTTCAGAAGATGGCTATTGTGTTGCGATATTGAGTTATGTTTATAACCACCATGAAATGGAGTTGGCCAGCCGGCTTACCGATGCGCATCACCACCATCATGATCTTAATTTGTCCAGTCTTCACGTGCACATGGATCACGACAACTGTCTCGAGGTAGCATTACTGCGCGGTCCAATCTCAAAAGTTCGCGAGTTTGCCGATATGATGATGGCCGAGCGTGGCGTGAGACACGGAAAACTGAACATGATTCCAATAGCGATTAAAGAAGAACAGCATGATCATCATGGGGTGGTGCATGTGCATAGCCACCCCATTACCTAGAACCGGATGGTGATGTCGATCAAGTCATGAGAGAAACCGTTAAAAAAAGCACCCGCGTCATATTTGTCCGTCACGGTCAGGCAGATTTTCCAACTGATCGCCTGTACTGTGATGACAGTGAGGATCCGGCGCTCAGTGAATTAGGCCAGCAGCAGGCCAGAAATGCCGCAGAATTATTACACGGTATCGAGGTGGATCAGGTGATTGTCAGTGCCTGGAAGCGTACAATGATGACCGCTGAGGCCATCAATCAGGTGCTGAAGGCACCCCTGAGCACAACCGATCGGCTCAGGGAGCGACCATTCGGTGTTTGGGACGGATTGTACTTTAAGGACATTGAACGCGATTTTCCGGAAGATTTCAGGGCCTGGAAGGCAGACCAGGTCAATTATGTGCCTGAAGGCGGAGAGACGATTCCCGAGCTGCGTGAAAGGGTAAACACCGAAATTAACAGCATCATTCAGGCCCATCTTGGTAAAACCATTGTTGTTGTTGCCCATGTCGGTCCTATCAGGGTGATGATTGCCGATGCGATTGGCCTGCCGCTGGCAAATTACCGCCAGTTAAACATCGATTATGCGTCGATTTCGCAGGTTGATTACGGTCAGCGACTCAATAATCTGATTTATCTGAATCGCCTGTAACGCCATTGATAATTATAACTAATTGATATAGTTATATATTCCCCCCCCCCTCCTCATATTCTATTTTTAAACCGAAACACGGCATTTTTTGTTCTAAAGGCCTAAATATTTTTGATTTGCCGCCGATAAAGGAGGTGAGCATTAAAAAAACACTTCCAATAATATTCAGGAGTATGAAATGAAAACTCGTTCAACAATCAAAATACTCGGTGCGCTAGGCGCATCCGCAGCATTGTTACCGGCCACGTCTTTCGCTGCGGTTCCTGGATTCACGGGTATGACTGCAACAAACGGTACAATCTCCGGATGTCCGGCAGGCTTTACCTGTACTGAACTGGTTGCGGGGGACGGGTTTAGACAGTCTACGATCACAGATGGAACTGACACTTATATTCAGACAGTCGTCACCGACCTCGGTGCGGGTGGAACAGGGGGCGCAACGGTTGAGTCCCTGCCTTTTTCTGATGTCAGTTATATCAAGAATGATGGCTCCGGTAGCGGTATGCTGGGTAAACAGACGGTAAACGACCCAGCCACCAATTTTACCGGTGCAACTGACATTGCATCCGGTTGGGCTGGACCCGGTGGGACCGGCTCGGTGATTACGTTCTCGCAGTCATTTTCAGATGACAATGGTACCGTGGGGATGACCACCGATGATTTTACCAATAGCTTCACGCTAACACAGACCGGCGATGGCGCAGGTAATGTGCTGGGTCAGTCTATGGTCATCGACCAGAATGTCGGCATGGGAACCCAGGCCAGCGATACCGACAAACAGCGATTTATGATCGTTGCGAAGAAAGGAGACCAGCTGAATGATGGTAATGGTACGACCACAACGGGCTCTTTAACCCTGCCAGCTGGATCAACCGTACCCGCGGATACCGTGACCTGGAACGATGCAGATGCCGCGGGTGGCGGTGATGATGTGATGATTGCCTGGTTGGGTCAGCAGGTTGATATCGGCGCTGCACCGGGTAACAACTCGTTATTTGGATTCGAGAGCGTCACCAACCGTACCGGTGGAGGGTCGTCAACCACGACATTTTCTCTGACGGCCACCGATGTAACCGCATCACCCTTCCAATGGGATGCGGCCACATTTGGTGTGGCACCGACACTATAGTATTGATTTGAATCGCGCGGGCCCTATTTATGCAATACTTTCAAGTAGTTAAAAGCCTTTATCGATATTAATTTCTCGCCGGATCGGATCCGGCGAGAAATTCGCTATTATCCCTACCTTAAACCAATCTTAACCCCCCCTTCAGAATGCCGTTATCGAGCTGGCTCCAGCTTGACAGCGACTCTTTATGTGCATTACACTGCTTGCTACGTGGCAGAAGCTTATAGAGCCGGATCTTTCAAGGAAGCGTTCTAGAAGTTAAAAATTAGTTGGTAAGGCGTGAAAGGACTTCATGCCCTTGTCAATGTAACGATACACTGAAGTGTTTAACAATGTTTAGGGGGTTTTTCTTATGAGAATTCGTACAACTATCAAGATGCTAAGTTTAGTGGGCGCTTCCGCTGCCTTGCTGCCTGCATCTTCGATCGCTGCGATTCCAGGTTTTACAGGTATGTCAGCCTCAAACGGGACTATTTCCGGTTGTCCAGCTACGTTTACCTGTACAGAGCTGGTCGCTGGCGATGGATTTAGGCAGGCAACTGTAACGGATGGCGTCGACACATTCATTCAAACCGTCGTCACGGATCTGGGTGCGGGTGCTGCCACTGGCGGTACCGCGGTTGATTTATTGCCATTCTCTGATGTCAGCTATATCAGAAACGATGGCTCCGGCAGCGGTATGCTGGGTCACCAGACTGTTGATGACACCGCAACCAACTTTACCGGTACAACCGATATCGCAACCGGTTGGGCAGTTGTCGGTGGTGGTTCGCAAATCGACTTCGCACAGGCATTCTCTGATGACAACGGTACAGCGATTACAACCGATGACTTTTCTAATACCTTCAACCTGACGCAAACCGGTGACGGTTTGGGTGCAGTAACCGGCCAGTCCATGACCATCGATCAGAACGTGGGTATGGGTACCACCTCTACGTCTACCGACAAGCAGCGTTTTGTTATTGTTGCGAAGAAGGGTGACCAGTTGAATGACGGTAATGCAACCACAACCACTGGTTCGGCAACGTTGCCTTTAGGTTCAACTACCCCAGCTGATACGGTAACCTGGAACGATGCTGATGCTGCTGGCGGTGCCGATGATGTCATGGTAGCCTGGTTAGGTCAGCAGGTTGATATCGGTGCAGCACCGGGTGGCAACTCACTGTTCGGTTTCCAGAGCGTGACCAACCGGTCGACTGCTGCGACTACCAGTACCTTTGATCTGACGACTACCGATGCGACTGCGGCACCTTTCGACTGGGATGCAGCGACATTTGGTACAGCGCCTGTATTATAAGGTTAGCTGTCTAGTTAGACCCAAAGCGGTAACAAGTTGTACGGAAAAAGAGAAGAGGGCAACCTCTTCTCTTTTTTTTTGCCGTTAAGCGTGGGTTAATCCTGCCAGGCTATATTAACCAGAATATTAAGTTGTAACTTAAGAACAATAGTAATTAGGCTATGTGTTCCTGTTAAAGTGTATTATATTTCACTCTGTATATTCAGGCAGCGCATCGGCGACCTAGAATAAGAAAGCCTTTAGTCCAAAGACGTTACCTGATATGACCCTAAAACCTCAAAAGGAAAGAACGTGAGCGAACAAGACAAATACTCCGATGATCTCGATCCAATGGCCGTCATGCGTGTCGCATCGGCCTACTGGAATTCAAGCATCCTGCATGCGGCCAATAGTGTTAATCTTTTTACCCGACTGGCGAATGGCCCGATGACTGCCGACGAGATGGCGGCAGCGGTGGGTTGTGATACGCGAGGCATTGAAATGATTTTAATGGGCTGTGTTTGCCTCGGTTTTCTCGAAAAAAAGGATGGCCGGTTTTCCAACACGGCGACTGCATCGACCTTTCTTGTTGATGGCAGTCCACGTAATCAGCGTGGTATTGTATCGATGTTCAAGGACTGGGTATTGCCCTGGTCCAATCTGGATCAGGCCGTCAAGACAGGCCAGCCGGTGGTTGAAAAACAGCACGACCACGGCGAGGAGGCGACCCGAACCTATATCACCGGTATGTTACATCGCGGTATTCCACAGGCTCAGCTTTTGGCAGAAGAAGTGCCGTTATCCGGCAGGAAGCGTATGCTGGATGTTGGGGGTGGGCCGGGTATCTTCTCGATCATTATGTGCCAGAAAAACCCGGAATTAAAGGCCGATGTGTTTGATCTGCCGCAAACCTTGCGTGTGACCCGCGATATCATCAAGGACTGGCAGGCTGAAGACCGTGTCAGCACCGTTGAGGGCAGTTATCTTGATAGCGGTTATGGTAGTGGTTATGATGTGGTGCTGACCTCATCGATGATTAGCCAGGAAGGTGATGAGGTGGTCAAACATATTTTGCAGGAATCCTTTAATGCGATGGAAAGCGGCGGTTTGCTGATGGTGCAGGAGCAGTTCCTGAATGATGAAAAATCAGGGCCGATGTTGCCGGTACAGGTTGGTCTCAACCAGCTGATCCACACCCCGGCCGGCAGGGCCTATTCTGCGCAGGAAGTGGCTGAATTCGCCAGAGAAATCGGCTTTATAGATATCAGTTATCGCCCTTTGCCCGAGCCAAGTCCCTTTACACTGATTACTGCAACCAAACCCTGACGGAGCATGATATGCCTGCGTTGACAAACTCTTTATCGAAACGGACATCGATTACCCGGAATTTTATCCCCAGACGGTTGGTTACGGCGTCAATGTATATAGTTGCCTCAGCGCTTATTTCGCTGCCCTGTTTCGCTGAGAAGGAGAGCGAGACTTTCAGTGGTGCCGATATCGTGAAGCACTGTGCGGTCAAGAATCCGGGCAAGGACCAGCTTTCAACATTCACTGTGCTACTCAATGACAGGGATGGTAGCCAGAAGCGCTATGTCTATACCCGGGCATGGAAGGATAGCGGTGGTGTTGATGGCTTTGCAGACAAGATGTTACTGATTACTACCGATGCGCCACTCGGTGCCAAGGGTGCGGTATTCATGCGTTTTGCTTATCTACCGGAAGAACAAAAGTATGCGGACCAGTGGATCTCATGGCCGAAGATGGAAAAGATTCGCCGGGTGACGATACGTAGCCCCGGTGACAGTTTCCTCAGCTCGGAACTGACGCATGCCGATGTCAGCCCGCGTCTGCTCAGTCAGGACACGCATACCTATAAGGAAAAACTGACGATCAAGGGCCAGGATTTCTATGTCGTGGAGAGTGTGCCCAAAGAGGAAAATCCGCTGTATAGCAAACGCGTACAGTATTTTCAGGGTGTACCGGATTGGCAGAACTGCTCACATGTTCGCACTGACTACTATGACACCAAGGGTGTGCTGCTTAAGGAGCAGTTCATCAAATGGCAACGTGTGGGCGATGCCTGGATATGGGACCGGGTACTGGTCCGTGACCGGCAAAAACAGAAATCGTCAATTTTCGTCATCAGTGATGTGAAGGTGAACCTCGGACTCGATGACGAGATCTTCTCCGAACGCACATTAAAGGGCGGGCTGGATTATCTGCAACGGCAGTTAAAGGCGATAAAAAAAGACAAGGTGAAAAAGTAGTTGTCAGGTTTCGCCTAATAATATGAGGCAGGCGCTTATTGATATGTCATTCCCGCGAAGACGGGAATCCAGTATGATTTAAGCCATGGATCCCCGTCAGAGGTCATGCCCGGATGGGTGCGGGAATAACGTATGTAGAATTAAACAGCGTTTCGTTGAATTTTTCCAAGGTGATTGTTGTGGACAATAAAAAGATTTCCCTGTTTGTTTTTTTCCTGATGGTGTTTTTAGGCTTACCCGCCAGCGCCGCCGAATTGAATGCCAATCAGATTGTTGAACAGTGTGGCTACAAGTATCCCGGTGATGATCAACGATCTACGTTTACCGTGAAACTCATTGATAAACAGGGGCTCGAAAAAAAGCGGGTCTATGTTCGATTGTGGCGCGATTTCAAGGGCGAGAAGGGCGTTGCGGACAAGATGCTGCTGTTTACCGAGTATCCACCCAAGGAAAAGGATTTTGGCTTTATGCGCGTGGCGTTCATACCAGAAAAGAATAAGGTCCCGGATCAAACGATCTATATGCCTCAGGCAAAAAGGATCAGGCAAGTCACTGTTCGAGATAAGGGCGATAATTTTCTTGAATCGGACCTGACCCATGCCGACGTCAGCGGACGCTCGGTGGGCGATGATGAACATCGTTTGCTGGGCATCAAGACCAGGGATCATGCGGATTACTATGTGGTAGAAAGCCTGCCGAAGGAGAAAGAACCGCTTTACAGCAAACGAATCCAGTGGTTTAAAAAGACGGCCGTTGCTGAAGACTGCGCGGTATCCTTTATCGAGTACTATGACAAGCATGGCGATCTGCTGAAGGAGCAGGGCCTGACCTGGCAGCAGGTCAATGGGGCCTGGGTGTGGGATCATGTAACGGTGCGCAACGTACAGCGCAATCATACCTCGGAGTTTATCGTCAGTGACGTGCAGATAAACATTGGCATCAAGGACCGGATTTTTTCCGAGCGAACGCTAAAAAAGGGCCTGAGTAGCATACGATAATTAGTCTTGCGAGATGATCGAGGGGGCGCTTTCCACCAGCGGGGCAGCGCCCCTTTTATATTGCCCGTAAGTTATTGTTATTTAGTATTATTACACTGAATTTTGAGGCGGTTGACATTGTATAACAATTGTATAACAATTGTTATACAATTTTTGGTTTAACCGTCAGGAGAGGTAAATATGCAAAATTCAGCAAAACAGGCAAGAGAAGCAGGCATGAAACATGCTAGGTCTATGGGGCAACGTGCCAGGGCTTCGGCACTGAAACGAAAAGAAGAATATCTGGGTGCGCGTGTGCCGAAGGAGCTCCGCAACAAGGTGATCGCCCGTGCCGACCAGTTGGGGATACCGGTTTCGATACTCATCAGACAGGTGCTGGAAAAGGAATTTTATCAGTCAGCCGCAAGCGCGAATGATATCGTCACAGAATCGACGGAGACTGGGCAGAAACAGGATGAAGCAGTCAGGTTTCCCGGTGTAATAGGCTGGGAAGACATCACACTTAACAAATCGATGACATGTACAGGATGTCAATGTCAGATCAAACCCGGAACGGTGGTAACGCTCGGGCTGGCGGGACCAGGAGAAGATCATGTTATTTTATGCTCACAATGCAAACTTACCGGCTAGAAGATAAAAAACAGATTTCTCTATCACTTGTTCTTGTTTTGTTTGCAGTGAATCTTTTCACTGGCATTTCGACCTGTTTTGCTGCGCATGGGGATGAGCCGGCGGGACTGTTTTCAGATATATCGATTAACGGGTATTTTAAAAACGAGACGGCCTATCGTTACAATGAACCCCGTTCCATTACCAAGCTTCGTAATATTGCATTTCTGGGTGCAAATGCTCCCATCGGCGAGGATGCCAAACTAACCTTCTCCGGCTGGGTTTACCACGATCTGGCCTATGACCTGTTTGACTATGAAACGATATCCGCAAGGTTCGTCAGGGATGCGGAACAGCCCCTGGTTTTTGTTGAAAACCTTTTGCACGAAAAGGATACGCCGGTCGCAGAGTTCAGGGAGTTGTACCTGGATTATTTTTTCGACAATATGGACATCAGAATCGGAAAGCAGTTTGTTGTCTGGGGTGTACTGGATGGTATTCGTATTGTCGACGAGGTCAATCCAATGGATTTCAGGGAACTGATTTTGCTGGATCTTCTGGATTATCGGATCCCGCTATGGACCTTTAAACTGGACTACTATGGTGAAAATGCTGATTATCAGTTTTTGTGGATTCCCGATGTTCGATTTCACAAGCCCGCACCCCCGGGGTCTGAATGGGAGCTGTTACAAGAGGTCCCGAACACGCATTTCCCAAAAAAATATGAGTTGATAAACTCCGAATTCGGTGTCCGGATGACCAGGGATTTCTGGGATACTGAATTCACCTTTAGCTATATGTACACCTGGGATGATTTTCCAGTGGTTTTCCGCCAGGTTGAGCTGGATTCCTCTATTGATCCGGTATTTATTCCGACCTTCACCCGAATCAATATTTTTGGATCGACGTTTATCAAGCAATTGGGAAAGTTTGTTGTTAAAGGCGAGCTTGCATTTGTACCCGACAAATATTTTGGCTTGGGTAATGATTCCGATATTAATGATGACGGCTTTCTCGACAATGATGGCGAGCTGAAAAAACAGCATATTCGCTGGGGCCTGGGCATCGATTTTAACATCTGGGGAATCGATTTTTCACCGGCTATCTCACAATGGGTCATCCTCGATTATGATGACCGATTATTGCAGGACAGGTTTGATACCTCTTTTGCGCTATTTATCCGCAAACCACTGCCGCAAAAATCAGCCGTTTTTCAATTGTTGATGATTAATCTGATCAACTTGGGAGAAACCTACATCAAGCCGAAGGTGATGTTTGATATTACCGATCAGTTTCAGATAGCAACGGGCCTGGATCTGTTAATGGGCAAAAAATCCCAGTTTGGTGTGTCGGCATCCACCGCATTGACACCGACGACGATTGAACAGCGCGCACAGTTTTTTGGAAACTTTCATGATAATGACAGGGTGTTTATTGAATTCAAATATGCATATTAGTACCGGGTTTAACGAAGACCGTTAACTTGAATGTGTATTGGAATAGACGATAAGGGAGCATGATGTAAATATGATGAACAGGCTATATACATTGATTACACAATTTCCGAAAGGCATTTTGTTTGTCGTTTTCGGCTTGACAGTTTTTCTCTATATGCAAATCAGCACCCTGGAGTGGGAGACCGATGCACGTGTTTATCTGCCAAAGGGACATGCGGCTATTCTCTATGACGAAAAGGTAGATGAAATATTCGGCGTAAAGGATGCATTTATTATCGAAATCGTTAATGAAGAAAAGACGATATTTAACGCCGAGACCTTGCAACGGATTAGCCGCATAACGGAGAAGGTTGCGGCACTTCCTGGCGTGATTGCCAATCGCACCATCGACGTGATGTCACTTTCAACCGCCAGTGCATTTATTGGCGACGAGGTTTCGATTGGTACAGACCGCCTGATGGAAACGGTTCCTGAAAATGATGACGCGATCAAACAGATTCGGGAGAAGGTTTACGCCAATGAAGATCTGTTTGTCGGTAATATTGTCTCGGAAGATGGGACCGTTGCGGTGATCAGGGCAAGACTAAAGGAAGGTATCCAGAACCGGTACAGTACCTATTTTGCAATCAAGGGTATCCTCGATAAGGAACGGGGGATTAGTCAATCCTGGGGTGGCTGGGGTGGCGGCGGTGACTGGCAAAATCAGGACTGGAACCAGGATAGCGAACAGAAGCCGAAAAACGGTGGTGATAGCGGGAAAAACCCGTGGTGGAATGGCGAATCCGCTGCAGAACAACTGGATGAGGATATCAAGCCCGCAATAGAAAATGGTGATGCACTGTATATGGCAGGTCGTCCTGTCGTGGAGGTGACCTCTGGGCTGGATGCCCTGACCGATATCAAGAAGATGATTCCGTTGCTGGTCATCGTCATCGTTGCATTACTATTCGCAATATTCCGAACTTTTCGTGGTGTTATTCTGCCGGTTCTGGTTGTGGCCTGCGCGGTCATCTGGACAATGGGCCTGATGGCATTACTGGGTTTTCCGATGTACACGATTTCCACAATGTTGCCGGTGATTCTGGTGGCAGTAGGAATCGGAGACTCGATGCACCTGTTGAGCCATTACTACGACAATGTGCTTAAAGACCCTTACCGCGAGAGCGGTCAGATCGTTATTGAGGTGATGCAGCGACTGGGGCCACCGCTGATCACGACATCGATTACGACAGCGATCGGATTTGTATCACTCACCTTTGCCGAGATGCCACCGTTCAAGATTTTTGGTCTGTTTACCGTAATAGGTATCCTGTTTTCCTGGCTGTTATCTATTACACTGATACCGGCATTTTTGACCTTGCTGAAACCGAAGGTCGGCGGTTACCTGGAAAAACGCCGTTCAATCCGGGTACACGAGGAGGACGGGTTGATAACGCGGACGCTTGCTGCATGGACCCGAGCGTCGACAGAGAAACGCAATCTGTTTAGTGTTGTATTAGTCGTTGTGTTGATTATCATGTCGGCGGCATCCTCCACGTTGTTTGTTGATTCAAGCTGGATGAGCGATTTTCGTAAAGACAGCGAGGTGGTGCAGTCCAGCAATATTTTAAATAAAAAAATGGACGGCAGTATTTTTCTCAATGTCATTGTTGAAGGAAGCGAACCGGACGCAATAAATGATCCGGCATTGTTAAGAAAGATCGAGACACTGCAATCCCATATCGGAAAGCTGCCCTTCGTCGGTGATTCTCTGTCCATCGTCGATTATCTTAAGAGCATTAACAAGAACCTCAATGCCGGTAATGACGCATACAAGGTGTTGCCTGATACAAAGGCAGAGATTGCGGAGTTCATGTTCCTGCTGTCATTGTCTGGTCGACCTGAAATACTTGACGAGGTCATCGACTATGATTATCGACAAACCAATGTCAGCTTTCTGATTCAGACAGATCATACCAAAGACCTGAAGCGGATTATCGATGAAACCCAAAGATTTATCGATAGTGAATTTGCAGGCATGAACGTGAATGTTAACCTGGCAGGTTCGGCGAATAATTCATTTGTCTGGGCAGACCTGTTGATAGACAGCCAGGTGATCGCGATCCTGTTTTCCAAGATTGGCATATTCCTGATAGCAACACTGCTGTTTCGTTCAGTTATTGCCGGCTTTCTGGTTGTTATACCGGTAACGGTTACCACTGTGGTCATGGCAGGGCTTGCAGGACTCATGGGTATACCGCTGGATGTGTCAACGGCATTGGCCGCCGGTGTCGCGATCGGGGTTGGTGTCGACTACGCCGTCCATTATCTGTTTAGATATCGTGCGATGAGGGCGGTAAACGACAACCATTTTGACGCGACGCTGCTGACCATGCGCAGTGTGGGTAAGACCATTGTGTTTAATGCCACTGTTGTAACAATTGGATTTCTGGTGTTGTTTGCTTCCCAGTTTCCCCCTCATGTAAAACTTGGGCTGTTTGTTGCCGCTTACATGGTGCTGAGCTGTCTTTCGGCGCTGATCTCACTGCCACTGGTACTTTCTGTCTGTGGTCACAGGATGAAAAAGGCGTAGCACCAAAATGGTAACTACTCGCAAAATTCGTTGCCGTTACGGCGTAACGCTGCTGATAGCAGCGCTGTCCGTATCCTTCGATCTTTTTGCCCAAGAGGAAGAGAAGACCTGGAGTATCATGCCATTGCTGGGCGTACATGGTCCTCAGCTCTCTGGGCTGAATAATCATGAATTCAAGGCACCGCTACCGGTAACCGGTTCTTTGGTCTTGCAAAGCGAAGGCTCAAGTTTCGATGTGAATTTTGTTGTTGAGAACGAGCTTCCGAAAATCGAGGTTGGTACCGAGGCCGGTGTTGAGTTCAATATGCGCCTGGATGAAAAAAACATTATCCTGCTGGGTGCGAGTGTGTGGGAAGGGGTGGCGACTTCAGTACTTGAAACAACGTTACCGTTTCAGGGCGAATTAAGTGATGTCGCCTATGAGCGATCCGCAAATATTTCCTATATGCAATATTTTCTCGGCTGGAAGCGTATCCTGATCGATAGACCCAAAAAGTACCGAATTTTTAGTCGCGTTTCACTAAATGAGGTATTTGATGTTGATTTGAGGGAGCGTATTGTTTTTGCATTTCAGAGTGGTCCAGCGGCCTCTTTTAAACGAATTGTTGATATGAAATCACAGGCAACCGGGGTGCTGATGCTTCAGCTGGGCGCAGGGGGTGAATATTTTATCCGCGACTGGGTATCTATCGGCATGAATGCCGGTTACACGTTTGGATTCAGAAAAATTTTTCTCAATAATGCCTCGCTTGATACCGACTTCCGGGATCAGGATAACCTGAGTCTGACCCTGCCTCAGCAATTGAATTCCAGTAACAATATTGCCTATCTGGCTCAATATAATCCGTCGACTGGTAGTGCCCTATACAAGGAGTTAAAGCTGGGTTTTGATGGCTGGCGAATGTTGTTTCATATTAATATCTACTACTAGCCCGAATATTTCACCAAGACGGCGAAATGATAAGATAAGTTGATGACTCATTTGAGAAAAAACGTATTGACCCAACAGTACAAACGGTACCCGGAGATGATGCCTGTCCCGGCCCTCGGTCAATGTTACAGACTTTACGCTAACTGCTGCATCCATGCAGTCGTGCCTAACGCCAGACAATTAATACCGGCTTTTATTCGGCGCCTCCATGCGCCTCACCTTTACGAGGCCATCATGGATATCATCCATGATATTCAAATTGGTTCCATACCAATTG
>JBHHVB010000002.1:0-101783 GCA_046754065.1 Gammaproteobacteria bacterium
AATTGGTCACGCAACCCATAGAATTGTCTATGGGTTTTGCTTCAAGGCGGCGTCTGAATTGTCTGGCCTTAGGCATCATCCGGGATCCTTGGTGAAAAATTCGGGCTAGGCAGATGCGGCGTGGATTGATGCTTGGAAAATTAAACATCCTGAAAACTTTTCGACGTTACACAGAACGTTGCCGACTGTTAGTTGTTGGCTTCGCGTTATTCGCTACGAGCATTACGCTATTATTTATTATGAACAGTTCTGTAACCACTGCCGATGAGGTGTCCCTGGCTGAAAACAATGTGCCTGTACGGGTGCAAGAAGCTGAGGCGCTGTACCAATCGGGAAAGATTGAAGAGGCTATCGGACAGTTGCAGACGATTGTCGATTCGGGTGTGGAAAGCGCAGAAGCCTTTCATACCCTTGGTGTGATATTGATTCAGCAAAACCGTTTTGATGATGGCGTTGATCTGCTTAAGCGTGCGATTGAAATTGAACCCGAAAATATCAGGTATCGGATGGATATAGCCAAGGCCTTTGATTTCAAGGGCATGTCTGCGCTCGCGATCGACGCCTTTAAGGCGGTAGTCAGGTTGGCTGAAGCAGGATCAGCAGATTACGTAGCAGCCTCCAAAAAAATTGAGTTTATCGAGGCAAACGTGTTTGCCAGGCAGGGTAACTTTGGTGAGGCTTTACCCCGCTTTCAGACATTGGCCGAGAAATATCCGGACGATATGATGATTCAGTACAGCCTTGGTTTGGCCAATATGCTGACGAATAATGTTGATGCCGCTGAGCAGGCCTTCGGCAAGGCAGTGGCGCTTTCTCCAGAATACGCCGATGCTTACTTCTATCTGGCCTCGATGCAGGAGAGAAAGGGCAATGTTCAACAGGCAATAAAGAATTTCAATAAGGTGGTTGAGATCAATCCAAAGGCACCCATCAGCATCAAGGCCAGGGTTAAGCTGGGCCTTATTGAAGGGACCATGTTGGCCCGCCAGGGTAGTGTGCGAGATGGCCTTGATATCCTGCTAGAGGTCCTGAAGCTGGATCCTGAAAACCTTGTCGCGTTGCTGGCCGTATCTGAATTTAATCAGCAGCTGGGGAAAATAGCCGATGCCGAGGCGGGATTGAGAAAGATTATTGAATTGGCGCCCCGGCACCTTGAGGCACGATTCAGGCTCGCTGGCATTTATGCCAGCACAGACCGGTTGGCGAACAGTATTGAACAACTTGAATATATTGTTGAAAAAGGTGCCGGCTCACCACAGGCTCAACGTGCCCAACAAATACTGCAAAGAATAACGGCATCACAGCAACCAGCGGTCAGCCAGGACCAGCAACTGGAGCAAATGGCCGCACAACTTCAATCCATGATAGAGGCGGAACCTGACAAGCTTGAACTCCGTATTGAGCTAGGCAGGGTTTTATTAAGACAAAATAAACTGGCCGAAGCGCAGGTTTTGTTCGAGTTTGTTGCTGAACATGATCCTGATAACAAGCTAGTGCAACTAACACTGGCGACAATTTATGACGACTTTGCGCTGTATGACAAGTCGATTGAACGTTATTCAAAGGTTATTGCACTGGAGAAGAATAAACAGGATGCGGACAAATATATCGGTCTGTTGTCTATGGTCAAGGCCAAAAAACTGTTTGTTGAGGATAAGCTGGGTGAGGCACAAAGGGCGTTTACCGAGATCATTGATGAAAACCCGGAAAATGTGCTGGCGCACTTTTATATTGGCCTGATCAATTCCCGGGAAGAAAACATGTTAAAGGCCGTTGATGCCTTTGAAGAGGTGCTTCGCATGGTGCCCGGACATAGTGGCGCGAGGCTCAACCTGGCGATGGGTTATGAACGTCTGAATAGGGAGGAGGAAGCGATTAGCGAGTACAGAAAACTGCTCCAGTCAAAAGCACCAAAAAGCTTGCTTGATTCAGCCAAAGACCGGTTATTCGCAGCGGAAAAACGTATCCACGGTTTGACGACCAGTTCAAGCTATATGCTGTCCTATGATGGAAACAGTAACCAGAGCAATGATAATCCATCACAGGAGTTCAGGTCGGATCTGTCTGTCAATATGGCCTATCAGCACAAGCTTAAAAACGGGCTCAGGCTCAGGGCGTCAATATCCCCAGTCTATTCAAACTACCATGTTGGACAGTTTGATTTTCTGAACACCAGTGCATCATTATCAGCAACACTGTTACCCAAAAAATACCGGCTGGTGGGTGGCTATACAAACAGATTGAGCGAAGGCCTGCTCAATGAAACACGCTTTAGTCGCAGCCATGTGTTGTTCGCCGAGGGTTCGACACGACTCAAGTTGCCACGAATTACCTCACCATTATCTGCCGAAAAGGTGGGTACCGGTGTTTCGACTAATTTGTCGGTGACCAGTTTTGATTCTGAAAGCAGCCCGTTTTTTAGTGCGATAACCTCGTCTATCGGTGCTTCAGTTAATCAGCAGATGAAGGATAATTCGGCATTAACGTTCTCTTATACGTTTACCCATAATAAAAACAAGGAAGACGTCGGTCGCGACTATGCGTACAACGGGCATGCGTTCAACGTACGGTACGAAAGGAGAACAAGGCGTATTATGCGTGGCCTGGTAGCCAATGCCAGTTACGGCCTGAACCACCTTCGCTATGTCAATCCCGACTCCTTTTCCCGGTTTACCGCACACAGAAGGAATACCTCACATAATTTTACGCTGGGTGGTAGTTATCAGGTTCATAAGAAGCTCAGGGTGCTGGCGAGTCTGTCTTATTCGATCAACACGACAAACCTGCCGATCGGATTTGTACTCAATACTCAGGATGTGATTGAGGGACAGCAAAGTACCTCATTAGGAGATTACAAGCGGTTGTCGACCAGTGTTGGCGTCAGCATGAGTTTTTAAGCGGCGGACATTTACTGTTCGCGGATTTTCTGACTATTCGCGTAATCCATTAAAGGCAGTCACTGCCCATGCCAGTGCCGTGCCGGCAAACACAGCTAGCACCACAAGTCCGGTCAAATAGGTAGCGAAATCAGGTGTGCCAACCATGACTGCGCGAATGGCATCAACTGAATAGCTGATCGGGTTTATCATCGCGATGGATTGAATCCAGTCTGGCATAAATAATTTAGGTACCAGCGCAGAAGAGAAAAACATCAGTGGTAATGTCATCAGGTTACCTATCATCACCAGCGGCTCTTCCCTTTGCAGCGTGATCGCAAATCCGTTGGATAGTGCAGCAAATCCTACGCCGAGCAGAAAAACGATGATAAGCCCCAAGGCGAGATAAAAAACATTAAAAGTGATGGTGGCACCCAGTATCCACCCAACGATCAGGATGATGATGCATTGCGCAATGACCTGAGCGGCAGAGTGCATGACCCGGCTAAGCACAATGGCAACCCGTGAGACCGGGGAAACCAGCATCTTGTCGACGGTGCCTGCGGTAATCTCTCGCAGCAGGCTCACGCCTGACCAGGATGAACCAAACAATACGGTCATGACCAGGATGCCTGGCACCATGAAATCCATATAGTTTTCACCAGGTAGTTGTACAAAGTTCTTGAACAGCTGTCCGAATATCAATAACCAGATCAACGGCTGGATCAGGGTAAACAGAGACCAAAGCGGCATGCGCATCGTGATTCGCATGTATTTGTTAAAGAGATGTAAGGTATCAGCAAACATGTTTAATTCTCCCACTTCTTGTCTTTTTTCCACTGGCCTTGAGAATTGTTGTCATTCCAAGAAGTTTCGTCCTCGCTATCGTTGTTTTCAACGCTCCGCCGTTTGTCTTTTGGCCAGTCATTGTCTGACTGCTGTCTATTCCACGTTGAATCAGTGGGCGGTTCACTTTTTGATTCATCTTCGTTATTGCCATTCCATTCCTGATTATCCTGCCAGGCGGACTGCCATTGGTTCTGCTCGTTGTTATCGCCACTCTCTCCGTCTTCTTCCTCATACGATTGCCACTTTTTTGCCCACTTGCTGTTTTCACCACCTTTGCCTGCCCACTGTTTCCACCACTCGTCATCGGTTTCTTCTTTCGTTTCCAGCATGCTTGTTCCGGTATACTTCAGAAATACATCATCAAGAGACGGCCTGGAAAGCGACAGGTTTTCAATGTGTATATGATGTTCGGAGGCAAGAACCATCAGTTGGGGAATACAGTTTCCGCTTTCGGGAATGTACAAGTGGAGTTTATTGCCATCCCACGCCGTTTCCTTGACGTAATCCTGATTTTTGGCGTTGAACGAGAATGCCTGTTCATTTTTTTCGACGCTTTCAAAGGTGATGACGACCGAGTCACCACGAATACCACTTTTGAGTTCATCGGGCGTACCAATAACCTGTATCTTTCCCGAATTGATAATCGCGACCCGATGAGACAGGCTGTCTGCCTCTTCCAGGTAGTGTGTGGTCAGGAGAATCGTCAAGCCAAACTCTTTATTCAGTTCTTCAATATGTTTCCATAACGTCTTTCTGCTTCTTATATCCAGCCCAAGTGTCGGTTCATCCAGAAATATAATTTTTGGCCTGTGTATTAATGCGGTCGCAATATCCAGTTTACGACGCATACCGCCTGAGTAGGTACTAACCAGTCGGTCCAGAATGTCTTCCAGTTCAAAATATTTGGCGAGCTCACTGATTCGGGCATTGATATCGTTTTTATTCATTCGGTAGAGTTGGCCCTGAAGTAGCAGGTTTTCTCGCCCGGTCAGGAAATAATCAACGCCCGTCTGTTGTGCAACGACCCCGATTGTTTGACGAACCTTGTTGGGATCAACATCAACATCGATGCCCGCAATAAAGGCCTTGCCGCGATCAAAACCTGATAACGTTGATAAAACACGAATCGTTGTCGTTTTCCCGGCACCATTAGGGCCGAGTAATGCCATGATCTCGCCTTCGCGGACTTCGAGGTCCAGTTCATCGACAGCCTTTTTATCTGGCGGAAATATTTTGACTAGTTTTTCTATTTGGATAGCGTTAGTGGACATGATTATCAGGTCTTGTGAATTGGATGAGTTATTTTACACTGTTTGATCGCATCGGGTTGAAGCAAAATATATCGGGACGCAGCAGTGATTTTTTATATCTATCTAAAAACAATGGCATTTTATATGATTTAAGATAATATGTCCTTAAATAAACCTTACCAATTGAGGCTGTATGAAAACTACTGTGCTCGAAAATACTTCTTCAAAAGGTGCTCAAAATGCTCATTTTTTTCTTATAAACTCGACATTTTGTTCCCGACGGCGTCTAGCTCGGCCACCCATGGCCTCGTTTGCTATCTTGCAACTTTTTCCTGGTCTTTTCTGCGCTCGCTATGTTTTCACTCCGCCTCAAGTGGCGTACTGAAATCTCCAGATAATTGATTGTATTATGTTGGTTCTGGGTATAGAAACTTCCTGCGATGAAACCGGAGTGGCGCTTTATGATTCTCAAAAAGGGCTGCTGGCACATCAGCTATATAGTCAGGAGAGTTTACATGCGCGATTTGGCGGTGTGGTACCTGAGCTGGCATCAAGGGACCATATCAGAAAATTGCTACCAATGGTCGACAGTACAGTAAAAGACGCAGGGGTCCGGGCCCGGGACATAGAGGGCGTTGCGTATACCGCTGGTCCCGGATTATTTGGTGCGCTTCTAACGGGTGCCAGCGTTGGGCAAAGTCTGGCGCTGGCATGGGGGGTGCCTGCTACCGCCGTTCATCACCTTGAAGCGCATTTGCTGGCCGTTATGCTGGAGGAGGAAACACCGGTATTTCCATTTGTTGCATTACTGGTTTCAGGTGGCCACACGATGTTAATGCAGGTCAGCGGAGTTGGTGATTATAGAATACTGGGGCAGACGCTAGATGACGCGGTCGGTGAAGCCTTCGATAAAACGGCCAAGTTGTTGGGCCTGGGTTATCCTGGTGGCCCGTCACTTGAGCGGCTGGCCAGCCAGGGCAGCGCGACATTTGAGTTTCCAAAACCAATGACGGACAGACCCGGGCTGGATTTCAGTTTTAGCGGTCTGAAAACCTGTGCAGTCAATTCATTGGAGGCTAACAAGGGCGATGGGGACGTAGCAGATATTGCATACGCCTTTCAGGACGCGGCTATCAAAACGTTGAAAATTAAATGTCGTCGTGCCATCCAGCAAACAGGTGTAAAAAGTCTGGTTGTTGCCGGTGGTGTCAGTGCAAATCAGGCATTGAGAAAGGCGTTAAATGATCTGGCCACTGATGAGGGCCTGAAGGTGTATTATCCTCGATTCGATTTTTGTACCGACAATGGTGCAATGGTTGCGTATGCTGGTTGTATACGATTACTGGCAGGAGAAAATCAGTCCGGGGCATTCTCGGCCAGGGCCCGCTGGGCGATTGATTCACTGGTGGCAATTGATTGATTCTATTTTTTACCGATCCTGGGCTCTTTCCCCTGTATAATATTTCGGATATTTTTCTTGTGACGCCAGATCAGTAATGCGCTGATTCCGAAAGACATGATCAAATAGCCGATGTCCGGTTGGCTTAGCCAGATGATCAGCGGAGATATTGTTGCAGCAATCAATGCAGACAAGGATGAGATTCTGAACAGTGTTGCCGACAACAGCCAGATCGCGATTAATGCCAGGCCAGCCATCCATGAAAGCCCCAGTATTACACCGAGGGCTGTAGCAACGCCTTTACCGCCTTTGAATCTGAAAAAAACCGGATATAAATGCCCCAGAAATGCGGCCAGACAGACGGCTGCTATCGTTGAAGGCGGCAGTGCCAGGCTCTTCGCAAGCAGAACCGGTATCAGGCCCTTCAGCATATCTCCAAGAAGCACGAGTATTGCGATTTTCTTTCCACCAAAACGCAGCACGTTGGTTGCGCCCGGGTTCCCCGATCCCTGTTTTCGAGGATCTGGCAGGCCAGTCAATTTACAGATAATAATAGCTGAAGATAATGAGCCTAAAATATAGGCAAGTATGATCAGAATTAAATCAGGCATGAATTATGTTGGTTATCGTGTTTCCAGGACACAGTATACTGAAAAGTACCTTAGCAACCCAAAAAAAAATCGGTATGATGAGCATATAAATGTTTAAAGTAATGATACAACGACCATGGATATTATTTATCTGCACGATCTGAAAATAGAAACTATCATTGGAATATTTGACTGGGAACGTCGCATCAAGCAGACCGTGAGTATTGATCTTGATATGGCGGCAGACATTGCGAATGCTGCGGCTAGCGATGATATTGAAGATACGCTGGATTATAAATCAGTTGCAAAACGCCTGATTGGTTTTGTTGGTGATAGCAAGTTCCAGTTGGTGGAAACGCTGGCGGAAAGGGTCGCTCAAGTTGTTATGAAAGAATTCCACGTTGACTGGATTCGGGTTCGAATTAACAAAAAGGGTGCGGTTCGAGGTGCCAAAGACGTTGGGGTAATCATCGAGAGAGGTTCGCTGACCTAATGCCCAGAGTCTTTCTTAGTATTGGCAGCAATATTGATCGGGAAGAAAATATCAGGTCTGGCGTTGATGCGCTACATGTCTATCATCGGGATTTTATGCTGTCTTCGGTGTATGAGAGTGAAGCTGTCGGGTTTGAGGGTGACGATTTTTATAATCTGGTCATTGGTTTTGGTACATCCGACGACCTGAAGGCTGTGTATCAAAAAATCCGGTCCATTGAAGACCAGCATTATCGTAACCGTAATGGTCCACGGTTTGGTCCCCGAACGCTGGATATTGATTTGCTGTTATATGGTGAAATGGTGATCAAGGAAGACTGGATTACCTTGCCCAGGGAAGAAATCGATATCAATGCCTTTGTGTTATGGCCATTGGCCGAAATTGCCGGTGATGAAAGGCATCCGGTTTCAAACCGATTGTTTAGCCAACTTTGGGAAGAGTTTGACAAGGATACCCAGAAAATCCGCAAAATCGACTTTGACTGGGACAGATCTGACTAGGGATCAACAGCACTTGTTGCACTAGCGGGCTTGAAGAGTTTTGCAGGATTAATTCAGCCCGCGTCCACCATCTACTGTGATGATCTCGCCACTGACATAGTCGGCGTCCCGAATCAGAAACAGGATCGCCCGCGCAATATCATCCGGTGTCCCTTGTCGTTTAAGCAGGGTTCTGGAAATAATTCTTTGTTTGGTCACCTCGTCAATATCATTTTCCGGCCAGAGGATAGCCCCGGGTGCAACGGCGTTTACCCGGATTTCCGGGCCGAGTTCCCGGGCCAATGACTTTGTTAGCATCACAAGTCCTGCCTTGGCAATACTATAAACAGGGTGCGACTTTAATGGTTTGGTCCCGTGAATATCGACGATATTAACAATGCAACCGTTTGTTTGTCGCAGATACGGGACGGCTGCCTGTGACAGGAAAAACGGTGCTTTAAGGTTTGATCCCATCAGGTCTTCCCACTGAGCACTGGTGACTGATCCAATTTGTGTTGGATAAAAGGTGGACGCGTTATTAATCAGAATATCAAGTCTGCCCCAGGCCTTTATCGCATTGTTAATCATCGTGCTGAGCATTTTTTCCTGCAGTATATTGCACTGGATCAGCACGACTGAATCAGGTCTGGCAGCGTTTAGCTCCTGTTGTAATTCCTGGGCATCGGATTCTGACTGGTTGTAATGCAGTGCCAGTCTGACTCCCTCCTGGTGTAAACAACGCGCAATAACGGAACCGACCCGGCGTGCGGCCCCGGTAATCAGAACAACCTTTCCTTCAAGTGATGTAGTCATAAAATAGATTTTTTCTTTCCAGCCAGTCTGTTTTGCAGTGATTCGTAATAGTATTATGGATAATCGGGACTGTACAATAGTCTTTCTATTTAAACGGTAATTTGTCGACGGTCTTCCAGGATATGAATGTTAGGAACAAACAGGAAGCGTTTTTATGAGTGATTTGCCTAAACCGAGTGATGAAGCACGCCAGCATAGTGAAAAACTGGTGACGCATATCACTGATGAGATAAAGCGTTGCGATGGCAAGATTGATTTTGCCCGTTTCATGGAAATGGTGTTGTATACCCCCGGTCTTGGTTATTACAGTGCGGGTACGCAAAAGTTTGGCCGGGATGGGGATTTCATCACTGCCCCGGAAATATCAGCGCTTTTTTCGCGTTGTATTGCGAGGCAGTGTGGTCAGGTGCTTGGTGAAATGGGTGGGGGTGATATCCTGGAGTTTGGTGCAGGCTCGGGTGTTATGGCATGCGATATTTTGAGTGAACTTGAACATCTTCAACAATTACCAGAAAAATATTTCATTCTGGATTTAAGTGCAGATCTTAGAAGTCGCCAGCAAACACTGTTGAAACGAAAGGTCCCTAATCTGCTTGATCGTGTGGAATGGATTAATTCACTCCCGAAAAATGATTTCGAAGGTGTCGTGCTGGCCAACGAGCTTATCGACGCAATGCCGGTGCATTTGGTCAACTTCAATCAGGAAAGAGCTGAGGAATGTTTCGTTGGTCTGAAAGATGGGGGGTTTGGCTGGCAGTATGCTGGAATAGAAAATGAACGCGTTCGTTTAGCAATGAATAGCATAGTTGAAACGCTGGGTGCGAGGCAGTTCGATGAAACCTATATTAGCGAAATTAATTTATCTGGCACTGACTGGGTGAAGTCCGTTGCATCAGTATTGAGTAGTGGTATGGTGCTAATCATTGATTATGGCTTTCCTCGACATGAGTATTATCATCCGCAACGGGATCATGGCACTTTAATGTGTCATTATCAGCACCGAGCTCTGGAAGATCCCTTTGTCAATGTTGGCTTGCAGGACATTACCAGTCATGTTGATTTTACAGCCCTTGCAGAGGCAGCAGTTGCCGCGGGCTTGAATGTTGCGGGCTATACTACTCAGGCGCACTTTCTGGTGGCGGCAGGCATCACCGAATTGTTGCAGGACAGCAATGATAATGATCCACAAAGCCAAATTGAGCTGACGCAACAGGTAAAGAAATTGACGATGCCAGGAGAGATGGGTGAAAAATTCAAGGTGCTTGCCCTGATGAAGGAAATTGATGCGTTACCGCTAGGCTTTCGGTTTCAGGATCTACGTCACAAATTGTAATTAAAAAAGGGTTTCTGTCTTGCAGAAACCCTTTTTTTAACTGCTTTACAGTTAGCGTCTAATTGCTTAAACGGATATTTCGACCATTGAGAGGTTGTACTGGACGTGCGGTGCCAGTATAAAGTGCCTGGAACTGGTCCAGCTGTTCCTGTGAAATCGTGATTGGCGCGGTCAGTACCATCCAGTTTACACCTTCAGTACACGGTGGTGTCGTGAGGGAGCCGCTATAATTAAAGTAGCTCATGTCCCTGGGCAATATTCCGGAAGTATTGATCTGATCGTCACTGTCAAATTTTTCCCCGGCATGAGCTGGTATGTTAGCCCAGATCTTTTCTATGAGTGCATTCGCCTTACCAATAGTAATCATTACGCCGATAACACCCAGCTGGCCATCAGCAGCCTTGTGAACCAGGTGAGCAACCATTGGGTATGCCTTGCCGCCTATCGTATGTTCACTTGGGCTGTGAAAATGAAATTGCAATAGTTCATACCATTTGCCGTCAACAACGATGGAGCTACCATTGTCAATATCGACCTGGATGGCGTGACCGTTATTAACGACATGCAAGTCAGAATTCAGATACTTGGCCTGGATGTCGGCAAGTGGCGCGACATTTGCGAAAGAGATGTCGATTGGAGATTGGCTCGAGCCTTCACCACAGGTACTGAATTCATCTCTTAATTCTCCCCAGTACACCGGTGCACCAATGCCACCATAGCTCCAGTGTATTTCGTGACCGTGAGCAGCCATTTTATGCGCCTTGACCTCAGGGTGGGCGCTGATAGTCGCCGCCTTATGGTGAGCATCCGCAGGCGCGGCTGGAACCTCATGGGCGGCGGTTGTCGCCTCCGCAGAGGCATGAGCATCCTCGGTTGCGCCATTTGCCGCGTCATGAGTTTCAGGCTCGTCTGCCGCTTCTTCATGAGCGGTTACTTCAGGTGCCGTTGATTCAGGTGCTGGCTCAATGGTCGTTTCTATAGCAGCTGCGCCGCCGCCATGATCAGATTCGGCGGAGTCAAAGCCGAAAATGCCTGCTGTTTGCATTCCGGATTCGTCAATCGGTGATTCGCTGGCATACGCCACGCCGAATGGGATGATGAGCGAAAGAGTGATCATTTTTATAGATGAGAATTTAAGCATTTTCATATAAGCCCCTTAATATTTTTTTCTGTCTTCCAAAAGGATGTTAATTCTAAAACAGCGCTTTATTATTGAATGGCTAGCGGTTTAGGCGCCATACCATAGTCAAAATATCTATGGTCCTGTACCCATGCTTTTTTAACCGTGTATACCGGTTTTATTCACTTGCATGTTGGAAAGTCGCAAAGACTATTATTTCCCCACCAAGTTGACAAACATCATTCAAAGTCGGCCCTGATGATCATCCCTGTTGGTACTATACGGATAAAACTATCCTGACATCTTGTCGTAGTGATTTTTATCGTTATCACGCCAGTATCGTCTGCACCAGCCAGCTGACGAACTTTCCCTGTTACGGCACATCTGTGGCTCATAATACCCAAAATTCAGGGAAGCGCCTATTATAGCAGCGGATGGCAAATAATCCCAAGTGCAGGGAGAAGCCGGAATCGGAAAAATCCGTTCTAGCCTACGTCTTCTCCCGCCGCCTGCCTGTCGGCGTGGTAGGAAGATCTAACCATAGGTCCGCTAGCGACATGGGTAAACCCAATTTTCCTGGCGATCTCGGATAGTTGATCAAACTCCTCAGGCGTTACATACCGTTTCACTGGAAGGTGAAATTTGCTGGGTTGCAGGTATTGACCGATGGTAACCATGTCCACATCATGCGTGCGCAGGTCTTGCAGTACCTGCCTGATTTCGTCGATCGTTTCTCCCAGGCCGACCATTATCCCTGATTTGGTTGGGATCAGCGGGTGAAGGGCCTTGTATTTTTTCAATAATGTTAATGACCACTGATAATCTGCACCTGGGCGCGCTCGCTTGTAGAGCCTCGGAATGGTTTCCAGGTTATGGTTAAAGACATCGGGAGGCGTCTGCTGAAGGATTTCCAGTGCCTTGTCAAGACGACCACGAAAATCGGGAACGAGCACCTCAATTCGCGTCCGGGGGGTTTTAGTCCTGATGGCAGAAATACACTGCACAAAATGCCCTGCTCCGCCGTCTCTTAAATCATCCCGGTCCACCGATGTAATGACAACATATTTCAAGTTCATTGCGGCTATTGTGTCAGCGAGACTGCCGGGTTCATTTTTGTCCAGTGGTTCCGGTTTCCCATGCGCAACATCACAGAAGGGGCAACGCCGCGTGCATAGATCCCCCATGATCATAAAGGTGGCTGTACCGTGTCCGAAGCATTCGCCCAGATTGGGGCATGCAGCCTCTTCACATACGGTGTGTAGTTGTTGTTTACGCAGAATACTTTTCAGGCGAATCACTTCCGGGCTATTGGGTGCGCGGGCGCGAATCCATTTTGGTTTGCGTAAAGGCTCAACAGTTGGCTCAATTTTTACCGGTATGCGAGCTACTTTTTCCTTTCCTTTTTGATGAGAAGGATTGACTTGCGCAGAAGGAGCGCTGGCAGCTTTGTTATCCGGTTTGTCAGTCATCGGTTATCGTGTGGTTAGGCAGCGTGGTTTATTGGCGGTAGCGAAGCAGGGCCTGTTCATTGTCGGCGTTACCGGCGACGTGCAGTGTATCGTATTCCAGCGTGTGTGTCAGATAATTGCTTATTTCCATGCCAATTTTATTGATATTGGCGTCTGCTGTGAGTTCCCTCATTTGGGTCACCTCAAGATCTCTATGTCCACAGGGATGAATGCGTCTAAATGGATTCAGATCCATGTCGATGTTCAGGCTTAATCCATGAAAACTGCACCCCTTTCTTATCCTTAGTCCAAGTGAGGCTATTTTTCTGTCATGGACGTATACACCGGGTGCTTCACGTTTTGCAGAGGCGGCTATTGCGTAACCGGATAACACACTGATAACACTATTTTCCAGTAAGGTAACGAGTGGCCGGATGCCGAGTTGAAGACGCTTGATATCAAGCATCACATAAACGATTAGCTGTCCTGGTCCGTGATAAGTTACTTCGCCACCCCTATCGATCCGGATGACAGGGATAGTGCCGGGATCAAGAATATGATCCTCTTTCGCCGACCGGCCCAGGGTGAACACCGGTGGGTGCTGTACCAGCCATATTTCGTCAGCCTGATCATTGGTGCGATTTTCAGTCAGTGTCTGCATGGCATGCCAGGTCGGATAGTACTCCTGAAGTCCTAGCTGGCGTATGATGATTTCCGTCACACTAAAATACCATCTTGATATACTCACAGGCTGTTAGATCCTGGTAGATTGCATCCAGTTGTTTTCGCGAGGTTGCAATAATAGTGATGGTGATCGACTGGTAGTTGCCGTTTTTGCTAGTTTTTTGTACCAGGGCCTTGTCATCGAGATCCGGGATATGCGTTTTGACCAGATCAAAAATAATTTGATAAAGACATTCATGAGAATCGCCAATTGCCTTGATTGGAAACTCACAGGGGAATTCGAAAATGTCATCAATACTCATAGGCTTGAGTCAGGCACGATAGTCTCGTTTAAAATCCTGATAGAGTGACAGCATTTTTTGCCACATGGGCCCCGGTCTGGATGATCCAACAGCGCGTTGGTTTAGTTGGGTAACGGGCAAAATCTCTTTGGTAGAACTGCTAAGCCAGATCTCGTCAGCTGAATCCAGGTCATTTATTGTGATATCTTTTTCAACAGCATTAATCTGATTCTGGAGCGCCAGCTCCAGAATCAGGTCTCTGGTGATGCCGGGTAAAAGATACTGCCCTTTAGGCGGCGTTATAATAGTACTATCCGTGACAATAAACACATTGCTGGCTGCGCCCTCTGTAACCCGGTCGTCTTTAACGAGAATGGCTTCGTCAGCATGTGCCTCATTGGCCCGTTGTCTCATTAATATGTTCGGTAACAACGCAATTGTTTTCAAGTGACAATAACGCCAGCGGATGTCATCCAGGGTGATTGCCGAAATGCCTTCATTTTTGATCTTGTCAGAAATGGGTTTCAGCGGATTGCACATCGCAAATACGGTTGGTGAACTGTTTTCTGGAAAGGCGTGATCTCTTTGGGCAACTCCTCGGGTAATCTGTAGATACAACGACTGATTGCCGCCGCCATTTTTCTGAATCAGCTGATTCAGGACTTCCTGCCACTGTTGATGATTGAACGGATGCTCAATCCTGATACCTGCCAGACTATTATCCAGCCGATCCAGATGTTCAGGCAGCCTGAATAACTGACCATTGTAAACCGGTATAACTTCGTATACACCATCGCCAAAAATAAATCCTCGATCGAGCGGAGAAATCGAGGCCTCTTCCGCTGGTAAAAAATCCCCGTTAAGATAAACAATAGACATTGTAGTGTTTGGGTCTAGGTTACTCGAATAACAACATGAATTCATCAGTAAGACGATCTACAATTCCGCCTTCCACAATATTCTCAAGAGATACCAGTGATCTTTTATCGAGGATTTCTCCATCGAGGCTGACTTCAACAATACCAAATGACTGGCCTTTTTTGGCGGGTGCCATAATACTGTTTTCGACCTTCATTATCGGATTGAGGTTCTTGTACTGACCGCGAGGTATCGTGACAAAAAAATCATCGCTTAGACCAAGCGGTAACTGATCGGAATCCCCTTTCCAGATTCGGACTGTCTTCAGTGGTACATCGGCAGAAAACAGTCGATGCGTCTCAAAAAACCTGAAACCGTAGTTGAGAAGCTTTTGGCTTTCCTGTGCCCTTGCCTCTTCACTTTTGGTACCCAGTACAATCGAGATCAGACGCATTTCTTTTTGCAGAGCAGAGGCTATGAGACAAAAGCCTGCAGATTCAGTATGACCAGTTTTGACGCCATCCACGGAATCATCGCGCCATAGTAATTTATTGCGGTTATACTGGGTAATGCTGTTATAAGTGAATTCTCGTACCGAATACCATTTATAATATTCCGGAAATTCGTCAATCAAATGCCTGGTTAATATCGACAGGTCATGAATGGTTGTGTAATGGTCCGGATGAGGCATGCCAGTACTATTCACATAATTGGTGGCACTCATGCCTATTTTCTGGGCGTAATGATTCATTAAAGATGCAAAAGCATCTTCGCTGCCAGCAACGAATTCCGCGAGCGCGACGCTGGCGTCGTTACCAGACTGAACAATCATACCTTTCAGCAGATCTTCCACGCTGACATGTTTATTGACCTCAATAAACATGCGGGATCCCTTCATTTGCCAGGCTTTTTTGCTGATTCGTACTCGATCATCGAGCTTGATTGATTTAGAGGCGAGCTCGCTAAAAACAATATACGCCGTCATCAACTTGGTCAGACTTGCCGGTTCCATACGGTCATGGGAGTTTTTTTCAGCGAGAATTCGACCACTACTGTAATCCTGAAGCAGGTATCCGCGAGCCGCAATATTGGGAGCAGCAGGAATGGGTGATGCAACGACGTTAGAGGACAGCGTGCTAACCAATAAAAAAAATATTGCGAACCGACAACGCATTAAAGATGTCTCCCGTGCTTCATTATTTATTTGTGATAAAAACAGACCAAATCAGCAGACAAAATGGCATTTTACATGTTAACGACTACTAACAATAGGGTGTAGATCGACTTTATACATCAGTTAATCACAACATGCGAGTCCTTGATACCGAGTTTGGCCAGCTTTGCGGCAATTTGATCAGCATGCTTGGCATTCTTCATAGGACCAATCTGAACTCTGTAAACCGGTTTATTATCAGTATGGGTGGCGACGATTTTACTATTTTTAAGTGCCTTTTTTCTCAGGCGCCATAATAGTTTTTCTGCATTGTTGCGTTCAGAAAATGCGCCGACTTGCAGATAGATGTTCGCATCTAACGAGTCACTGTCATGCATTTTCTTTTTGATAATGGGGCGATTTAGTGTGTTTCTGTATTTTTCAGCATCGATTGCCGTGATTTCGACCAGACCAGTTCCTGTATCGGTGATACCCAGCTTTGCAGCAGCAGCATAAGAAAGGTCGATCAGACGGTTGTGCTTGAAAGGACCTCTATCGTTAATTTTAACGATAACACTTTTGCCATTTCTGATGTTGGTGACGCTTGCATAGGTGGGGAGTGGTAAGGTTTTATGAGCGGCGGTCATTGCGAACATGTCATAGGGTTCACCGCTTGACGTGCGTCGGCCATGAAATTTTGTTCCGTACCATGACGCGATGCCCCTTTCCCGGTAGCCCTTGTTGCTTTCTAGCACGTAATAATTCTTTCTTCCAACCCGGTAATGTTTCGGATTTCCGTATCTGCTGAATGGTTCAACACGCGGTACTGCATTGGGTACCTTCGATACATCGACGGGATAGGGTGGGGCACTATCAGTTTTCCCTCTGTGCTCAAAATTGCCGCAGCCGCTCAGCGCTATAACGATTGATATCGCAACTATCGCTTTTCGAGATGATTTAAAGTGGAGTATGTTGGCTAACAGATCTGGCATATCACTTAACTATCGAGGGAGCGCCTGTTTTTCTCGGTCTTGATCTCTTCACTAAGCTGGTATACCGCCATTGCATACA
Organism: Gammaproteobacteria bacterium; assembly: GCA_046754065.1. GTDB lineage: Bacteria > Pseudomonadota > Gammaproteobacteria > SZUA-140 > SZUA-140 > JBHHVB01. The sequence continues at coordinate 16,698 of JBHHVB010000002.1, forward strand.
ACGCACTGTGGTTGTAACGCGTGATGACGTAAAAATTGTTTAAGCCAACCCAGTATTCATTGCCATTTTCATTCTCCAGCGATATCAGGGAGCCCGTTTGATCTTTAGGAATATTGTCCGGGACGACTATGCCGTTATTATTCATCATCTGGATGGATGTATGCGGTTTGATACCTTTCTTGATCAGTGATTCATGCTGAAATTTCCCGATTTCGGCTTTAGCCGTAATTTTCGCGCCTCTTTTCCACCCATGCAGGCTCAGATAATTGGCTACACTGCCAATCGCATCAGTCGTATTATTCCATAAGTCGCGTTTCCCATCATTATCAAAATCGACCGCATAGCGTCTGTAACTGCTTGATATAAACTGCGGTTTGCCCATTGCGCCCGCATAGGAGCCCTTGATGGTCAGCGGGTCGATTTTTTCTTCTCTGGTGAGCAATAGAAATTGCTCAAGTTCGCTGCGAAAAAATTTACCTCGAGGTGGATAATCGAAGGCGAGTGTTGATAATGCGTCCATCACACGGTACCCACCTTTATGCCTTCCATAAAAGGTTTCTACGCCGATTATAGCGGTAATAATTTCAGCCGGCACACCATATTTCATTTCCGCTTGTGCCAGGGCTCTGGAATGTTGTTGCATGAAGTTTACGCCGCCATCAATTCTTTTTTGGGTGACAAATATAGGTCGGTACTGGTACCAGGGTTTGGCCTCGGCTGGCCTGGTGATCGCTTCGATGATTCTGGGTTTGATTTCCACTTGTTCGAACAGTTTGCGTAGTATGTCTTTTGAAAACTTGTATTTTTGCACCATGTTATCAATGAACAGACCCATCTCGCCTTGTTTCGTTACAGCATTATCCTCCGCGAGGCCGGCAGCAGAAATCACTAATACCAAAAAAAATAACGGCAATCTTGTTTTAATGCTAGAAGACATGGTTAATCCTTGTGATGAAATCAGTTGTCAGGTTGGTAATAATTTACGATGTGTTTGTACAGACATCAAGATACCAAAACTTGCCATCAACGTAACCATTGATGTGCCCCCATAACTAATCAACGGTAGCGGTAGACCAACAACCGGAAGTATACCAATGACCATTCCAATATTGATAAATGTATAAATGAAGAAAGTCAGTATCAGGCTGCCAGCCAGTAATCGTGCAAAGGTATCTTGTGCCTGGGTCGCGATAAACAGGCCTCGCACAACAATGAACATATAAAGTGAAAGCAGCAGGATTACACCGATGAACCCGAATTCTTCACAGAAAACGGCAAATATGAAATCGGTGGATCGCTCTGGTAGAAACTCCAGCTGTGATTGACTGCCGTTCAGCCAACCCTTGCCATAAATGCCGCCGGATCCAATCGCAATTTTCGACTGGATAATATGATAACCCGCACCCAGGGCATCATTTTCCGGATTAAGAAATGTCATGACCCTGGATTTTTGGTAGTCATGAAGATTAAACCACAACAAGGGAGCAGATACGCAAACTATGGCAACGAATAGGGCTACATGTTTCCACCTTATGCCTGACAGCAGTAAAACAAATATTCCCGAGCTCGCTATAAGCAAGGCGGTGCCAAGATCAGGTTGTTTTGCAATCAGCAGCGCCGGTATAAATATAATGAAACAGGCCTGCAAAATATGTGTAAGGGTAGGTGGAAGCGCACTATCTGACAAATACCATGCTACCATTACCGGTACAGCAAGTTTCATGATTTCCGAGGGCTGAAATCTGAAAAGCCCAAGATCCAGCCATCGTTGTGCGCCTTTCCCTTCATCACCAATGACCAGTACGGCGAGTAACAGTAATAAGCCGATGCCAAAAAGCCATGGCGCCCATAATTCGATTTGGTGAGGCGGGATTTGTGCAACGATAATCATAACCACAAACGCAACGCAAAGCCTGAGCAGTTGCCTGTTTACAATATCCGGATGCGTCCCGCCTGCACTGTAAAGTATTGCGAGTCCGATAGTTGCCAGGATAACGAGACCCAGAGTCAGGGGGATGTCAAGATGTAATCCCCTAACAACGAAACTGTATCTTCTTCGATCACCCCAGTGGGAGTAACTTCTATTCCTTAAGCCTCTCATAGTCTGAATTTTTTCATAAATGCATCGATGACCAATTTTGCCGCGGGGGCTGCAACTGAGCCACCACCGCCACCATTCTCTATAATAACAGCGATCGCGATTTCAGGTTGATCAACCGGAGCGAATGCAATGAATAGCGCATGGTCCCTTAACCTCGCCGAGATATTTTCCTTGACGTACTCTTCTTCCTGTTTAATGCCAAAAACCTGTGCTGTTCCTGTTTTGCCTGCAATGTTGTACCCGGTAGTATGGTGAATCTTGAATGCCGTCCCTCTTGGATGATGAACCACCCGTTGCATGGCATTGATGATTTGTGTCCAGTGTTTGGAATTTTCTATTGGAATGGGGTTGCCCTTGATTGGCTCTAGTATATCCATTTCACTATCATCGGACCTCTGAAATGCGTAGACCATGCGGGGCTGAATGTATATGCCACGGTTTGATAACGTTGCCGTGGCCGATGCCAGTTGAAGTGGCGTCGCCAGATTAAAGCCCTGTCCGATTCCGGTAATCAGTGTTTCTCCCGGATACCATGGCTCATGGCGCTGGCTACGTTTCCATTCCCGTGAAGGTAACAGGCCGGGTCGTTCTCCGGGCAAGTCCAGCCCGGATCGACGGCCAAAACCGAATTTATCCAGAAAGTCATGGATTCGGTCAATGCCCAATGACAATGCGAGGTCATAAAAATACACGTCGCAGGACTCTGTGATCGCACGTTCCAGGCTGGTCAGGCCATGTCCCTCACGTTTCCAGTCCCTGTATTTGTGATCGTCGCCTTCCAGTGTAAACCAGCCAGGGCAAAAAGAAGTAGAATTGATTCGGGTTGTGTAATATTCAAGACCTGCCAGTCCAATAAACGGTTTGATGGTAGAACCTGGCGGATACTGGCCACGCAATGCGCGGTTAAACAATGGTTTATCTATTGATCGTTGTAAAGCCTGGTAGGATTTTTGATCAATGCCGATAACGAATGGATTCGGGTCATAGGTCGGCATGCTTGCAAAGGCCAGAACCTCGCCTGTATCAGGTTTAATCGCGACGATAGCGCCTCGATTACTTCCCAGAGCTTTTTCAGCAATTTTTTGCAAGCGGATATCCAGTGTCAGGTAAATATTTTGTCCCGGCACTGATGGGGTTTGGGCTAATGTTCTCAGCGTTCTACCTACTGCATTGGTCTCAATCTGTTTATAGCCTACCCTGCCGTGCAGAATACCCTCGTACTGTTTTTCTATGCCGGTTTTTCCAATATGCAAGGTTGCGCTGTAATTGGACGGATCGACTGTCCTTAGCTCATTCTCATTAATTCTTCCAACATATCCGATTGCATGTACCGCTGTTTGACCCTGGGGATAGTCCCGTATAAGCCGTGCCTGGATGTCGACGCCAGGGAATAAATGACGGTTCACTGCAAAGCGGGCGACTTCTTCATCATTCAGGTGAAAGCGGATCGGAATACTGTTAAATGAGCGCTTTTGTTTAAGTTGACTCTTGAAACGTTTGATATTTGTGTTTGAAATAGCGACATGCTTACCTAGCTCCTCGATCGTACGATCAATATTGGGAACCAGCTCCGGGATTAATTCAAGACTGAATGAAGGTAAATTTTGTGCCAGTACCACACCATTTCTGTCATAGATCAGGCCACGAGTCGGAGGTGTTGCCACAAAATCAATGCGGTTTTCGTCTGAAAGCGTTGCGAAGTGTTCATGGCTAATGATTTGTAGAAAAATCAGCCTGGAAATGATGATTAAAATGAGTATGCCTGCAACGACGAGCGAGATCACAGACCGCTCATTAAAGATTCTGCTTTCCCTGATATGGTCCTTGATAGCAAGTCGTTTAGACATAATCCGATACTGGACTGAAAAAATTATAGTGTTGACTTAAAGTAAGCATAAGAAGTAGATCAGGTCACTCGAAACGACCGCCTTATGCTACGTAAAACCAGGTAAACCACGGGCCAAATCAGCATGCTGGTGATTGATGGTAACCAGTATAACCAAACATCTACCTGAAGGCCTATCAGCCCATCAACCCATAGCATCAGAATTTTATGGAGGGCCAGTAGTATCAATACCGTAAGCGCCTGCTGCCACAGTGGAAAGACCCTGACTCTTTTATGGAGCTTGAGGGTGAGGTAGGCGATGATACAAAACGTTAATGCATGTTGGCCAAGTAGCCCCCCGAGGGTGACATCCATAAACAGCCCAACCAACCAGCCGATTCCAACACCAATTCTCTCTGGTAACGCCATGCACCAGTAGATTAGCACCAGCAGTGTCCAGTCAGGCCTGATATCGGCAATCCATCCTGGTAGCGGGATAATCGTCAGGATGAGTGCAGCGAAGAAGGTAAAAATGATAACGATGCCACCATTTTGAGCAGGTCTCATTTTTTAGCCTCCTTGCTGTCGGTACTGTTACCCAAGGCACCTGTTTCGTTTGCTGGTTCAGTTGTTTGTTGATGTTCTGTCCATAAAAGCAGGACTTGGCGTGAGCTTTCCAGGTGGGCGGTTGGCTGCAGAGTAACCTCTACAAATTGCTGATCCGGGCTTCGCTCAATTTTCGATATCCTCCCTACCGGGTAATTGGGCGGGAATCTGCCACCCAGGCCAGATGTAATAAACAAATCTCCTTTCTGGATATCGGCATTTCTATGTATATTGGGTAATTCAAGATGGTCGGGCTTGCCGGTACCTACCGCAATCGCCCGCAGACCGTTGCGGTTATTTTCAACGGGTACGGCGTGGCTGGGATCGGTGATCAGCATCGCTGTGCTATTTAGCGGATTGACATGAACAACCTGTCCGATGACTCCGTCGGAATCAAGTATCGTTTGCCCTGAGTGCACATTGTCACGGCTGCCTTTATTGATAACGATTTGTTGTGAAAATGGAGCGAGGTCAATCGCAAGTATCTCGGCGACGAGTACTCGCTCCTCCACCTTTAGTGAGGAGTCAAGCAATTCCCTCAGGCGGTTATTCTCGGATTCCAGTATCTCGAGTTTTTGCAATTCTCTTTTTAGTAAAAGATTTTGCGCTTGAAGACTACTGTTTTCTTCAAGCAAATCCTGCCTGGATGTTAATCCCTCTGAAAACCATTCACCGGCTGTAATGGGTAGATTCACCACATACTGGACCGGATAGACAAACACGGATAGCACTGCCCTGACATATTCCAGATGGTGTTGCCGATGATCAAGCATCATGATCGTCATCGACAAGACTGTAAAGACGACGACGCGAAGTGTTAAAGAAGGCCCCTGAGCAAATAAAGGTTTTATAAGACTCTCCTCGGCATTGATCGGGTTGTGAAGCAGTGCTAACGCAAGGTGATGTTGATCAGCTATTCTATAGCAAAAATATCACCGCCATGTTCATCAATCATTTCCAGCGCTCGGCCTCCGCCACGAGCAACGCAGGTCAAGGGGGCGTCTGCGATAAGTACCGGTAAACCGGTTTCTTCGGACAACAAACGATCAAGATCGCGCAATAACGCACCACCACCAGTCAATACCATACCACGTTCAGCGATGTCTGCACCTAACTCGGGTGGCGTTTGCTCCAGCGCTGTTTTGACCGCGCCGACAATACCGGATAGCGGTTCCTGAAGCGCTTCCAGGATTTCATTGCTATTAAGCGTAAAGGTGCGTGGTACGCCTTCTGCCAGATTGCGTCCTCTAACCTCGATCTCCTGAACCTCGGTTCCCGGATAGGCCGTGCCGATATTGTGTTTAATCAGTTCTGCCGTAGACTCGCCGATTAGACTGCCATAATTGCGACGTACGTAGTTAATGATTGCCTCGTCAAAGCGATCTCCACCGATTCTTACCGAAGCCGAATAAACGATTCCGTTCAGCGAAATGACGGCGACTTCCGTGGTGCCGCCACCAATATCAAGGACCATGGATCCGCTTGCTTCACCAACCGGCATTCCAGCGCCAATCGCGGCGGCCATGGGTTCCTCAATCAGATAGACATCACGCGCACCGGCACCAGCAGCTGATTCCTTTATGGCTCTCCGTTCCACCTGCGTCGATCCGCAAGGTACACAGATTAGTACCCGTGGACTGGGTCGAAGGAACTTGTTTTCGTGGACCTTGCGAATGAAATGCTGCAGCATTTTCTCCGTAACGGTAAAGTCTGCGATGACTCCGTCTTTAAGGGGGCGAATGGCCTGAATATTACCAGGCGTTCTGCCAATCATTAACTTGGCTTCTGAGCCCACTGCGGCAATGGAGCGCGATGCATTCGATCCTGACTCCTGTCTTATAGCGACAACGGATGGTTCATCCAGTACAATGCCTTGCCCACGAACGTAAATTAAGGTATTGGCCGTCCCCAGGTCGATAGACAGGTCGTTTGAAAAAAGTCCGCGTAGTCTTTTGAACCCAAACATGTAAACAATTATCCGTAATTATATGGTCTTAAGGAATGCCAGCTAACGCTGACAGCTTCCAAAGGGTCAACTCTAGCAGCGGGTGAAGCTTTGGGCAAGCAGATAAGTATGATAAGTTAGCGGTTTTGGTTAGCTATGCAGCTGCGGGATTCTTCTGGCAGTTTGCTATCGCGGGATAGATTCCGCATTAATGGAGAAATCGTATGTCGTTGAATCGAGACGATGTTGAAAAAATTGCGCATTTGGCAAGACTGGAGATTAGTGAAGGTGATATTCCACAGACGATGAGCAATCTATCATCGATTCTGGATCTTGTTGAACAAATGCAGGCGGTGGATACAAAGAATGTGGTGCCGATGGCTCATCCACTGGATACCACTCAGAGATTACGAACGGATGCTGTCACAGAAGAAAATCTGCGGGACAATTTCCAGCAGTGTGCGCCCCAGACCGAAGCAGGACTGTATCTGGTGCCAAAAGTGATCGAGTAATGTTCGAATTCCTGGTCGATGAATAATTCAACGGTAAAAATTCAAGAGTAACGATGCATAACAAAACAGTATCACAGCTTTCGTCCATGTTGCGCGACGGAGAGATCAGTAGTGTAGAGCTGACGCAAGTCTATCTGGATCGTATCAGAAAACATAACGATGAAATAAATTGTTATATAACTGTGACTTCCGAGCACGCATTAAAAGCGGCAGCAGAAGCCGATAAACGCATTAAAACGGGGGATGCTGGCCCGTTGACCGGAATTCCGTTAGCGCAAAAGGATATTTTCTGTACCGAGGGGATTAAAACCAGTTGTGGTTCCAGGATGCTTGACAATTTTGATGCGCCTTATGATTCAACCGTAGTCGTTAGATTAAAGGAAGCCGGTATGGTCATGCTGGGGAAAACAAATATGGATGAATTTGCGATGGGTTCATCAAATGAAACCAGCTATTTTGGCCCCGTAAAAAATCCGTGGAATACAGATAGGGTGCCTGGCGGTTCCTCGGGTGGATCGGCTGCGGCAGTGGCCGCAGGACTTGCGCCATGTGCGACCGGTACCGATACCGGTGGGTCAATCAGACAACCTGCCGCATTATGTGGCCTCACAGGCTTGAAACCTACTTATGGCCGTGTTTCGCGATATGGCATGATTGCGTTTGCATCGAGCCTCGATCAGGGTGGCCCGATGGCAAAAACAGCCGAAGATGCGGCCATGATGCTGAAAGCGATGGCCGGTTTCGATGAAAAGGATTCGACTTCTGTAGAGCGTACTGTGCCTGATTACTGTGCAGATTTGAGTCAGTCACTTGAGGGGCTGAAAATAGGGTTGCCCACTGAATATTTTAGCGAAGGCCTTGATCAGAATATCGCCAGGGTAATGGACGAAGCGATTGCCGAACTTAAAAAGTTGGGCGCTTCATTTCAGGAAATCAGTTTGCCAAATAGCGAATTGGCAGTGCCAGCCTATTACGTAGTAGCACCGGCCGAGTGTTCTTCTAATCTTTCTCGTTTTGATGGTGTACGTTATGGCCATCGATGTGAAAATCCGCTGGATTTGATCGATCTGTATAAACGCTCCCGTGGGGAAGGATTCGGTGCGGAAGTAAAGCGCCGTATCATGATTGGTACTTATGTGCTTTCTGCAGGATACTACGATGCGTATTACCTGAAGGCGCAACAAATTCGTCACCTGATCAGCGATGACTTCAGGACCGCGTTTACCGATGTTGATATGATTCTTGGGCCGACATCGCCCTCAGTCGCCTTTCCAATCGGGGATAAGGTCGATGATCCCGTTACGATGTATTTGTCTGATATTTATACCATTGCGGTGAATCTGGCGGGATTGCCCGCAGCTTCAATTCCGGTAGGGATGATTGATGACATGCCAGTAGGTATGCAGCTGATTGGAAATTACTTTGAAGAGTCGCGCATATTGAATGTTGCGCATCAATATCAACAACAAACTGACTGGCATACGTTGAGTCCTTCGTGGCTGGACTAATCCCGTCTTTTATCAATTTGTATAGACACAAGTGAAACTAAAATATGGAATGGGAAACGGTTATCGGGCTTGAAATTCATGCCCAGTTAGCGACAAAAAGCAAGATTTTTTCCGGTGCATCTACAGCGTATGGCGCGCTACCCAATACCCAGGCCTGTGCTGTTGATCTCGGGCTTCCGGGTGTTCTGCCAGTACTCAATGCTGAAGCCGTGCGGATGGCTGTAAAGTTTGGACTGGCCGTGCAGGCAAATATTGCACCGAGATCAGTCTTTGCACGAAAGAACTATTTTTATCCTGATCTGCCAAAAGGTTATCAGATCAGTCAATACGAGTTGCCCATTGTCGGAAGCGGGCATCTGGATATTGAACTGGATGGCGAGAATACGAAACGGATTGGTATTACCCGAGCGCATCTGGAAGAAGATGCTGGGAAGTCCTTGCATGAAGATTTTCATGGATTAACCGGTATTGACTTGAACCGTGCAGGAACTCCGCTGCTGGAAATTGTTTCCGAGCCTGATATGCGTTCTGCTGCCGAAGCCATTGCCTACATGAAGAAAATTCATTCCCTGGTTCGTTACCTGGAAATTTGTGATGGGAATATGCAGGAGGGATCATTTCGTTGCGATGCTAACGTCTCGATACGTCCAAAGGGACAGGAGAAATTCGGCACGCGAACAGAACTGAAAAATCTTAATTCTTTTCGTTTTGTAGAACGAGCTATAAATTTCGAGGTCGAGAGGCAAATTGATGTGCTTGAGGGTGGCGGAGAAGTGGTGCAGGAGACGCGTCTCTATGATTCGGACAAGAACGAAACACGTTCTATGCGTAGCAAGGAAGAGGCGTTTGATTATCGTTATTTTCCAGACCCTGACTTGCTGCCGGTGGAGCTGGATGATGTTTATATTGATGGAGTGCGGCAGACGTTGCCAGAGCTTCCGGATGAGAAAAAAGAACGGTTTACTTATGAGTATGGTCTAACACCATATGAAGCCAGTGTTTTGATAAGTAGTAGAGAGTTGGCTGATTATTTCGAGGAGGCAGAAAAATCATCTGGCGGTGAAACCAAAATGACTGCCAACTGGGTGATGGGAGACCTTCTGGGCGCGTTGAACAAGGCGGGTAAAGATATTACAGAGAGTCCGGTCTCCGCAGAGATGCTGGGTGGGATGGTGAAACGAATTAGCGACAATACCATTTCAGGCAAGATTGCAAAACAGGTATTTGAATTAATGTGGGCAGGAGAAGGCGATGCGGACGCAATCATCGAAAACAAGGCTCTCAAACAGGTTACCGATACCGGCGCAATAGAAAAAATCATTGATGACGTGATCACCAGTAATCCAGAACAACTGGAACAATATCGTGCTGGCAAGGATAAGCTATTTGGCTTTTTTGTCGGTCAGGTGATGAAGGCAACCCAGGGTAAGGCGAATCCTGCTCAGGTTAACGAACTACTGAAAAAGAAACTATCCGGTTAATGCAATCCCTGCATTTTCTACCTTAATGGTCACACCTTATTATGAATTGGGGGATCCGAAGGGGGAGAGATTTATTCTCCCCCTTGGTCGCAAGTGGAAATCACACTTTTCACGCAGTGATAAATAATGGGGGGATCCGAAGGGGGAGAGATTTATTCTCCCCCTTGGTCGCAAGTGGAAATCACATTTTTCACGCAGTGATAAATATCAGACCTCCAGACAAACTTCCGTCACCTCTTCCCGGTGAATTTTAAATCCTCGCATCTCCAGAACACCTTTCGTGCTGAGTGAAATAATTAAATACAGCGCCTCCGGGTATCCGGCCTCATCAATATCGGTTTTTGAAGGGGTTGCAGGACTCTGCGGATGTGAATGATAAATCGCAAACAGTTCTTCATTCCGCTCTCGCATTTGTTTCAAGGTATCAATAAGCTGTTTTGGCTCCATCTCAAATCGGCACGCTGGTGATGCAGCGATGTTAGTAATGGGGTGGCTTCTGATCGCTCGCCCTTCTGAACCGGAAATGATGCCACAAACCTCCTTGTCTTCAACCTGTTGAGCATGGTGCAGGAGCTGATTGACCAGCGTTCTTGGTAACGTGAACGTCAAAGGGGGATGATTCATGCTGTTAGTTGTCCCAAAGTGACCCGATAATGATTGGTGATGTCTCTACGTTGCTTGATATTAGCATAGTCATAGCATCTGAAAAGTTCATTGACTTCATCATACTGGTCGAAGCCGTGCTCGATAGCCAGCCAGCCCTTATTGGATAAATATGATTTGGCATGTGCTGTAATCAATTCGATATCATGCAATCCATTGTTTTCCGCAATCAGTGCCTGTCTGGGTTCGTGCAGCAGGTCGCCCTGTCGGAGATGTGGATCGTTCTCAGCTATGTATGGGGGATTGGATACGATCAGCCCAAATTTCTCTTTGCTGTCGATTGCATCAAACCATTCCCCGGTTAGAAATTCTACATTGGTAAGCGAAAATCGTTCCGCATTTTTCGTAGCAACTTGTATAGCGGCAGACGAGATATCGGTTGCTACAATTTCGCTATGTGGCCTTTCCCTTGCAAGTGCAAGTGCAATTGCTCCGCTACCCGTTCCCAGATCAAGGATGCGGATACGCTGATCAGGATCGACAATTTCCAGCACGCCTTCCACAAGCACTTCGGTATCAGCGCGGGGAATAAGCGTCGCGGGCGTGACCGAGAGATTTAATGACCAGAATTCCTTGCTGCCAGTCAAATAGGCGACAGGGACACCTGCCACGCGCTTTTCTATCAATGTATTAAAGCTGGATTGTTGTTCAGTATTGAGGATTTGCTCGGGCCATGTGTGCAGGTAGGTTCTCGACCTGCCCAGCATGTGCGCCAATAAGACTTCAGCGTCGAGCGTAGCGCTTTCGCTGTTATTAGAGAGTTGCCTGGTCGCTTTATTCAGGCTGTCTTTAATTGACGTTGCAGGCATTACGGGAAATTGTTCGAGTTATTCACCCATGGAGGCCAATTGCTCCGCCTGATGTTCCCTGATTAATGGCTCAATAATCTGGTCGAGTTCCCCTTCAAGGATTTCATCAAGTTTATACAGAGTCAAATTGATGCGGTGATCAGTCATGCGGCCTTGCGGATAATTATAGGTTCTGATGCGTTCTGAGCGATCGCCGCTTCCAACCAGAGATTTTCGGGTTTGCGCCTGTTCACTCAGCTGTTGTTGTTGTGCTTCGGACAGTAGTTTGGCCTGCAGCAGTGACATCGCGCGAGCACGGTTTTTATGCTGGGAACGCTCGTCCTGGCACTCAATAACAATACCACTGGGTAGATGGGTAATACGAATAGCCGAATCTGTTTTGTTAACATGTTGACCGCCTGCTCCGGATGCCCTGAATGTATCAACCTTAAGGTCAGCAGGATTAATGTCAATTTGTTCTACCTCATCCGCCTCCGGCAAAACAGCGACAGTACATGCGGATGTGTGGATTCGACCCTGAGATTCGGTGGCCGGCACGCGCTGAACGCGATGTGCACCCGATTCAAACTTCAGGCTTGAATAGGCACCCTGACCAACGATGCGTGCAATGATTTCCTTGAATCCGCCATGCTCGCCTTCACTTGAACTAATGATTTCAATTTGCCAGTTTCGCTTTTCAGCATAAATGGAATACATTCTGAATAAATCACCGGCAAACAATGCGGCTTCATCGCCGCCTGTGCCAGCGCGTATCTCAAGGAAGATATTGGCGTTATCATGCGGATCGGTGGGGATTAGCTGTCGTTGCAGCTCATCTTCCAGCTGAACCTTTTTGTCCTGTAATTCACCTAGTTCTTCGGTCGCCATGCTACGAACTTCGGCATCATCGTCCTTTAGCATATCATTGGTCTGGTCTATGTCATCAAGCAATGAACGGTAATCACTAAAGCTGGAAACAATTGGAGCAATCTGCGCATATTCCACCGATAACGAGCGAAAGCGTTCCATGTTGCTAATCGTTTCTGAATCGGCAAGCAGGGCCTCCAGTTCCTGGTGGCGGTCCGTAAGTGCTTCGAGTTTGCTTCTGATAGAGCTTTTCATTTGCCGGGCGTAAGACTTTTAATTGTCCGAGTCCTTAAGGTCGAGGATGTCACGCGCTGCCCTGAGAATATCGTCACGACCTTCGTAACCCGCCTGACGTAATTGTACGCTGGGCGTATGGATGATCTTGTTAGTCAATGTTCTGGCCAGATGCTGCATGACAATATCTGGCGCAATACCTTTATCGAGCATGCGTTTGGCCTTATCAATTTCAGTATCCCGGGTTTGCATGGCCTGTTCACGAAATTGCCTGATGACCGATACACTGCTCAAAGAGCGAAGCCAGCCCATAAAATGGGAGGCCTGTGTGTCAATAATTTCTTCGGCCTGGAGCGCCGCCTCCTGTCGTGATTTCAAACCCTCATCAATAATCTCCTGAAGATCATCGACTGTATACAGGTACACATCATCGAGATCACCAACCTGTGGCTCGACGTCTCGAGGAACAGCAATATCAACCATCAGAATGGGCTGACGTTTTCGAATTGTAATAGCCCTTTCTACCGCGCCCTTTCCAAGGATCGGTAAGGGGCTGGCGGTTGAGGAGATAACAATATCCGCTTCCGCCAGGTAATCAGGGATTTCTCCCAACGTTATCGCGAGGCCATTACACTCGTTAACAAGATTTTCTGCCTTGGCCAGCGTCCTGTTGGCGATAATGAGTCGTTTAATGCCATTTTCGTTTAAGTGACGAGCAGCTAGCTCAATGGTATCGCCAGCGCCGATCAGCATGGCAGTATGCGCGGACAGTGAGGAAAAAATCTGTTTTGCCAGGCTGATTGCGGCAAATGCGACAGAAACGGGACTCACACCAATCGCGGTATCAGTGCGAATTTTCTTGGCGACTTCGAAGGTATGTTGAAAGAGCCTGCCGAGTAGTCTGCCAATAGTGCCGGTTTCTTTTGCCGTGAGATAGGCATCTTTCATCTGCCCGAGGATCTGCGGCTCTCCCAGAACCATTGAATCCAATCCGCTTGCGACCCGCAGCATATGCCTCACCGCCATTTGTTCGGGGTGACTATATATATAAGGTTCAATTTCCTCTGCCGATAAATTGTGATACTGACGAAACCAGTCAATGATTAGCTGGTGTTCAAGCACATCAAGATTGCACAAAAGTTCTGTCCGGTTACAGGTGGAAACAATTGCAGCCTCTGTGATGTGAATGTTGGAGGTCAAATTGCGCAATGCCTCTGGCAAATTATCGGCATTAAAGGAAACCCGTTCACGTATATGGACGGGTGCAGTCTTGTGATTCAGTCCAACGGCAAGCAGAGGCATTCGAACGACCAGGCGAATTATTATTTACAAAATAGTTAAGGAAAGTAACGACATAAACGATAATTATATCAATATTAATGAATTTTATCTGGAAAATTACAAAACTATCCCTATATTTCATAATGTGGTATTAAATGGTTAACTATCAATTCCTGCAATCCTTCTTAAACCGCCAGGTGTATTTATGTTAAGAATATTCAACTTATTGATTATATTTACTTTTATGTTTAGTGGCTGTGCAACCAATACGGTTCAAAACGCCCGTTCTGGTTTACCTGACGGGCAGCAGACAGCACTTAAAAAGACAGGGGTGGAAAAGGCGCTGGAATTGCCAGCTGTTGAACTTGATAAGGATTTGTTATTTCAACTGCTTAGAGCGGATTTTGCCGTGAAGTCCGGGCATTATACCAGCGCGGTTAATGACTATCTGGCCCTGGCGCAGCAGACCCGGGATCCTCGTTTGGCGGCAACCGCAACCAGGGTGGCGATTTTTGCGCGTAAAAATGAACAGATACTGGCAGGAGCAAAACTCTGGGCGGAGCTGGATGAAGAAAATGTCGAGGCCAGGCAGGCCCTGGTGGTCGGCTACATCAGAAAAGGTGATAGTGATGAGGCGTTAAAGCATCTTGAGGCATTGTTTAATCTCGAGCATGGGGAGCTTGATAAAAAATTTATGATGGTTGCCGCGTTGCTAAGTCGTGAGAAAGACATACAAACCGCGCTACAGGCCATGAAACAGTTTGTCGAGTTACGCAAGAAACAGCCAGAGGCGGCCTATGCCTATGCGCATTTGGCGATACGGGCTGGTTCACTGGACACCGCGCTGGCTGCTATTAAACATGCCCTTGAGCTACGTCCAGACTGGTCCATCGCAATGTTAATGAATGCCCGTATCTTGCAAATGCAGAATAAGCCAGAAGATGCGCTGGCTTATATGAAAGGTATGGTTAGGCGATATCCCGAATATCTGAATTTGCGTTTAAGCTACGCCCGATTGCTGATAGATACGAAGCAAATCGAAAAGGCAATCCCCCATTATGAGGCCGTTTTAAAGAAAACACCTGATAATGTAGAGGTTGTCTTTACAATGGGTTTGTTGAACCTGCAGCTAGACCGTTTGGATCTCGCGGAAAACTATCTGAAAAGGGCACAGAAACTGGGCAAGGGCAGCGTTGAAGTTCACTATTATCTGGGCCAGCTGGAGGAATTGAGGAAAAACTATAAGGCCGCAATCGATCACTATTCCGCCGTTGGCAGAAGTGAAAATTATATGGAATCGAGAGTGCGTATCGCGGTTATAACGGCGCAGCTCGGGGATTTGGCTGGTGCCCGGGAACAACTAAATTCATTGCGTTCAGAGGCGCATGTTGACCAGGCGCGTCTGTATCTTATTGAAGGCGAGATTTTGCGAGATGCGAAGCTTAATGAGGATGCGTTACAAGTTTATAATGAAGCGATAGTGGTTTTTCCGGATAATATCCGCTTGCGATATTCCCGATCAACGGTAGCGGAAAAACTGGATAAGATAGATATTGTCGAAAAAGATCTGCGGCACATACTCAAGCTGGAAAGTGATAACGTCGATGCCCTGAATTCCCTTGGATACACGCTGGCTGATCGTACTGACCGATATCAGGAAGCGTATGCACTGATAAAGCGGGCATATGAAATAAACCCTAACGATAATGCCATTATCGATAGCATGGGTTGGGTGTTGTATCGTTTGGGAAAATATCAGGAAGCGATTGAGTATCTGAAACGCTCCCTGGAAATGAAGGCCGATCCAGAAGTGGCGGCTCACCTGGGCGAGGTCTTGTGGGTAATGGGACAACAGCAGGAGGCAAGAGAGGTTTGGGAGCAAGCAATCAAACAATCACCTGAGGATAGGTTTCTGCTCAACGTAATGAAAAAATTCGGCCAATAGTTCTTTATCATCAGCATTGTTTTGACACTACAGTAAATTTAACTCGGTAAATCCGCTTGACCTTTAATCACCTAAATTGATCCTTGAATGATGCGTCGTTTACCATGCATTGGTAGCCTGATTTTACTGGCCTCAAGTTTTGCTCTGGTATTGTCATCTTGTGCGCATGTTGAAAAAGATCGAATGCTGCCAGCAGACCTTGAACAGCAATGGCAGAAACAAACCGGGCTATTGAGCACAATAAATGAATGGCAGCTCAGTGGCAGGATCAGTGTCAAGAATAACCAGCAGTCCTGGCAGGGCGGTTTGCGTTGGTATCAGCACGATACTGCATTTGAAATCAGTTTTTCAGGTTTTCTCGGGCAGCAAGCTGCGAAGCTCGTTGGCGATTCTTCAGGTGTAAAACTGATACGCCCGAAAGAGGCAGACCTCTTTTCGAGTGATGTTTCAGCATTGCTTGGGGAGCATTTCGGTTGGTCGATTCCGGTCGAGGGCCTGCGATACTGGATACTGGGCTTACCCGATCCTGGTGTAAAAAGGGAAAGCATGCTTTTGAACGCCATGGGTTTACTTGCCAGCCTAGAGCAGGCGGGCTGGGTTGTTAGGTTTGAAAAATATCAACGGGTTGACGATATTTACCTTCCCAGAAAAATAAAAATGACCCATGCGAGAATTAATATTCGTGTATTAATGGACGAATGGTCATTACAACAATCAGTAAAGGAATTAATGAAAGCCGTTCCAAAGGAAAATGGATAATCGAGAAATCGCCACAACCTGGCTAGCACCCGCAAAAATCAATTTATTTTTGCATATTACCGCAAAACGTGAAGATGGTTATCACGAGCTGCAAACGGTTTTTCAGTTTATAGATCTTTGCGATCAATTATCATTCAGTTTGCGAAAAGACCGACAAATCAGGCGTCATACCGAAGTGGCTGGTGTGCCCGCGGATAACGATCTTACCGTTCGTGCTGCAAAAATTCTGCAAAAGGCTGGAAATATAGACGCCGGTGTTGATATCTCAATTGACAAAATTATCCCGATGGGTGGAGGGCTTGGAGGAGGAAGCTCGAATGCTGCAACAACCCTGGTGGCGCTGAATCAACTATGGGGATTGAATTTGCCGCAATCCAGGCTCGAATCTTTAGGTCTGGAAATAGGTGCTGACGTTCCTGTTTTTATACGAGGTCATTCGGCATGGGCAGAGGGGGTGGGTGAAAAGCTTGAAAGTATATCGCTTGGGCAACCATGGGATAATGCATGGTATGTTATTCTCTCGCCGAATTGTCATGTATCGACGGCAGAGATTTTTTCAGACCGGGAATTGACACGGGATAGTCATCCCATCAAAATAGACGCCTTTCGATCAGGGCAGACTGAAAATGTTTGTGAATCGGTAGTCCGGCGCCGTTACCCTGAGGTGGGGATGGCGATCGACTGGTTATCAGCGTTTGCGCCAACGAGAATGAGTGGTACCGGCGCAAGTGTATTTGCGCCATTTGCTGAAAAGCATCAGGCAGACGCAGTAATTGAGCAGTTGCCACCAAACTGGCGTGGTTTCGTAGTGAAGGGCCTAAGTGAATCACCATTGATTAATCATCAATGATGAAATCCTTGTCCAGAACAAAAATTTAAGTTTATTGGGGTGTCGCCAAGCGGTAAGGCACAGGGTTTTGATCCCTGCATTCCCAGGTTCGAATCCTGGCACCCCAGCCAAAAAAGCCGAAGGCATATATATTAAGACTGGGGTGCCAGGATGAGAACCTCAAGGTTCGACCGGCGAGCGAAGCGAGTCGGAACGTTGGCGAGGAGCGCCAACGGCCCCGAAGGGGTGAGGCCAGGGGCCGAATAGGACTGGCACCCCAGCCAAATTAATGATTCGTATCAGGCAAGTAACCCATCTATAAATTAGACAGGACTTTCAATTGAATTATTCCAGAGCGACCAGGCAAGTGAGGAATGAAGCACAGCAGTATTCTGGTGCCGACAACCGTATGATGGTGTTTAGTGGTAACGCACATCCCCGACTGGCTCAATCGATTGTCAGTTGCCTGAATCTGCCGCTTGGTAAGGCCAATGTCGGGCATTTTAGCGACGGAGAGAGTGCGGTAGAAATCATGGAAAATGTGCGCGGAAAGGATGTATTTATCGTGCAGCCTACCTGTGCGCCAACGAATGATAATCTAATGGAATTACTGGTAATGATCGATGCAATTCGACGCTCTTCTGCCAGTAGAATAACCGCAGTTATCCCGTATTTTGGCTACGCTCGCCAGGACCGCAGACCCCGTTCTGCGCGTGTACCTATCAGTGCCAAGGTCGTGGCAGACATGCTGGTCAGTGTCGGTACTGATCGAGTATTGACCGTTGATCTGCATGCTGACCAGATTCAGGGGTTCTTTGATATCCCGGTTGATAACGTCTATTCATCGCCGGTATTGCTAAGCCATATCTGGCGGGAAAAGTATCCGGGGATGATGGTGGTTTCACCGGATGTAGGAGGTGTGGTTCGTGCACGGGCGATGGCGAAGCGCCTCGATGGGGCGGATCTGGCCATTGTCGATAAAAGACGTCCCGGGCCGAATGAGGCAAAGGTGATGAACATTATTGGTGACGTAGAAGATCGCTCCTGCATTCTTCTCGATGACATGGTCGATACGGCGGGTACGTTATGTGAAGCGGCGCGAGTGCTAAAAGAGCGTGGAGCCTCGCTCGTTGCGGCCTATTGTACCCATCCGGTATTGTCGGGCACTGCTGTGAACAAGCTCTCAAAATCGGTGCTGGACAAACTGGTAGTCAGCGACACGATTCCGCTGACAGAAGAAGCCCAGGCGTGCGGGCGTATTCATCAGCTTAGTGTGGCGGGTATGCTTGCCGAGACCATGCGACGAATCAATATGGAAGAATCAGTGAGTTCGATGTATATCGACTAATTCTGCATCTGAATTCCGGACTTCCTTCCAGATGTCAAAAAATCTCTTCAGAACAGCAACTTAAGACCGCTTCTACCTGATTTACGCGTGTTTTCGCAGAATATCTTCGACTTTTAAGCAACAGAACTGCTAGAATGCGCTGTTTTATTGTCGGGTCTGGTCGCGGGCCCGGTGAAATGGTCGCTGGTTGGATCGAAATGTAGCTTTCGCCGACAAAGTCCACATTGAAATATTTACAGGAGAATAAAGATGAGTACTGGTTTTGAGATAAATGCCGAAATTCGTCAGGACCTGGGGAAAGGTGCGAGCCGCCGCCTGCGTCGTGACAAGAAAATACCTGCGGTATTGTATGGGGGTGGGAAGGATGCCGTAGCACTGACCATGGACCATGACGCTATTGTACATAGCCTGGATAACGAGGCATTTTATTCGCATATTTTGACCATCAATATTGATGGTGTTTCGGAAAAAGCGGTTTTAAAGGATTTACAAAGACACACCCACAAACCCAGTGTCCTGCACCTGGATTTGCAGCGTGTCAGTGACAAGGAAAAACTGCGTATGCATGTTCCGCTACACTTCATCGGAGAAGATGAGGCGCCAGGCGTAAAACAGGGTGGTGGTATCATTTCGCACCTGTTAAACGATGTTGAAATCGCCTGTCTGCCAAAAGATCTGCCAGAGTACCTTGAAGTGGATGTTGCTAACCTGAATGTTGGCGAGACCGTTCATCTATCGGATATCGGACTGCCCTCGGGCGTAGAGCTGGTAGAGTTAAGCCATGGTGAAGAACATAATTTGCCCGTTGTTTCTATTCATGTGCCACGTGCCGCCGCTGAGGTATCGGCTGAACCGGAACCCGCAGCCGAAGCCGATGAAACCAGTGGAGAGGGTGAAGGCAGCGAATAAGCTTGTCCCTTTTCTCTCAAGCTAGCCTCATTGACGGGGTGAGTTAGATTGACAGCAAGAATAGAGTTGGTCGTCGGTTTGGGTAATCCCGGCAAGGATTACGAAATGACCCGGCATAACGCTGGAGCATGGTTCGTAGATCGCCTGGCTGAACGGATTAACAGTAGCTTTAGACGGGACGTCAAATTTCACGGTGAATCAGCCAGGTCAGAAATAAATGGTTTGGCTATACATCTGCTGAAACCCGGCACCTTCATGAACCGTTCTGGCCAGGCCGTAGTCTCGATCAGTCAGTATTTCAAGATTCCCGTGGAAAATATTCTGGTTGTACATGATGAACTGGATCTGCCAGTAGGAACCGTGCGTCTCAAAAAGGGCGGTGGCCACGGTGGTCATAATGGACTCAGGGATATTATTGCGGCACTGGGCAGGCGAAACGATTTTATGCGGTTAAGAATTGGTATTGGTCATCCTGGTCATCGTAACGATGTCAGTGATTATGTATTAAGTGAGCCAGGTAAAAAGGACAAGCAAGTTATTCTTGATGCAGTCGAAGAGGCCTGCGATGTGATGGGACTGGTAGCGAGCGGGGAATATGAGAAAGCAATGCATCGACTGCATTCCTGAGGAAAATTTTAACAATGGGATTTAAATGTGGCATCGTTGGCTTACCTAATGTAGGTAAATCCACACTGTTTAACGCGTTAACCAGGGCAGGTATTGAATCGGCAAATTATCCGTTTTGCACGATTGAGCCGAATGTCGGTGTTGTCCCCATGCCTGATAGTCGCCTGGACAAACTGGCAGATATCGTCAATCCTCAGCGTGTATTGCCAACCACCATGGAGTTCGTCGATATTGCAGGACTGGTAGCAGGTGCATCGAGGGGTGAGGGGCTGGGCAACAAGTTTCTTGCCAATATTCGTGAAACCCAGGCAATTGCACATGTTGTGCGCTGTTTCGAGGATGACGATGTCACGCATGTGGCTGGTAAAGTGGATCCCCTGAATGATATCGAGACGATTAATACAGAACTGGCATTAGCAGATCTTGAAACCGTAGAAAAGGCATCGCAACGGGTGTCGAAACAAACCAGAAGTGGTGATAAGACTGCCTTGTTACAACAATCATTGTTAGAAAAGATTCAAACCCACCTCAATGGTGGAAACCCGGTTCGTACACTGGAGTTAACGCCAGATCAGTTGGTTGCAATACGTGAGTTGCATCTGCTCACGATCAAGCCAACGATGTATGTGGCGAATGTGACGGATGATGGATTTGTAGACCATCCACTATTGGAGCAGGTCGAGAAACTGGCGATAAGTGAAGGTTCAGTAGTGGTGCCAGTGTGCGCCGCGATAGAGTCCGAGATTGCCGAGTTGCCTGACGATGAAAAGGGGGAGTTTCTGGCTGATCTCGGGCTGGAGGAGCCGGGCCTTGATAGAGTGATACGTGCAGGCTATACGCTGTTGGGTTTGCAAACCTATTTCACAGCGGGAGAGAAAGAGGTGCGTGCCTGGACCGTCCCGGTTGGTGCGACTGCCCCGCAGGCCGCTGGTGTTATTCACACGGATTTTGAGAAAGGGTTTATTCGCGCCGAGGTCACAGGCTATGATGACTATACCACTTGTGGCGGCGAACAAGCGGCCAAAGAGGCCGGTAAATGGCGCCTGGAAGGCAAGGATTATATTGTTCAGGATGGAGATGTGATTCATTTCCGCTTTAATGTTTAGTCCGCGATGAGCTAGATGAGGGGCGAAACCGGATTAATCTTCAAAGTTAGCTTGACGTGAGTGTGCGGAAAATAGAAAATTCACGTTCCCGCGTATTCGCAGTTACGTCTTTTGATCAAAATGGCTATGTAGCTCAGTTGGTTAGAGCACAGCATTCATAATGCTGGGGTCGGTGGTTCAAGTCCACCCATAGCCACCAACCTTCCACGATTAAAGTCGAGCGTTCAGGTTTTCCGGTTATAGATGGACCACCGAGGCCTATTTGATACGGGGGTCGGGGTTGATTCGCGCCATCCCTCCAAAATTTGATCAGTGCGATCAGGCACCCCGGTAAGAGATGACCTAACGATGCTTGATCGCCATACGTCAATATATTGACAGTGCCCTTGGGTTTTCTACGGTTGGTTATCTGAAGAAAACTTGTGTGAATGCGATGTGAGTCAGGGCCGCTAGCCTAAGTACCAGTCATTACTAATATAAACGCGTTTTCGTTTAACTGGTATTGCCCGTTTTATTCAATCTCCCAATGGTGAAAAAGCATTTTTTTAGGCACAGGTTTTGCTGTTCGATCATATATGGTTCGCCGGCTGCATGACGATTCCACCGAATATAAAAATTATTGTCATACGCTAAAGCTTTAACCGTTCGGGCCGAAATGAATGTTACGGAAGTGATATTGGCGAGACTCTTGGATCTTTTAGAGGGAAATTTAAAAAAATTTAATAGGAACTAATCTGATGAAAAGCATGAGCATTTATCAAAAACTCTGGGCATTTGCGATCTTGTTTACCGTATTGGTGGTTGGCCAGTCGGGCTATATGGTGATGCAACTGGACCAAACCCGCAAGGACATGCAATACATGAGAGATGTAGAGGGCAAGATTATTGAAAATACCCATACGCTACAGCTCGCGGTGATCCAGGTTCAGCAATGGCTGACGGATATCAGTGCAACCAGAGCCGCTCCGGGTTTTGATGATGGACTTGATGAAGCCGAGGCACAGGCCGAAACATTTCGCGTAACCCTGCAGGAACTCACTGCCCTGGATCAAGAAAATGCAGCGAATTATCAGGAGCTGGGACCACTTTTCGAAGCGTATTATGAAACAGGGAAAAAGATGGCTCATGCCTATATTGATGGTGGACCAGAAGCCGGTAATAAAATGATGAGTGCCTTTGATTCGACGGCAGAAGGGTTGAAAGAGTCCATGGATGTCACGCTATTCGCCGTCTCCGAAGACAAAACCATGCGGCTTGATTCCCTATTCGAAGACACGAGAAATGCTGAGCAATTAATGATCGTCTTTGCGCTGGTCTTTCTGGCCATTGCGGTTGCTTTGGTTGTTGGTGCGAAATGGGTGGTGATCAAGCCACTGATGAGACTCACCGCGATGGCGCGGGACATCGCAGAGGGTGAGGGCGATTTGACCAAACGTCTGGATGATTCGCATAAAGATGAATTAGGAGAAATGGCACACTGGTTTAATGAATTTGTTGGCAAGATACAGCATGCGATTAGTCTGGTACAGGAGAGTAATGAGAAGGTCGGTACCGCCTCTGAACAATTGTCGATGCTGACTCGCCATACTGAAGAGCAGATCAATAACCAGTTGGGTGAAACCGATATGGTTGCGACGGCAATGAACGAGATGCTTGCGACCTCGCAGGAAGTCGCTAACAATGCGGTTCAAACAGCAGAAAGTACCAATACCGCCAATACCGATGCCGATGCTGGTAACAGGGTCGTACAGCGGACTATTGATACCATCGATGCGCTGGCAAGAGAAGTGGATAACGCGCGTGATGTGATTGTGAACCTGGGTGAAGACACCAAGAACATCGGTTCCGTGCTAGACGTAATCAAGGGTATTTCTGAGCAAACCAATTTGCTCGCATTGAATGCGGCGATTGAGGCAGCGCGCGCAGGTGAGCAGGGACGTGGATTCGCGGTGGTTGCTGATGAGGTAAGGACTCTCGCGATGCGGACCCAGGAATCAACGACCGAGATTCAGGACATGATCAATCGTCTACAGGCCGGGTCAGAAAAGGCTGTGTCTGTGATGAAGGCCGGAAGCGAACAGGCAGACGCCTGCGTCGAGATGGCACGTGAAGCCGGTAATTCTCTTAAGTCGATTACCGATAGCGTGAACAGCATCACCTCAATGAATGACCAGATTGCAAGCGCCTCTGAAGAACAATCAGCGGTGGTCGCCGAACTGGATCAGAATGTGATTAATATTGCAGAAGCGAGCAAGGAAACTGTTTCAGATGCGTCACAGATATCCTCTGCGGCAACAGAGCTGCAAGAGCTTGTGCACAGCATGAACAGGCTGGTCAAGCAGTTTAAAGTCAGTTAACCCCCTCTACGTTGCCCTTGCGCGCAGGTGCGTAGGGGCAACGTCTTTTTTTTCTTCCTGAATTGTAGCAGTCAAATAAGTGTCATCCATTTATCGACACGTGAAACCCCCGTTATTTAAACTAGTAGTTTGAATTGATCTCCTGATATGAAGGAGCACTATGTTAGACATTTCTTGCCTCAAGAAAAATCCTGCAAGTTCTAGAGCTTAGCAATTGTTAATAATAGTGCGATTGTTCGTTAAGCGTACCTTAATGCACGTTGCGGCAGTGCACAGTAAGATTTTTACATGTTCGATGGTCGATTCCGACTGCGGGCATAGTTATTGCTGAACACGATTATATGAACCACTGAGGAGCAATGCTGTCCGTATCAATAGGCGCAGAATTTAGTTGCCGGTGGTTAGAGTGCAATACCCATCCTCAATGCCTGCCGCGGAGGTGCTGTTATGACCGAAGAAAAAAGTGAGTTTGCTGAGATAATCAAAGAGGACCGTGCCCAGAGAGAAAACAAAAAGTGGCACGGCAGTTTTATTGAGTATCTTGAGAAAGTTAAAGATGATCCATCCATAGCCAGACTTGCGCATTCCAGGATGTATCACATCATCACTAAAGATGGCATGGAAGATATCACCGAATCTGATGATGCGAGGATCAAGCGCTTATACAAGGATGATCCGGTCAAGGTTTATAACTATTTCAAGGATGAATTCTTCGGCGTTGAAAAAACGGTTTCTCAAATCGTGCGTTATTTTCATTCAGCGTCACTGCATGGTGAAGAAAGTAGGCAGGTACTGTATTTGATGGGGCCGGTGGGTGCCGGGAAAAGTTCACTCATCGAAAGTCTCCATCGGGGACTTGAACAGGCGGACCCGATGTTTGCCATTGAAGGTTGTCCGATGCATGAGGAGCCACTGCATCTGATTCCGAGGCATCTGCGAAACGAATTTGAAAAGATGCTCGATGTTCATATTGAGGGCGATCTTTGCCCAGTTTGTCGCCATCGCTTAAAGGAAGAATTTAACGGCAAATATGAAGACGTACCCGTTTCGACGGTAGATTTTTCGAAACGTGCACGAAGGGGGGTCGGCGTCGTGCCCCCGGTAGATCCGAATAATCAGGATACTTCAGTACTGGTTGGTTCCGAAGACATATCAAAACTGGACCTTTACTCAGAAGGCGATCCGCGCGTGCTGGATCTCAACGGTGCCTTTAATGTGGGTAATCGTGGAATGGTTGAGTTCATCGAGGTATTCAAGA
The DNA here is from genome assembly GCA_046754065.1 of Gammaproteobacteria bacterium. Lineage (GTDB taxonomy): Bacteria > Pseudomonadota > Gammaproteobacteria > SZUA-140 > SZUA-140 > JBHHVB01. The sequence goes on from JBHHVB010000002.1 coordinate 41,647, forward strand.
ACGAGGCTGAATACCTGCATACCATGATAACAGCAACGCAGGAGAAATTTATCCCGGCGCCTGGCAGGCATGGCACCGTTTACGTTGATGCTGTCATTGTTGCGCATTCCAACGAGGCGGAGTGGCAGAAATTCAAGGCCGATCACACTAACGAAGCGATTATGGACAGAATTGTGATGGTCAAGGTGCCCTATAATCTGCGATTGAGTGAGGAGGTGAAAATCTACCAGAAGATTCTGCATGGCTCGGAATTCCGTGCTCACATAGCACCTCATACACTGGAGATGGCTGCGATGTTTGCGATCCTCTCCCGGTTTGAGCCATCAGCCAAGTGCGATCCGATGACAAAACTACGTTTGTACAATGGCGAAGAGATTGTAGAGAAAGGTAAAACCAAGAAAATTAATGTGCAGGAACTTCAGGAGGAGGCTCGCCGCGAGGGGCTGTTTGGAGTATCGACGCGATTTATCATGAAGGCGCTTGATAACGCGCTGACCGAGAGCCCGGCGGGTATTAATCCTATAAACGTGAGGGAAGCATTAATCAATATGGTTAAGGATTCAGAGCTGGCCGACGATGTGCGTAAACAGTATCTGGAAATACTGCAGGATACGCTACAAAAGGCCTACCTGGAAACCCTCGAAAAAGAGATCACCAAGGCATTTGTCTATTCCTTCGAGGAGCAGGCTGAGTCATTGTTCCAGAACTATCTGGATCATACGGAGGCGTATGTAAATAAGACCTCGGTTAAAGATCGTAACACAAACGAAGAGTTGCAGCCCGATGAAGGATTTCTCAAGTCTGTTGAAGAGCAGATTGCAATTGTTGGCTCCGCGGCTGACGGATTTCGTCAGGAGGTGATGGCATATCTTTGGGCAGCGACGCGCAGAAATGAAAAGATTACGTACAAATCATATGAACCCTTGAAAGAAGCCATTGAGAAAAAGCTGACCAGCTCAGTAAGGGATATTAGTCGTGTTATCACTAAATCACGCACCAGAGACGAAGATCAATTGAAGAAATACAGCGATTTGATGCAATGCCTGCTCGACAATGGCTATAACGAGCATTCGGCAGAGGTCATTTTGAAATATGCAGCAAATAATCTCTGGAAGGATTAACACGTAATCTGGAGACAGGTGTCAGGTTCGAGTGATTTTCTAACCGCGGGCTGTACACCTCGATAGAAGAGAGATGCTATGGGCGCAACCATAAGACCATACTCGCCATCTGATGCGCTTCGATCTGATCGCAGCGCTGGTGACCGGCTGAGACATCGTCGCAAGATTCGTCAGGCGATTAGAGAAAACATTTCCGACATTATTTCCGAAGAATCGATTATCGGTCAGGATAAAGATCGTGTGATCAAGGTACCCATTCGAGGTATTAAAGAATACCGATTTGTTTATGGCGATAACACGCCGGGCGTGGGTACAGGCGATGGCGATTCTCAAAAAGGCCAGGTAATTGGCCAGGCAGGGCAGGATCAGGCTGATGGTGGGCAGTCAGGCGACCAGCCTGGTATGGATTATTATGAAACGGATATCACCCTCGAAGAGCTGGTTGAAATTATGTTCGAGGATCTGGAGCTGCCAGACCTTGAAAGCAAAAAGCTGCGCGAAGTCATGTCAGAACGTACAAGCAGACGCAAGGGTTATCGTCGGGTTGGTATTCATGTTCACATGGATAAAAAGCGTACTGCAAGATCACGCGTCAAGCGGAAACTGGCAACCAAACGTTTACAGACTGTTGAGGGGGGTGAAAAAGAGCGATTTCCCTTCCATGATGATGATTTGAGATACAAGCGACTCAGGGAAGAATCGCAACCACAATCAAATGCCGTCGTCATTTGTATCATGGATACATCAGGGTCCATGGGGACTTTAAAGAAATATCTTGCACGAAGTTTTTTCTTTCTGTTGTATCAATTCGTGCGCACCCGATATGAAAATGTTGAGGTGGTGTTTGTCGCTCACCATACGAAGGGTCGCGAAGTCACCGAGGAGGAATTTTTTCATAAGGGTGAGTCGGGTGGAACGTTTATATCTTCAGGCTATAACAAGGCCCTGGAGATTATCAATGAGCGTTATCATCCGGATATGTGGAATGTCTACGCGTTTCATTGCTCTGATGGCGATAACTTTGATAGCGACAATGATGCCGCGATGAAGGCGGCGCTGGAGTTATCTGCAATATGCAATTTATTCGGTTATGGAGAAATCAAGACAGAAGACGGATTTGGCTTCGAGAGCTCAATGCTGGAAAAATTTAAAAAGATTGAGACCGATAATTTCCATACCTTGTTGATTGAATCAAAAGAGGATATCTGGCCCTGTTTCAAGGCATTTCTCACCAAGGAAAGAGCAACAACAGAGTCAAGGCAGGATTGATATGAGTAGTTGGGAAATCAAGGACCTGGAATATTGGGAAAAGCGGATTAAAGAGAAGGTTGATGAATTTGGCCTGAATTGTTTTCCACAGGAGTTTGAGGTATGTAATCATGAACAGATGATTGGTTTTATGGCCTATTCTGGAATGCCTTCCCACTATCCTCATTGGTCATATGGCAAGTCCTACGAAAAGCAGAAGACCCTTTATGATTATGGTGTATCAGGGTTGCCTTACGAGATGGTGATTAACTCAAATCCCTCTCTTGCCTATTTAATGCGTGAAAATTCGTTATGTCTGCAGATTCTGACTATTGCTCATGTTTATGGGCATAATGATTTTTTCAAAAATAACTTTACGTTTAGTCAGACGAGACCAGAATTGACCATTAGCGACTTCAAGTTACGCGCTGATCGTGTTCGCAGTTATATCGAAGATCCATCAATCGGGCAAGACAAGGTGGATAATATCCTGGACGCTGCTCATGCCTTATCGTTGCAATGCAGGCACCATTTTGCAATCAGGAAGCTCGACGTTGATGAACAAAAAGAACGGATGATTGCTAATGCAGGAAACGGAAGCCCGGAAGAAATGTCAAATGATGGGCGAGATGTTGAATCGGTTGATTTACATAAGCTGCCATTGCAGCCTGAAGAAGATATCCTGCTGTTTATTCGTGATAATCATAGAGGACTGGAGGAGTGGGAAAAAGATCTGTTAACCATCGTCCATGAGCAGGCGATGTATTTTGTACCGCAGATTGAAACGAAGATTATGAATGAGGGTTGGGCAAGCTATTGGCACCACAAGATCATGCATAGTCTGGAGTTGCCACCAGACCTTCATATGGAATTTCTTGTTCATCAAAACCAGGTGGTTAGACCTCATCCGGGTAGTATCAACCCTTATTATCTGGGGTTCAGGTTATGGCATGATATTCATCGGCGCTTTGAGAGTCCGACAAATGAAGAAATGGAAGCCTATGGAATGCATACCCAAAGCGGGGACGAAAAAATATTTGAGGTTCGTGAATCCGATCGTGATAGGTCTTTTTTGCGCCGTTTTTTGACGGAAAAGATGATGCGTGAAATGGATATGATTCAGTATGAGAAGAAGGGCGATAAAATGGTTATTACCAATGTGTCTGATGAGCAAGACTGGCAAACCGTTAAAGATACGCTTATCAGGAATACCGGTATGGGCTCAATACCGGTGATAAAGATTATCGATGCTGACTATAATGATCGCCATGAGCTTTATTTGCGTCACTATCATGATGGTAGAGAGCTGGATTTAGGGCAAGCAGAGAAAACACTCGCGTATGTTTATCAGTTATGGGGCCGCAAGGTTTTCCTGGAAACACAAATTAAAGACAAATCGACGATATTCTTCTTTGATAAAAACGGTTTTGAGCAACAAAAACCCCACTGAGCGGGTATCTGCATTAATCGAGGTATGAACAGACAATGTCAGTTGCATCCTGAATACCCGTGGGTGATATAACTGGTTTGGCTATCATCTGATTTAGGTAATCCAGTTTTGATACGATATTTTCGTCGAACACTTCTTCCCGTTGGGCTTCGAGATAGTGATGGTGTTTTTCCATCCATGTTGCCAGGCCTGGCTGTTCCGGCCAGTCAGGCCTGGGTATATTGATTACTGCTGTCTGATTGCAGCAAGCCTCAATCAGACTTCCGTAACCCGTTTTTGTTATCAGTACATCAGAAGACTTTAACAGGTCAATAAAGCTGAATTTAAGTGCATCAATACTATGAGTATGCTGCTGACCCGAGCACCAGCTTTGCGGCACTAGCCAGCGGAAGTTTTCTAAGACTGGCCATTTTTTAACAGGTGGGTCCGTCGCTATTCCGCCAAGTGAAACCAGAATCAGTTTATCCTTGGCGGTGCCATTTATCAGGCTGATAATGTCTTTTTTTATATTGTTGCCGAGCTGGGCTACCGGGCCAATGGGTTCTAAACGATTATCAAGAGACATCGGCATGGTGGGTTCCAGCGAGAGAAATCTGGTGGCACTGCTATAAGCTGATCTTATCTGCTGCAAAATCGACGCCGATCGGGTATCACTGCTGCAATAATGCGAGAAAATATCGTGCCAATTCAGGGAGCCAAACGCTATGCATGGGATATTGGCTTTTGCAGCACCTGCTAATGTCAGATACGGAATATTCGCTAATACCAGATCAGGTCGAATGGACTGCATGAGTCCGGTTTCCCGCTTTATGGCCTCGCCCCAGTTTTGATGCAATGAATCATAGATGCTGACCGTTGCCTGTACATCGACATCCAGTGCGTTAAACATGCGCATTCCAAAATCCACTTCGTCTTGAAGATAATCAAATGGCACCTTTATTCGGCTTTCAAGTTGTTGAAGTGGTGCAGCGCTCCGAATAGTAATTTTCAGATTTTTTATTCTACTCGCAACTTCGTTGACAATGGGTGCGGTCTGTGCGATATGTCCGAATCCATGCGACGAAATGGCAACGAGGAGATGGGGTGCACTGCTCATAAAGGTTAATTGAGACGAACCGGGTTAAGAGGGGTCTCCGGAAGTCTTGACCTTTTGAGTAGCGATAGATGCTGTTGATGTGCCGGATGAAATCGGTAGCATTCGATCAGAAATGCGTGTGAGTGTTTGGTTCATGCGTTTTTCGTAGATGACCCTGTAGGCCAGAATGTTCTGAATGTAGCTGCGCGTTTCTGCAATCGGGATCGTTTCTATCCAGATATCCGCAGGAATAGTTTTGTCTACCGGTAACCATTGGTGCACCCGTCGTGTTCCAGCGTTGTATGCAGCTGTAGCCAGTATTGGATTGCCGTTAAATCTGGACAATTTTTCTCGCAAATACCGGATGCCAAAGTTTAGATTGGTATTAACATCAAGCAGGTCAAATTTTCCGTTGTAATCAAGGCCACGAGTACGAGCAATATATTTAGCCGTGCGAGGTAACAGTTGCATCAGGCCTACGGCTCCGGCGTTGGAATGGGCATCGGCCGTGAAAGCACTTTCTTTTCTAATGACTGCGTACGCCAATGCAGGGTCAATGTTGTGTTGGCTCGCAATGGTCGTTATAACTTCTCGATGTGCGAGTGGAAATCTCAATGCGAGATCGTCTCGATAGTCGGTTCGGATAATGGTCATAATCGCCCGGTCATGCCAGCCCCAGCTTTGTGCCAGTTTCGCTGCGAGTCGGAGTTGCTCGGGATTCATGTTTTGAATCGCAAGATACCACTCTCTACGGGCCTCAACTATTCGGTTGAAATAGTACAGTTCACGCGCCCGTTGTATTGCGGGGATTTGTGCAACGTAATTGAAAATATCAATATCGATGTCAAGTGGCTGGTCAGTGATCTGGTAGGGTTGATCCAGAAAATCGGCGGCAAGGAATCCATAGTAGCTTCTGTATTTGGCAAGCTCGAGCAAAATAGGCTTTGCCATCTCCAGAAATCCCAGTGAGATAAGTGCGCGAGCTTTCCAGTATAACCAGCGTTCTGTTTGTTGCTCATCCGGATTGAGTTGATCAATCCAGTCCAGCGCCGCTGCCCAGTCCTGATGAAATATCGCAGAACGGACCCGCCATTCCCTTAGGGTTTTGTCTGATGAGGCGGTATCAATAGCAGCCAGCCATGTTAATGCCTCTGATTTGCCATGAAGGGCCAGGCTCATCGCGAGATAGCGTTCGATTTCCGAGCGCTCTTTTTCAGAGAACGGATATTCAGACTTAATGGTGTTCCAGACATCCGTAGCCTTTAATGGATCGCTACGGGCGATTCGCTTAATCCCGTGTATCAGGATGCGATGCCTGATTGGATGAGGTTTGGAGAATAGTTTTTTAGACAACACCAAACCGGGTTTGCGGTGCACACTTATCCAGCGCTCTGCCCATCGCTGCTCGTCGATGCCAACAAAACGATTAAGATAGCGTACCAGCGTCACGTTATTACGTTTCATCGCCAGTTGGATGCGTTGCCAGGCGAGTTCGGTGGTGAGCATACCGTCTTTCTGCCAGATACCAAAAATTCTGTCACATTCCCTTGGTTGCGAGTACCCGACCAGCCAAAGCTTTTCCAGGTTCTGGTAGGCGTTTTTCTTTTGACCACTTTTATATAAGGCCCAGTGATACTGGCATTGTAATTTGGTGCTCCTGACAGGACGATAGTCGTTGACGAATGTGTTCCATTTTTGACGTTTTGCGAGACTATGAAGCCAATTATGCATTAACCGCCTGGATAATGGCGTATTGTGAAACTCTTCGGTAAATGCAAGAATTTCATTTGCGGGTACTTGCGCGAGGTGTTTAACTATGAATTGATAGCGAAGATAGGGTAGCAGAGGGTAAGTTTGAAGCTGTTCATAAAGACCGTGATAGCGAACCAGATCATTATTTCTTATAGCCTCTTCGGCAGCCAGGTAGTCTGCGCGCTGTTTGAGCAGTTTATGTACGGGTTCACCAGCCGAGGTGACACACTGGAAGAATAACAGACAAATTAGCAGGAAAACACGATGCATAGCGAAATTCAAGGAACTATCATGCCAATATGGTTGTTTGGGTGAAAATTGGCATGGCATGTCTTAAACAGGATTTAGTCTATTACACTAGATTGAATCAGGTGGCACAGAAAATCTATGCCACCTGATTCAATATTTTTAGGCAGCAGCGTCTTTTAACGCTTTTAACGCGAGGACTTTTACGACGTTTCTTGCTGGCTTGGCTTTAAACATCATTTCTTCACCGGTGAATGGGTTAACACCTTTGCGAGCTTTTGTTGCAGGTTTGCGATTTACCTTTACCTTGATTAATCCTGGTAGCGTAAAGGATTGAGCAGACCCTTTCTTGACATGGCCTTCAATGACCAGTTTTAATTCGTCGATGACTGCACTGACCTGTTTTTTTGTCAGTTCTGTTTTTCCTGCGAGATGTGTGACGAGTTCACCGCGGGTATATGGTTTCTTGATTGCTTTTACGGTAGGCGCTTTTTTAGCGGCTGCTTTTTTCGTAACTTTCTTCCTGGATTTCGCTCCTGCTTTTTTCTTTACGGCCATGTTGATCTCCTTTGTTGATGACAGTTGTTAACGAGGGTATGTAGCCTGACTATCTGTGTGGCAGGATATCAGCGAATTTAAAAAAGCGCAATTATTTCTTGTGCTAGTATATAAAGGGTGAAAAGCACTTTTTGTTGATTATGATGTTAGGTTAAACAGGGGGAAATAAACCTCGATGCAGCAAAATAGATTGTCAGAAGATGTAACACCATTGGGAAAATCCAGCCCCTATTTTTATATGAAAAAATTGCGGTTCAAATGTACCCGCTGTGGGTGTTGTTGTATTAATGCGGGAAGTGAATTTGTTTATTTGGGTGAAAACGAAGCGGAGAAGATTCGCAAGTACCTCGGGGTATCATCGGCATGGTTTCGGCGACGATACATAAAAAGGGATAAAGATGAAGGGCTTGTGTTGAGGTTTCCCGAGAATGGTCGATGTGAATTTTTAGATAATTCTAATCGTTGTAATATCTATCCGGTTCGTCCGGGCCAGTGTAAAACCTACCCTTTTTGGCGTGAGCTGGTTACGTCTGCTCAGGGTTGGGTCGCTGAAAAATCAAGGTGCGAGGGAATTGGGTCGGGGGCCGTCGTTCCAGTCAATCATATTGAAAATATGCTAGGAAAAAAATAATACTTAAAATCAGTCCAGGACTTTGAAAAAACAGTGGTCATTATTGGGAAATATGGATGCAGGAAAAAACAACGGTATTTGAATTACGCATTAGCGCAGAACAGTATAAAGGCTATTATCAGGGTGTGGCAAAGTTCATCGTTGTAAAAGGCGATGACGGCAAAACCATAAAATTTCCCGCAAGTAATTTACAGCGATTTTTAAGCCATAATGGGATTCATGGTGTATTTGCAATGAGTTATGACGAGAATAATAAATTGATCGATATCAGAAAGATTAAAGACTAGATATTGGTTTTCGGGTGAAACTGGCATGCGGTCACTGGTGAAAATATGAAGTTAACGGAAAAAACAGGCCTGGATAAGTTGCTCGCGATTTTGGAGGTCCTGCGTGATGAAAAAAAAGGTTGTCCGTGGGACAAGGAGCAGACGCTGGAGACTTTGCTTCCCTATACGATAGAAGAGGCCTATGAAGTTGCGGATGCTATTTTGCGAAATGATAACGGTGATTTGTGCGATGAGCTGGGAGACCTGTTGTTTCAGGTCGTATTTTATAGCCAGATTAGTAAGGAAAACGACGCATTTGAGTTTTCGGATGTGGTCGACGCATTAATTGATAAATTGATTAGACGTCATCCGCATGTCTTCTCGGGGCAAAAGATTGCGAGTTCGGCTGAACAGACTGTTGCCTGGGAGGCGCATAAAGTGGAAGAGCGGATTCAAAAACATGGTAAAAATGCCGGTGGTGGGCGACTCGATGGGGTATTAAAAAATCTACCTGCCCTGATTCGATCGATTAAATTACAGAAACGTGCGGCAACGGCGGGTTTTGACTGGCACCAGATTGCCCGGGTGATGAGTAAAGTGGATGAAGAGTTAAACGAGGTCAAAGAGGTGCTGCATGCCAGGGATGAAAGGCTCGAACACGAGCTTGGAGATTTGTTGCTAGCCGTTACCAATCTGGCACGTCATGCCGATATCGACCCGGAACTGGCACTGCAAAAGGCCAATAATCGCTTTGTGCGTCGATTTGCCTGGATGGAGCGCATGGCTGCAGAGCAAGGCCGTGAATTCGAACAATTAACGCTATCGGAAATGGAGCTTCTGTGGATTCAGGCAAAACAGGATGAGTGCTCATGAAGGTGTCGAATCATATTCATAGCCAATGGATACTTCTGAACTATCCCCTTGCACGACTCGGTGTTTTATTGTTTTAAGAGAACGTTTTTTTAATTGATGGCGCAAGCTATTTCAGCATCCCTTAAGTCGCCCCGGATATAATCAAAACTGTTTAAAAGATTTTGTCTTCGTTTTGATGGTGAAGTCTTGTGAATGCCTTCAACGGTGTCAAATAATTGCTTTTAGATCGGTTGTTAAATAGGCAGAATTTGACACGCCTGGATGTGGGAGTGACTAATGCTGATTATGCTGGTTAGCTTCAAGTATTTGTCTTTTCAGAGAGGTAGTCTTTGTCCTTGTATTGGCTTAATAAATTGCCCGGTGGGAATGTTTTATCGTAATTTTGCCAAGGAACTCCAAGTGTTTGATTTTTTGGCATGACTATTGCCGGTAATTGATTAAGGGACTGGAGAAATCGGTCGATATAGTAAGTATGGGAGAAAGATAATACCCATTATCAAGGAATGAACGAGGCGGTATCCCTAATAGACAATCATACAGGAGGATCTGGTGATGATGAATTTGTTAGCTGAAGCGGTTATCATGTCGTTTGCTGTCGGTGGAATTGTTGGTGCACTGGTCGCATTGCAGTTAAGAGGTGACTTGAAAGGAGCATCCAAATCTTCTGTAGAGTCTTCTATGAAGGACAGTGAACAGCTTGTTGCAAAACAGGTTGTTGTGACTCATAGAAATAACCGTCACCCAAACCGCCGAAAATAAGATCCCCTTCGTTGTTAGCTGCGACGGTTGGGTGATTGATTGCAGTGATTTGATCGGTTGGTTTGTTATCATCTGGTAGATAACTGCGTCATATCAGACTGCCTTATTCCTCAATAATTTAGAGGCTTCGATTATTCTCCGCCTTTTTCCACGTATCCCCCCCCCCATCTCAAACGCAAGATTCTCCTGAATTGACTGCAATACGCTGCTAATTAGTGCGTTTTGTTATGAAACGCACTAATATGGTGCGTAATAATCAGCTTTGCTTATTGTAACCTATTGTTTTATAAGAGATAGGAGCCTGGTGCGTTATTTGCAATAAGGTTTTTATTTTTTTATTTGGGGGGGGTATGGAGGTCCTGAAGTCAGGTACAGATGTGTTATTTGTATTGCTGGGCGCCATTATGGTACTTGCAATGCACGCGGGATTTGCATTTCTAGAGGTGGGCACGGTCAGGAAAAAGAACCAGGTCAATGCGCTTGTTAAGATTATCTGCGATTTTGCTATCTCTACCATTGCATACTTTTTTATCGGTTATAGCGTTGCATATGGTATGCAGTTTATGGATAGCGCTCAGGCACTTACGGATAAAAATGGATATGAGCTGGTAAAATTCTTCTTTTTGCTTACCTTTGCGGCAGCGATACCGGCCATTATATCGGGTGGTATTGCGGAAAGGGCCAAATTCTATCCCCAGCTATGTGCGAGCTTTATCATTGTGGGCTTCGTTTATCCGTTTTTTGAAGGAATAACCTGGAACGGATCATTGGGTTTTCAGGCATGGCTGGAGACCTCATTCGGTGCCTCGTTTCATGATTTTGCAGGGTCTATTGTGGTTCACGCGATGGGTGGCTGGCTGGCTATCGTTGCCGTTATTTTGCTGGGAGCGCGCTATGGCCGCTATAAAAAAGACGGTATGATGGCCGCCCATCCACCCTCAAGCATCCCATTCCTTGCGCTGGGTTCGTGGATCTTGACCGTTGGCTGGTTCGGTTTTAACGTGATGTCTGCCCAAAGTGTTGATGCCGTAAGCGGCCTGGTAGCGGTTAACTCTCTAATGGCTATGGTGGGAGGCATTCTTACAGCATTGCTAATAGGGAAAAATGATCCGGGTTTTGTGCATAACGGTCCCTTGGCCGGACTAGTGGCCGTCTGTGCCGGCTCAGACGTAATGCACCCAGTTGGTGCGTTGATCACGGGGGCTGTCGCTGGTGCGTTATTTGTCGGGACATTTATGTTAACTCAAAACAAGTGGAAGCTAGATGATGTGCTGGGCGTGTGGCCTTTGCATGGATTATGTGGTGCGTGGGGAGGAATAGCCGCGGGTATTTTTGGGCTCGAGGCTCTCGGTGGAATGGGAGGCGTGAGCCTTGTTTCCCAGTTTATCGGCACCGCAGCCGGTATTCTGCTTGCAGTCACTGGTTCAGGTATTGTTTATGGTGTGCTGAAAATGGTCGTGGGTATTCGTCTGAGTCAGGAAGAAGAGTTCAACGGTGCTGATCTGAGCATTCATAAAATAGGGGCAGAACCCCCTGGTGATAATTAACGAATTAACCGGCGGTTCAGTGATATTCTGCCAATTTTGGTGGATATTTTGACTCAAAAAATGTAGCTTATACGGTCCTGTACAATGAACGGAATATATGGGGCAAAAACTCTACATTAAAACTTTTGGTTGTCAGATGAACGAATATGACTCTGCCCGGATGGCAGAGTCATTGGGCGAATCTCATAATATTGAAAAGGTTGACGATCCAGAACAGGCAGATGTTTTGTTGCTAAACACCTGCTCCATTCGAGAAAAGGCCCAGGAAAAGGTTTTTCATCAATTAGGCCGGTGGCGTCAACTCAAGGAAAATAAGCCTGATTTGGTGATTGGCGTGGGTGGCTGTGTCGCCAGCCAGGAAGGTGATGCAATCAGGCAGCGCGCCCCTTACGTCGATCTGGTTTTTGGACCTCAGACAATTCATCGCTTGCCAAAAATGTTATCAGAGGTCGTTACGCAAAGAACGCCTGTTATCGATATCAGTTTCCCGGAGATTGAAAAGTTTGATTGTCTTCCCGCGCCGCGAGCTGATGGTCCGTCCGCGTTCGTATCAATCATGGAGGGCTGTAGCAAATATTGTACTTTTTGCGTTGTGCCTTACACGCGTGGTGAAGAGGTTAGCAGAACCTTTGATGATGTGATCAGTGAAGTTGTGCATTTGTCGGAGCAGGGTGTAAAGGAGATAAACCTGTTAGGACAGAATGTCAATGCCTATAGAGGGTTGATGCATGACGGAGACGAGGCCGACCTGGCATTACTGATTACCTATGTGGCGGCCGTGGACGGTATTGAACGTGTCCGCTTTACTACATCCCATCCCGTTGAGTTTACCGAAAGCCTGATTCAGGCTTACGAAGATGTACCTCAATTGGTCAGTCATTTGCATTTACCTGTTCAAAGCGGATCGGATCGGATATTGAGTCTTATGAAGCGGGGGCACACGGTAATGGAATATAAATCGATTATTCGCAGGTTGCGAACCCATCGCCCGGGTATGAGTATTTCGTCAGATTTTATCGTAGGCTTTCCGAATGAAAGCGATGAAGACTTCAACGCGACAATGAATCTGATTGATGAGATTGGGTTTGATCATTCTTTCAGTTTTATATACAGCGCACGCCCCGGTACACCTGCGGCGGAATTTGCAGATGACGTGCCGTTACAATTAAAACAGAAGCGTTTGGGTATTTTGCAGCGACGTATTAATGAATTGTCTGCGTCAATTAGTCAAGCTATGGTTGGCTCAATACAAAGAGTCCTCGTTGAAAGGACATCGAAAAAAGATAAAAATCAATTAGCAGGAAGGACGGAAAATAACCGGATTTTGAACTTTTATGGTGACAGGTCGCTGATGGGAAAGTTTGTTGATGTTGTTGTAACCGAGGCATTGCCCAATTCTTTGCGAGGGGAGCGGGTTAATTGTGGTATTAATACGGATGCCGAGTTTCAGGTGAGCGCTCGCTGAATTAATTATTCTTTTATTTTTTGATTGCCAATTTGAACGCACATCTTCATTCCAGTGATATCGTTTTAGAGCCGCTAGACAATACGCGTTTGGTAAGCTTGTGTGGTCAATGTGATGAACACTTGCGCAGTATCGAAAGGTTTCTCGGTGTAGAAATCAATAATCGCGGTAATATCTTCCAGGTGATAGGTGACAATAACGCTGTGGAAATCGCAGTCCGCGTGTTGCAGAATTTGTACAGCGAGTCTTCGACATCAGGCATAACACCGGCACAGGTTGAGTTGGTGTTGCAACAAATGAGTTCAGAGGTAGTTGATCAAGAACTACCTGTTGAGGTTTCTCCTGTCCAGATCAAACATGGCGTTATAAAAGGGCGAGGGGCCACCCAACTGCGCTATATTAACAATATCAGAACCAAGGCAATAAATTTTGGTATTGGACCTGCAGGAACGGGGAAAACCTATCTGGCAGTCGCAAGCGCCGTTGAAGCGCTGGAAAAAGAAGAAGTCAGACGTTTATTACTTGTTCGCCCGGCTGTTGAGGCTGGGGAAAGGCTGGGGTTTTTGCCCGGAGATCTGTCTCAAAAAATCGATCCCTACCTACGACCTTTGTATGATGCGTTATATGAAATGCTTGGGTTTGAAAAAGTAGCGAAACTGATTGAAAACAATGTTATCGAGATAGCGCCATTGGCCTATATGCGGGGACGCACTCTAAATGAATCATTTATCATTCTGGACGAGGCACAAAATACGACGCCCGAGCAAATGAAGATGTTTCTGACCCGAATTGGATTCGGTTCCACTGTAGTTATTACGGGTGATGTTACGCAAATCGATCTGCCCCGTGAATGTTCCTCGGGTCTGCGGCATGTAATTGATGTATTGAAGGAAATTGATGGCATTAGTTTTACCTTCTTTCAATCAAGGGATGTTGTTCGTCACCCATTGGTTCAACGAATAGTCAATGCTTACGAGAAAATTCAGTCCGCGCCAGTCGATTCTGGCTCTGGTGGTGGCAAGCGGTGAGTATCATTGTGGATTTCCAGCTGGCAGCCGAACAATTAGACGAAGGTTTAATTCCCGATAGCGATCAGGTTGATACCTGGGTTTCTCAGGTCATTGCATTTGAAGATCTGCATTCCGCTCAGGTTACAGTTCGAGTTACTAATGAGAATGAAATGACCGCTCTGAACGAAACCTATCGGCGCAAACAAGGGGTAACAAATGTTCTGGCTTTTCCCTTCGAACAGCCAGAATTGATGGACCCTCCGTTCCTGGGTGATATTGTCATCTGTGCGCCGGTCGTGAATGAAGAGGCACGGGAGCAAAATAAATCGGCCGCAAGTCACTGGGCGCACATGGTAGTCCATGGATTGTTTCACTTGTTAGGATATGATCACCAAAACGAAAAAGATGCCTTGATCATGGAGGCACGGGAGACAGAAATGATGGGTAGACTGGGATATCCCGATCCCTATTAGCACTCGATATTGGTAGAGTAGTACAAAAATTTATAATCTGATGAATTTGGCAGGAGAAAAATGAGCGAAGAACGACCAAATCAATCACAATCCCAGCGAACCTGGTTTGATAAACTGAGCCAGGTTTTATCTGGTGAGCCCAAGGATAAAGAACATTTGATTGATATTCTTCGGGAGTCACAGCAAAGGCATCTGTTTGATACCGATGCGCTGTCAATGATTGAAGGCGTGCTGGAAGTTTCTGAAATGCAGGTGCGCGATATTATGATACCTCGGGCGCAGATGGTTGTTGTTGAGCATAATGCGGGTCTGGAAAAGGTATTACCTGTAATTACCGAATTTGCGCACTCCAGGTATCCGGTCATTACTGAAAACAAGGATGAAGTTGTTGGTATATTACTGGCCAAGGATTTATTGGGTTATGCACTCAAGAGTGATGATGAGCCATTTAATGTTCGGGATATACTTCGACCTGCTGTTTTCATCCCGGAAAGTAAACGGCTGAACGTTTTGCTGAAAGAATTCAGATCCAGCAGAAATCATATGGCAATAGTCGTTGACGAATATGGTTGTGTGGCCGGGCTGGTCACGATTGAAGATGTACTGGAACAGATAGTCGGGGAAATTGCGGATGAACATGATGTAGACGACGATATTTATATCATGAAACACAGTGACTCGAATTACACAGTTAAAGCACTCACACCGATTGATGATTTTAATGAAATGTTTAACACCGATTTTAGTGATGATGAATTCGATACGATTGGTGGTCTTGTAATGCGCGAGTTTGGTTATCTGCCCAAACGTGGCGAAGTCAGGTCTTTCGGTGATTTGCGATTCAAGGTATTGCATGCTGATAGCAGGCGTGTTCATTTGTTGCAGCTAACGATGTTGTCCAAAGCAAGTGAAAACCTGAACGCGTCCTGAAAAATCCTCCCCGGATTCTCTGATGCTAATTTCCCAACACAAACAGGGCGACCTGGTTGCACTATTAGCCGGGGCCGTACTTCCCCTGGCGTATTCTCCTTTTGACCTTTACCCGATAGCGATCATTTCAACGGCACTATTATTTGTGCTTTGGCTGGAGATATCGCCTAAGCGGGCATTTGTTCGGGGGTTTGTGTTCGGCCTGGGCATGTTTTCTACGGGAGTAACCTGGATATATGTGAGTATTCACGATTTCGGGTATGTGAATCATTCGCTTTCGATATTGCTGACTGTGTTATTTGTGATGGTACTGTCCCTGTTTCCGGCCATTGCGGGCTATTTGGCATCCCGGATAATTTCCGCGACGCGTTGTCGTAGCAGGAACATGCGTTTGATCCTTGTATTTCCAGCATGTTGGACCTTGATGGAATGGGTCAAAGGGTGGTTTTTTACAGGATTCCCGTGGTTAAGCCTGGGCTATAGTCAGATTGACGCTCCATTGGGTGGTCTGGCTTCATTTGTCGGTGTCTACGGTATTTCGCTGGCAACAGCGATTAGCGCCGCATTGCTGATTGCAACATTTGGTAATCAGCATGGACGGGTGCGCGGTGGCCATCTGGTTGCACTGGTAGGTTTATGGGCAGTGGCAGTGTTGACAGGTATGGTGGCATGGACACAACCGTCAGGAAATCCTCTGCGTGTGAGCCTGGTTCAGGGGAATATCGCCCAGGATTTTAAGTGGCTTCCTCAAATGAAGGAACCAACTTTTGAGTTATACAGGCAAATGACCCGGCAAAACTGGGATAGTGATCTGGTTATCTGGCCGGAGACTGCGCTGCCGGCCTATTATGATGAGGCCGCATCATTCTTGCGAGATTTGGCGATAGAAGCGCGCGAAAACAGTACTGATATTC
Source organism: Gammaproteobacteria bacterium (assembly GCA_046754065.1). Classification (GTDB taxonomy): domain Bacteria; phylum Pseudomonadota; class Gammaproteobacteria; order SZUA-140; family SZUA-140; genus JBHHVB01. The sequence goes on from JBHHVB010000002.1 coordinate 57,965, forward strand.
TGGTTGGGCTGGTATATCAGGAAGAGCAGGGACTGAAATATTACAATTCCATGGTGAGTATTGGATCGGTAGAAGCGATGTATCATAAGCATCACCTGGTACCTTTTACCGAATATTTGCCACTCAAGGAGGTGCTGGCGGGAATCATTGATTTTATGGATGTGCCAATGTCCGATTTTAGCGCGGGCAAGGTCGATCAACCGTTACTTGAAGTCGCTGGCCAGAAAATCGCTATGTCGATTTGTTATGAAGATGCATTTGGCGAGGAAACGATTGTTTCTTTACCGGCAGCGAATTTGCTGGTTAACGTGAGTAACGATGCCTGGTTCGGAACATCGATAGCGCCCTATCAACATTTGCAAATAGCCCGGATGAGAGCGCGCGAAACCGGGCGCGCAATGCTCCGGGCAACCAATACAGGTCTAACCGCAATCATTGGTCACAATGGAAATCTGCTCTCCTTGGCACCCCAGTTCCAGGAATCTGTGCTGACGGGTACCGCGCAGCCACGTCAGGGCAGTACCCCTTATGTGATGGTGGGCAATAGTTTAGTATTGTTATTAATTGCTGCGATGTTGATCACGGCAGCTATTTGTTCAAGGGCTCAGAAATCCCGGGATACCGGATAGAATGCTCAGGATAACGGCCTGACAAACCCTGTTTGATGGCAGTGCGGACATGGGGGAATATGCCCGGTTGTTTTAAAATGGATCTGTTGTCCACACTGCGTACATTCCAGCGTTCCGATTCCCGTGATTTCGCCAGTATGATACTCACCGCCTTGTCGGGCGCGTTCCTCTAGCGCCATTAACTCTACTTTTGTCGAATCAGCCACCGAGGTAAACATTTCAAGCAGTCTATCCTCGATTTGATCGATATCAAACTTGAACCAGTCTGCGAGCTCTTTTGCGTTCGGGCTTGCCAGATACTCTGCAGCATCCTCAATATCGCGTTTAAGATAAGCACCGATCTTTTCGGCCTCTTCTCTGGTCACTTCCCCCAGTTCAACTGACTTATCCTTGGCGATATCGATAACGTGGCCCAACACCGGTCCAGCCTCTTTCTCAAAATCCTGGATCGCCGCCCTTACTCGTTCCATCATGCGGTCGTACGCATGAAGATGCTTTTCTTGTGAATGCTGACTGTTATCTTTTTCAGACATTTCCCGCCTAACCTCGCATGTAAGCTGTGTTCTCTATTTGAAATAGGTTATCCTAGCGTATTTCTGGTTTCTATCATATACGAGAATGCGGTAAAAGACGATGGATGAGCAGTTTAATTTCGCTGATATAGAATCCGAAGCCCAACAAGCGTGGGAGGAGGAGAATGTTTTTCAGGTTATCGAGGACGATAGCAGGGAGAAATATTTCTGTCTTTCGATGTTCCCTTATCCCAGTGGGCGGCTGCATATGGGGCATGTGCGCAACTATACTATCGGCGATGTTATCAGCCGTTATCATCGTATGCTAGGTAAAAACGTATTGCAGCCCATGGGTTGGGACGCCTTTGGATTACCGGCAGAAAACGCTGCGATAAAAAATAATGTTCCACCCTCCGAGTGGACCTATGAAAATATCAGCTACATGCGAGATCAGCTTAAACGACTCGGATTTGCTTATGACTGGTCTCGAGAAATTGCAACCTGTGATCCCCGATATTATCGATGGGAGCAGTGGTTGTTTACCCGATTATTCGAGAAAGGGCTGGTCTATAAAAAGACCGCGCCCGTGAACTGGTGTCCGCATGATCAGACGGTGCTTGCTAATGAGCAAGTCATTGATGGCCGCTGCTGGCGATGTGATACAACGGTTGAACGCCAGGAAATCTCCCAATGGTTTATGAAAATTACTCATTATGCAGATGAGCTGTTAGAGCAACTTGGGAAAATGGATGGCTGGCCTGATCAGGTTCGCACCATGCAACGCAACTGGATTGGCAGATCTGAAGGTGTTGAGCTTGATTTCATCATCGATGGTGAGCAAACCCCGCTTACAGTCTACACGACCAGACCGGATACGCTCATGGGGGTGACTTATGTTGCCATTGCGGCTGAGCATCCACTCGCGATCAAGGCTTCTCAGGGCAATCCGGCATTATTGGCATTTATCGATGCGTGTCGCAAAACGAATACGGCTGAGGCGGCGCTGGAAACGATGGCAAAACAAGGTATAGATACCGGGTTGGTAGCGGTTCATCCTGTTACCGGAGAAGAGTTGCCTGTTTGGGCGGCCAATTTTGTTTTAATGGGATACGGTACCGGCGCAGTAATGTCTGTGCCTGCGCATGACCAAAGAGATTACGAATTTGCCAAGGCCTACGATTTGCCGATACGTCAGGTGATATTTCCCGGTGAGGGTGATGTTTCAGATGTCAGCTCGTCAGCCTTTACCGAAAAGGGAGTGTTGAATAATTCCGCCCAGTTTGACGGTTTGACGTCGGAAAATGCATTTAATGCGATTGCCGATTTTCTGGAAAAAAAAGGGAAAGGTCGCAGGAAGGTTAATTACCGATTACGTGATTGGGGTGTATCACGTCAACGTTACTGGGGCACACCGATTCCGATCATTAATTGTGATGCGTGCGGTAGTGTCGTTGTGCCGGAACAGGATTTACCGGTTGTATTGCCAACCGATATTACGTTTGAGGGTGTGGGTTCCCCGTTAAAAACCATGCCGGAATATATCCATACGACATGCCCATCCTGTGGTGGCCGGGCACATCGAGAAACAGATACGTTTGATACTTTTATGGAGTCTTCATGGTATTACGCACGATTCACCTGTAACGATAACGACAGGGCGATGCTGGACGAAAGAGCTGGCTACTGGTTGCCAGTGGACCAGTATATTGGAGGTATTGAGCATGCAATTCTCCATTTACTATATGCACGCTTTTTTCATAAATTATTACGTGATGAGGGTTTGGTTGCAGGTGATGAGCCGTTTACTAATTTATTAACCCAGGGGATGGTGTTAAAAGACGGTGCCAAGATGTCAAAGTCGAAGGGCAATACCGTTGATCCGCAAGCCTTGATTGATAAGTATGGTGCCGATACAGTTCGCCTGTTTATCATGTTCGCATCTCCGCCTGAGCAATCACTGGAGTGGTCGGATGCGGGTGTGGAAGGCGCACATCGTTTTCTTAAACGACTGTGGCGCTTTGTTGTATCTCATATGAATCAGGGAAATATTCCGCAACTGGAAACCGGTTCGCTAAATGATAATCAACGAGCGTTACGTACATTGATACACCAAACAATCATCAAGGTCAGTGACGATATCGGGAGGCGCTTTACTTTTAATACCGCCATTGCCGCAGTGATGGAGTTGATCAACGCAATGCAAAAATTTGAAGACGGCTCGGAGCAGGGGCGTGCGCTTGTATATGAAGGCATCGAGACGGTAGTGCTGTTGTTGTCTCCAATTGTTCCTCATATGTGCCATGTTTTATGGCATGAATTAGGTCATGATGAACCTGTCGTAAATGCCGGGTGGCCAAAACACGACGAGGATGCTTTGATTAAGGATACTGTCAGCTATGTCGTTCAAGTTAACGGTAAACTAAGAGGCAAGGTTACAGTACCAGCCAGTGCCAGTGAAGATGATATTAAGCAGGCCGCGCAGAATATCGATAAAATCAGATCGTACATCGAGGGGCTGCAAATAAAGCGGGTGATAGTCGTGCCAGATAAGTTGATTAATATTGTAGTGGGTAAATAATAGCAGTGAGATTTTTGCGATCATTGACATCTATCCTGGATCGCCGCTCGATTGTGGCACTGTTGCTTGCTGTATTTTTGCCCATGACTATTGATGGGTGTGGTTTTCGTTTGCGTGGTTCATTGACGGAGGCTGTGGATTTGCCGCCTACGCACGTGAAGACTCAATCCTTGGTTTCTTTAAAATCCGTGCTGGAAAGGGCGTTGAAAAACGCCAATGTTTCACTGGTTGCAAACGAGAATGACGCAGAGCTTGTTATAGTTCTTGTGAGTGAGCGTAAGTCGCGTCGGGTGCTGTCCGTGACTTCTTCAGGTAAGGCACAAGAGTATGAGTTGCATTATGCCGTTGTATTTGGTGCGCACGACAAGAAGGGTAATGCTGTCGTCTCCAATCAAACAGTACAGTCCGACAGGGATTTCACATTTTCGGAGACTGATGTGCTCGCAAAAGATGTTGAGGAAAAAAGATTGTACTCAGATATGCAACAGTCAGCGGTAAACAGTATTTTATTACGTGTTCAGGCTAAGCTGGCAAAGAGATAAGAAGGCCCGATATGCAGATTAGAATCGAGCAGCTTGAGTCTTGCCTTAAAAGGGATTTGAAACCAGTGTATCTTGTCTGTGGTGATGTTCCTTTACTTGTACAGGAGGCCAGCGATCAGATCAGGCAAGCGACAAGGAAACAGGGTTTTTCAGAACGCATTGTTATGCATGTCGAAGCCCGGTTTAACTGGAATGAGTTATCCAGTGTTGCCAGTGGGCTATCCCTTTTTTGTGAGCGTCGCCTGCTGGAGTTGCGCCTGCCCACGGGAAAACCAGGTGACGCAGGCAGTAAGGCAGTCCAGGCATATTTGAATGAAAATTCAGATCAGGATGTGTTGTTGATCATTGCTGGCAAGATTGAGGCCGCGTCCCGGCGTACTAAATGGTATAAATTGATTGAGAAGCTGGGTGTGGTTGTTCAGGTTTGGCCGCTGGATAATCGACAATTGCCTGTGTGGGTTCAACAACGGATGCGAAAGAAAGGTATGGAGCCGACCGCTGAAGCGATAGCTGTTCTGGCGAACAGGGTTGAGGGAAACTTGCTTGCTTGTGCACAGGAAATTGAAAAATTACATTTAATTAACGGGCCAGGAAGCATTTCGTTGGAAACAGTGATGGGCACCGTCGCTGATAGTGCCAGGTATGATGTTTTCGACTTGATCGACAGTGCGTTGGCCGGTGATACGCGGAGGACGGTACGTATCATTAAAGGATTGAGAAGTGAAGGTGCTGAACCAGTCGTCGTATTATGGGCATTAGCGAGAGAGATTAGAAGTCAGGCAAAGATGGCGACAGAAGTGTCTTGTGGGTCCTCAGTCGATCAGGTTTTGGCCCGATTTCATGTCTGGGAGAAAAGAAAAACATTGGTGAAGCAAGGTCTTCGTCGTCATAGGCCGGCGAGATGGTGGGCGATGTTACGGCGGGCGTGTGTCATTGATCGGAATATAAAGGGCTTTGCTCAAGGCAATGTTTGGGATGAATTGTTACAATTAAGCCTGATGATTGCGGGAAAGAAATTAATGAGCGCTGCATGAAGAGTAAGAGTCAATGATTATTGAGGAATATATGAAGCTGGTGGGTGATAAAGCCCGTTTTGCTGCCAGAAAGATGGCTAATATCGGATCGGCGAAAAAGGATGCTGCATTACTTTCAATTGCAGATGCTATTGATGCGGGATTTGAGGCTTTAATATCCGAAAATAAAAAGGACCTGGATGCAGGTGCAGCGAGTGGTCTTGATGATGCATTGCTAGACAGGTTGGCCTTGAATTCGGAGCGCATTGCAGGGATGGCGGAAGGGTTGAGGCAGATAGCTGGTCTTTCTGATCCGGTGGGTGAAATTGATGAAATGAGTTATCGCCCATCCGGCATCCAGGTGGGGCGTATGAGGGTGCCGTTAGGTGTTATAGGTATAATTTACGAATCTCGTCCTAATGTTACGGCGGATGCTGCAGGATTATGCCTCAAGTCGGGCAATGCAGCGATCCTAAGGGGAGGTTCTGAATCTATACATTCTAATCAGGCGATTTCGTCGATCATTCGTGAATCACTGTCTAACGCTGGATTGCCTGTGGACGCTGTACAGGTCATTGAAACGATAGACCGGGCGGCTGTTGGAGCACTTCTAAAAATGGATGATGCGGTCGATATTATCGTGCCCCGAGGTGGAAAAGGGCTTATTGAAAGGATAATGAAGGAGTCGAGAGTCCCGGTTATCAAACATTTGCATGGTGTCTGTCATACCTATATTGACGACAAGGCTGATATTGAAAAAGCGATAAATGTTGCGTTGAATGCCAAGACGCAGCGGTACGGTACCTGTAATACGATGGAAACATTGCTCGTCTCGATTGATATTGCTGACCAGGTGCTTCCACGCCTGGCCGACCTGTATCGAAATGAAGGTGTGGAAATCCGTGGATGTAATCTGACAAAACGATTTATTGAAGACAGTATTCTTGCAACTGATGAAGACTGGGATACTGAATACCTGGCTCCAATTCTTTCAATCAAGGTGGTAGCCGGGTTGGATGAGGCTATGGAGCATATTCACAAACATGGTTCGAATCATACCGATGCAATTTTAACTGAGGACATTAGCCGGGCTCGTCGTTTCATGAATGAAATTGACTCCAGTTCGGTGATGGTGAATGCCTCGACGAGGTTTGCTGACGGGTTTGAGTATGGTTTGGGTGCGGAAATCGGTATTAGCACCGACAAATTACATGCGCGAGGACCAGTTGGTCTGGAAGGTCTGACTTCTCAAAAGTATATTGTGCTGGGTGATGGGCATATTCGGAAATAGGCTGACAATACCTGTATCGCGTTTTAAAATCAGTATTGGTTAAAGATTATAGATACATGATAATACTCTGGTTCCCTGAATTTCCAGGTGAATGATGATCGGAATATTCGGCGGTACATTTGATCCTGTGCATATCGGCCATTTGCGCATCGCGTTAGAGCTATACCAGAAACTTCCGTTTGAGAAGATTCTGTTTGTGCCTTGTCGGCAACCTCCTCATCGTGGCAAACCTGTCGCGTCGATTTCACAGCGCCTGGAAATGTTGGAAATGGCAATTCAGGGACAAGACGGTTTTGGTCTGGATGAAAGGGAACTGCGGCGAAAGGGGCCATCGTATATGGTTGATACGCTTGATTCAATGAGAATCGATTACCCGGATCAATCTTTGTGTCTGATGCTGGGAGGGGATGCTTTTTTACACCTGGAGACCTGGTGCCGCTGGACCGAGCTGATTAACCTGGCCAATATCGTGGTGATGTATCGTCCAGGTTATCAATTAAAATTTAAAGATAAACTTGGTGAGCTTGTCGACCAGCACCGTGTTGATAGTGCAGACATGCTGAATTCGGAATCCAGTGGCAATATCCTTTTTCAGCCAGTAATCCAGCTGGACATTTCGGCAAGTAAAATCCGAACTCTTGTGAGTTCAAATATGAGCGCAAGATACCTGTTGCCGGAAAATGTGAGACTATACATAGAGGCCCAGAAACTATATACATAATTCGGGGAAATATTAAGTATTATGAATACAGAAGAAATCAAGCAGTTCGTGCTGAATGAATTGGAAGAAATGAAGGCTGTGGATATCAGATTGCTAGATGTAAAAGGTTTGACTAGCGTAACTGATTACATGGTGATAGCGAGCGGTACATCGAGCAGACATGTTAAGTCAATCACATCGTCCGTTGTTGAAAAAGCAAAAAAAAATGGCTGTAGACCCTTTGGTATTGAAGGCGAAGATGATGGTGAATGGGCGCTTGTAGATTTGGGAGATGTAGTGGTTCATGTGATGTTGCCGTCTGTTCGCGAGTTTTATCAGCTTGAAAAGCTGTGGGGTTTCGATGCTAACAAGAAATTGAGTAGTGAAAGCTGATAGATTGGGATGATGAATGCTCAAATCATTGCGGTTGGGCAGAAAGTTCCAGCCTGGGTCGCGGAAGGATACAAGGATTACGCAAAGCGTTTTCCGCGTGACTGGGTGCCGAGATTGGTAGAAATTGCCACCCCCAGGAGAAATAAAGGGATCAGCGCTGAACAGTTGCAGAACCAGGAATGGAAGAAAATGTCTAATGCTGTTGATTCCGGAGCATTATTAGTTGCGCTGGATGTCATTGGTAAACCATGGACAACCGAACAATTTTCAAAACATCTGGAGCTTTGGCGAAACGACGGGAGAAAACCGGCGTTTTTGATTGGAGGTCCTGATGGTCTGGCGTCGTCTTGCCTGGAGCGGGCTAGCTATACCTGGTCCTTGTCGGCGTTAACCTTGCCTCATGCGTTGGTGCGTGTTGTGCTGATTGAGCAGATCTATCGCGCATGGAGTATGTTGGCAAACCATCCCTATCATCGGGCCTGATTCTTAAATCGATGAATAGACAGGTATATCTGGCATCATCTTCTCCAAGAAGAGCCGAGTTGCTGACTCAAATAGGGGTGGGTTTCGAAACCATTGATGTAAACGTAGACGAACGGCGCATTTCACACGAAGCACCGGAAGAATATGTATCGAGATTGGCACTGTCCAAGGCAGATGCTGGTTGCCAAATGGTTTCGGACTATACAGCTTTTCCAGTAGTTGGTGCTGACACAGCAGTGGTCATTAATGGAGAGATTCTTGGAAAGGCCTCTAACCGGGAACATGGGATTGAGATGCTTAAAAAATTATCTGGCCATACACATTGGGTATATACCGGGGTTGCGGTTGTGGGAAAATCAGAAACGACAAGATTAAGCGTCAGCGAGGTAACATTTCGAGAAATAATGTTTGAGGAGCTTCAGTCCTACTGGTTAACGGGTGAACCGATGGGAAAAGCAGGTGGTTATGCTATTCAGGGTATGGGCGCGATGTTTGTATCCAAATTAACGGGTAGTTATTCGGGAGTAATGGGCCTGCCTGTTTTTGAAACTGCTGAAATGTTGAAGGAACATAACGTTTGTTTGCTATCACATAGTAGCGATAACGACGCAGCGGAGCTTGTGCGATAATTTGAATAAAGTATTGGAAAATGAGCGACGAAATTCTGGTAAATGTAACACCGAGTGAAGCCCGGGTAGCAGTAGTGGAGAATGGCCTGCTGCAGGAGGTTTATATTGAGAGGGCCAATAAACGGGGTCTTGTGGCCAATATTTACAAGGGTTCCGTGTGCAGAATACTACCCGGCATCCAGGCCGCATTTATTGACATCGGGCTTGAAAGAACAGCTTTTTTACACGCCTCGGACATATATGATTCGAGGACCGCTGATATAGCCGAAAACAAAAAAAATGGCATGCCCGCAATTACCGATCTGCTACGAGAGGGAGAAGAAATTCTGGTACAGGTTATTAAAGATCCTCTGGGCGCAAAGGGTGCCAGATTAATGACCCAGATCAGTATTCCATCGCGTTACGTGGTTTTTATTCCCAATAATAGTCATATCGGTATCTCTCAGCGAATAGATGATGAGGGTGAACGGCAGAGATTGAAAAATATCGTTCTCAATCTCTGCGATGGCGAGGTAAATAATGGTTATATCCTGCGTACCGCCGCTGAAGGTGTCGGTGAATCAGATATTGCTGAAGATATTGATTTTCTACACAAATTGTGGGGATCAATCAAAAGTCGCGAGAAAGAAGTAAAGGCCGGTGAAATAGTCTACGAGGATCTTCCATTAGCAATGCGAATCCTCAGGGACTTGCCGGTTGACCAGATTGATAAAGTAAGAATAGATTCCAGAGAGACCTATCAAAAAGTGCAACAGTTTACTGAAAAATTTATTCCGGAAATAAGCCGGTGTATTGAACATTACCCGGGCGAGCGGCCAATTTTTGATTTGTATTCCGTTGACGATGAGATTCAAAAGGCGCTTGATCGAACGGTCCAGTTAAAATCTGGTGGGCATATTTGTATTGACCAAACCGAGGCAATGACCACCATAGATGTCAATACCGGCGCTTTTGTTGGTCATAGTAATCTGGAAGAAACGATTTTTAAAACTAATCTGGAAGCAGCGCAGGCAATCGCCCGCCAGCTCAGGTTGCGGAACCTGGGTGGAATTATCATTATTGATTTTATTGATATGTCTGAAGAGGAGCACAAACGTCAGGTCTTAAGGGCGTTGGAAAAGAGTCTGGCTGCAGATCGCGCCAAGAGCCAAATCTCTGAAGTCTCGTCACTAGGCCTGGTACAGATGACACGTAAGCGTACCAGAGAAAGCCTGGAGCATGTGTTGTGCGAACCGTGCCCGACTTGTGCCAGAAGTGGATATATAAAGACTAAAGAAACCGTTTGTTATGAAATATTTCGGGAAATTCTCAGAGAGGCGCGCCAGTTTGATGCCGAACAGTTTTTGGTGCTTGCGAATCAGGATATCGTTAATATGCTTCTGGAAGAAGAATCTGCAAGTATGGCTGCACTAGAGAAGTTTATCGGTAAACCAGTCAAAGTACAGGTGGAAAAATTGTATACACAGGAACAGTATGACGTCGTGCCAATGTGAAAATTTCTGAATTGGTTTCACATTAATAAATGCATGCTTCATTAATCTATTCTGGTTCCCTCGTTACCGAGAGTGAGTCAAAAGGTTCGTTTCAAGTCTTTCAATATATCTACAACTTTGGTCTGATTTTTTCTGGTTTTAACAGGTAAGTTTTCATTAAAAAATGTTCAGGTTTCTTTTAGGTAAATGCTGGTCGATATTTGCAACGCTGGTGATCGCAGTAGCCGTTATATTGACCATTGTTAGATTGTATTTGCCTTTTACCGGCAACTACCTGGATGATTTCAGTGCTTTGGTAAGTAGTGCGCTTGGTGGTCAACCTGTCGCTATCGAAGGGCTTGAGGCTGAGTGGGTAGGGTTGGGGCCTCGTCTGAATTTAGTAAACGTTAAGGTCCTGGATAAGTCCGGTCAAAATGAACTCATTCTTTTTAGCCACGCAAGCGTTGGTCTTGATCCGCTGGCTTCGTTATTCAATGGTGAGATAATTCTTGGAAATTTGACGATTGAAGGGGTTAGTTTGTCTGTGGTTCGTGATGAGACCGGGCGGTTGACGGTTGAAGGCGTCGATGCGAAGCGGCATGGAAACGATCAGTTTAATGATAATACTGCCTTGATCAGATGGTTGCTGAACCAAAATCGCCTTCAGCTTGAGTCCAGCAATATTTTGTGGCGGGACAAATCACGAAAAAAGGAAATGCTTTTTCAGAATGTTAATCTGGAATTGCTGAATGATGATGACCGGCATCAACTGAATGGATCGGCGACCTTGCCCCTGGCACTCGGGAAGAGATTTTCATTTTCAATAGATATCATAGGTGATGTGCTGGATCCTGGCGGTTGGAGAGGGAAAGGGTATCTGAATGGTGGAGGCTTGCATATTAACCAGTGGGTTGCCGACAAGACGTTCCATAATATTTACATTGACCAGGGTGTTGCAGAGGTTACATTGTGGAGTGAGTGGGAGAATGCAAAACTCGCCCGCGTCGACGGAGACGTGTCTGTGTATGGTTTGTCCCTTGTACCGGGGGGATCACAAAAGGTTTCGTTGAATGATTCACTATCTTCCAAAAATGACACGCCTCCACAAGATAAATCGAAGTTTGAAAGACTGCCGTTGTTTATCAATGAAATATCCGGGAATTTTTCTCTAGCAAGGATCCAGTCAGGCTGGGGGATAAAGATATCAGATTTTATTCTGGATCTTGGCGGTAAAAACTGGCCCTCCAGTGAGCTTAATTTTCAGTTGATGGATGAAGAAAACAATCGTCAATTCAGGTTTGCCGCAAGCTATCTTCAGCTCGACGAGCTCCGGGATATACTGTTAATGAGTAACATGCTTGATAAAGACTTGTTCGATATAGTCAGGACAATCCATCCCGGCGGGAAGTTAGTGAATACTGTTGTCGGAGTTGATAGGCCGAAAGAGGGATCGCCCAGTTTTCGGGTGCAATCTGAAATAGAGGAATTTTCATCCCGTCCGTGGAAAAAAATACCTGGTGTTGACAATTTTAGCGGCAAGGTTTTGGCCAACGAGTTGTCGGGTCTCGTTGATGTGGATTCCAGAGATGTTAAGCTGCATTTTAATAATCTTTTCAGGCATGTTTTGGATATTGATCGCTTTAAAGGGCAGGTAAACTGGCAAATAGGAGATATGGCCTGGCAGGCAGTGGTTAAAGATGTAGAGATTGAAAACAGGGATCTGTTGGTCAGATCAGATATACTGTTTAATAAGCCTGCTGAAGGCGTTTCGCCCTTTCTCAAGCTTTACGCCAACTTTGAAAGCAAGCAGGGCGCTGTTTCACAGACATCTCGTTACATACCTGTAGGCGTAACCAGGAAAGCGGTCGTCGACTGGCTGGATAGATCAATTATTAGTGGTTCCATTCCCTATGGAGCGGCGCTTTTTTACGGAAATATCGGTGAATTTCCATTTGATGAGGGGCAGGGCAGATTTGAAGTGAGGTTTGATGTGCGGGAAGGGGTGCTCGATTTTGCACCTGGCTGGCCAAGTATCGAGGAGATTGAAACCGAAGTTGTTTTTGCGGAGCGGAAGATGGATATTTCTGCATCAACGGGTAAAAGTCTTGGCGCAGATTTAACAAAAACCAGGGTTCGCATTGAAAACATGGCTGTAAAACCGGCATTACTGGAGATAGTTGGTAATGCCTCTGGTGATACATCTATTGCCCTTGATTATCTTCGTCAAAGTCCCCTTAATCAGAAGTTTGGCAGTTATTTTGCGGATGCAACTGCAACGGGATCAAGCAAGCTTGAATTGTCAATCGACTTGCCCCTGGCCAAGGTTCATCCTGAAATCAGTGGGCAGTTGAGTTTCGATGATAGTGGGCTAATGCTTGCAAACGGCGAAGTTGATATTAGAAATATAAATGGGAGAATGGGTTTTACTGAAAAGGGAATAAGCGCTAAAGAAATTTCAGCGAAAATCCTGGGATTAGATTCCAGGCTAAATATAGCAACCTTGCAAACAGATGAGAAAACCGAAACAGTATTTACTGCGTCAGGTAGCGCATCCGATATCCAGGTAAAAGATATAGTTGATCTTCCTGCATTAAATCATATTCAGGGTGAGAGTACATGGAAGGCAAGTTTAAATCTTACTCCGAAAAATCGTTCTACCGCAGCATCTGCAGATTTGGTGATAGAATCAGATTTGTATGGTATGGCTGTAAACCTGCCCGTGCCAGTCGGGAAACCGGTTGAAGAACAAGCCCCCTTTTTATTAAAAACAAAACTGCCACGTTCATTAGATACGCCCATCAATATTTTTTACGGTGATATTTTTTCGGGGGTGTTTGACGTTGATGACAGCTTTCACCTGGAGCGGGGTGAGATAAATTTTTCTAATAAAAAAGCGGTGTTACCAGAGGATGATGGTCTTCGTATTGCGGGTAAGATTCGATCATTTGATTATGCCCAATGGGCGCCTTTTATCGAAGAACCTCGTGATGATGTAGATGAAGCATCCTCCGGTGCTGGGATCACCATGCTGGATGTGTATGTCAATAATGCATTGCTGTTTGATCGACAGTTGTCTGAAATGCATCTGGTGGCAAATCGTAAACAGGATTACTGGGATGCCACGATAGACAGTCAGGAGATAAGAGGGGGCGTCAAATTTCCAATTTCTTCATCCTATCCGCTGGTGATGGATCTTGATTATCTACATATACAGAAAGTTAATGGGGGGTCAGAAGAAAACAGGGTCAGTCCCTTGCGGTTACCTGCTGCAAAAATCAAAAGCAAACAATTTACCTACGATTCGATAGACTTTGGTGGTATTGAGTTGCTTGTGACAAAGCACGAAGCAGGATTGCATCTTGATCAATTAAACCTTGAAGCGCCAGAAATGACGGTTAATGCCCGGGGGGACTGGCTTGAAGTAAATGATGAACAATATTCGTCATTTACTATTAACTTTAACAGCAAAGACCTGGGGAAGGCCTTGTCCAGGTTGGGTTATGCGGGTGGTATCAAGGAAGGGGAAAGCGACATGCATATTGTTGCCCGATGGCCTGGTTCTCCGACAAAGTTCGCACTCAGTCGCCTGAATGGTAATATGCATATTAGTGCGAGGAAAGGTCGCTTGCTTGATGTTGAGCCCGGTGCTGGCAGAATCTTTGGCATTATTAGTCTGCAGGCACTACCAAGAAGATTGACCCTGGATTTTAGTGATATTTTCAGGCAGGGTTTTAGTTTCGATCGCATAAAGGGAGATTTTTTGATCAAGGACGGTGAGGCGTCGACGTCAAATCTGACAATGGATGGACCTGCAGCACAAATAGATGCGCGGGGCAGTATTGATCTTGCTGCTAGGGAATATGACCAGCAGGTTACAGTCGTCCCTCATGTAACCTCCAGTTTACCAGTGGCAGGTGCGGTCGCTGGTGGCGTAGGGTTGGGGGCCGCGATACTGCTGGTACAAAAACTTTTCGAGCCAAAAATTGATGAAATCACCAAAGTGCAGTATTCGGTTACTGGCCCCTGGGATAATCCCGATATTAAACAGCTAGCGCCCGCAAGAAATGGTAAATGATCCGGATCTTAATGCTAAAGTTCGATAGGTGAAGGAATTTAAACCCCGATATCAAAAGTTTAAACAACAATTAATATTAACAATGTTATTATGTTGGGCCGGCGGATATTATATGCCTTAAGGTGGGGAATAATAGTGGTATCGAGAAGATAATGGCTTGAAATGTTGTGGAGATGGTATGAGTAATCAAGTTGCTGCAATTCAAATGGCGTCAGGTCCAAATGTGGGAGCCAACCTCATTGAGGTCGAGCGGTTAATTGGTGTTGCCGCAGAGGGAGGTGCTGAGTTAGTCGTATTGCCAGAAAATTTTGCAATAATGGGAATGACAGAACAGGATAAAATTAGGGTGAGAGAGAAATTTGACTCGGGTCCTATTCAGGATTTCTTATCCCGGCAAGCGAAAAAACATGATATCTGGATCGTTGGTGGAACGTTACCACTTGAAGCAAATGATGCCAACAAGGTCAGAGCCGCCTGTTTGGTTTACGATGCAGCGGGGATAAACGTGGCCAGATATGACAAGGTTCATTTATTCGATGTTTGTCTGGAGGAGAATGAGGAAAATTATACTGAATCACAAACGATAGACCCCGGAAGTGATTACGTACTCGTTAATACACCTTTCGGCAGGATGGGATTGGCAGTTTGTTACGACATCAGGTTTCCAGAACTGTTTCGAGCGATGTTGGATGACGGTATGGATTTTCTGGCCATACCGGCTGCGTTTACCGCCATCACCGGAAAGGCGCATTGGGAGTTGCTGGTGCGTACGAGAGCGGTAGAAAATCTTTGCTATGTTATTGCTGCTGCGCAAGGTGGCTACCATCTCAATGGTAGAGAAACCTATGGAAACAGTATGATCGTAGACCCCTGGGGTATTGTGCTCGACCGTCTGCCCAGTGGATCGGGGGTGGTGAGCGCATCAATCAATGCCCAGATGCTTTCAAGGACACGGCGTAATTTCCCCGCCCTGGATCACCGGAAATTGTAGTGCCTAGCGATACCCAAATGTCGTACGTGGCTAATGACGGAGAGGTTTTGAATTAATGGTTAACCCGGAGTCTCTGGTAAAGGTTAGAAATCTTTCCTTCCGATTCGGTTCCAGAATTATATTCGATGACGTAAACCTTGATTTTATGAAGGGCAAGGTTACCGCAATCATGGGGCCCAGCGGGACAGGCAAAACGACGTTATTGAGATTGATTGGTGGACAACTACGTCAGAATGCTGGCAGCATCGTTGTCGATGGCGCTGAAGTGATTAAGATGTCGCGTAAGGAGCTTTATAATCTTCGCAAACGAATTGGTCTGATGTTTCAGTCTGGCGCACTTTTTACCGGTTTAAGTGTTTTTGATAATGTAGCGTATCCAATCCGTGAACACACCAGTTTGCCGGAGTCAATGATTCGTGATCTGGTATTCCTCAAACTGGAGGCGGTCGGATTGCGAGGCGCCTGTCAATTGATGCCATCAGAGTTGTCTGGTGGTATGGCACGCAGGGTCGCATTGGCGAGAACCATAGCGCTTGATCCAATGATGATAATGTATGATGAGCCCTTTACCGGCCAGGATCCCATAACGGTTGCTGTAATCATGAAGTTGATTCGCGAGCTAAATGACAATTTAGGGCTGACAAGCATCATTGTTTCGCATGACGTGCACGAAGTCTCTGCGATATCCGACTATATCTATTTGGTTTCTGCGGGTAAAGTGGTGGGGCGTGGGGTACCTGGAGAGCTTGAGAAAAATAGCTCGGAATGGGTTAATCAGTTTCTTAATGGTTTACCCGATGGTCCGGTTCCGTATCACTATCCCGCTACAGACTATTATCAAGACCTCTTTGTTGATGCTTAAACAAGAACCGAATTAACCATGTTCAATTTTTTCCAAACCCTGGGCTCAGCTGGATTAGACTTCCTGGCTCGGCTGGGCAGAGGCCACCTGTTTGTCGGCAGGGTTATTATGGCAATCCCTTCTGTTTTACCCCATTTTCGGCTGCTTTTTGAGCAGCTATATTCTGTTGGTGTATTGTCACTCGTCATCATCGTGGTATCCGGATTGAATGTTGGCATGGTATTGGGATTACAGATGTACAACACGCTGGTGGATTTTGGTGCTGAAGCGACATTAGGGCCTGTTGTAGCGTTGTCCCTTGTACGAGAACTTGGTCCGGTAGTCGCAGCGCTGTTATTTGCTGGCCGTGCGGGTTCTGCGCTGACAGCAGAAATTGGATTGATGAAAGCGACTGATCAGCTGTCGGGGATGGAAATGATGGCCGTTGATCCTGTATCTCGTATCGTTGCGCCACGGTTTATTGCGGGGTTGATCTCTATGCCGCTGTTGGCTGCCATATTTAGCGCCGTAGGGATACTGGGCGGGTATTTTGTCGGTGTGGGTTTGCTAGGTGTTGATGAAGGATCATTTTGGTCGCAAATGCAGGCAAAGGTAGATCTTTACGAGGATGTTATAAATGGCATCATCAAAAGTTTTGCATTTGGAGTTGTGGTAACATGGATCGCAGTCTTTGAGGGTTACGATGCCGTTCCGACAACCGAGGGTGTGAGTCGTGCTACGACAAACACCGTGGTTTATGCGTCTTTGACAGTATTGGGCCTGGATTTTGTGTTAACAGCACTGATGTTCGGGAATATTTAACAGCAGGGACATGGTAGATGATAAAAGCCAGATTTATTGAAATTACTGTCGGCATTTTTATCGCTGGGGGTATTGGTGCATTATTTATGTTGGCAATGAAGGTGAGTAATTTAAGTGCTATCTCTGAAAATGATGGGTACACCGTTATCGCCCAATTTGAAAACATCGGTGGTCTGAAAGAACAGTCACCAGTCAGTGCAGGTGGTGTGAAAATCGGACGAGTTACGTCAATTGATTATAACCAGGATACCTACGTAGCGGTCGTTTCAATGGGTATTGCCGGTAAGTATAAAAAATTACCCATCGATACGTCTGCAAGTATATTTACCTCTGGCCTGTTGGGAGAGCAGTACATAAGTCTGGAGCCAGGAGGTGAGGAGGAATATCTTGGCGATGGTGATTTGATCGAATTAACGCAATCTGCGTTGGTGATGGAGCAGGTCGTCGGTCAGTTTTTGTTTAGCAAAGCGGCAGAAGGGTCTGCAGTTGGCGAATAATTTTCGAGATTCAAACAGAAAAATATCAGGGAATGGCCGGTGAAAATGCAGCGAGGGATAATAATATTCTTTTTATGGTTTCTGTTGCTCTTTATGCAGGACGGTTTTGCATCAAAAACAGCAGAGGATACCGTAAAAAATACATCCCAGAAGGTTATCGATGTATTAAAAAAGGATAGAGAGCGTCTTGAAGCAAATCCTGCTCTTGTTTATGACCTGGTCGAGGAACATGTGTTGCCGCATTTTGACTTTATCAAAATGTCTCGACTGGCATTGGGAAAATACTGGCGTCAGGCTACGAGGAAACAGAAACTCCAGTTTATCGAAGAATTTCGCTTGTTACTTGTGCGAACCTACGCAACGGCGATGCTGGATTTTTCCGACGAGGAAATTCATTATCTGCCGTTCAGAAATGAACCGGATGCAAAGAAAGTTGTGGTAAAGACGGAGGTCGAGCAGGGCTCTGGATCACCTATTCCGATAGACTATAGCATGTATATCAAGGGTGACGAGTGGAAAGTTTATGATGTCAGAATCGACGACGTGAGTTTGATCGTTAATTATCGTAGCGCTTTTACTTCAGAAATCCGCAAAGAAGGCGGTGTTGCGGGACTGATCAACAAGTTACACGAAAGAAATCAGAAAGTCATTGAACAAACGAATAACAGCAATACACCTTGATAATGGCGTTATCCAGTTATCAGGAGAACTGAGTTTTAACACTGTTAACGATGTGTTGCCTCAGGGAAAACGCTGGCTCGCTGATAGTGCCGGGGTTGATATTGATCTCAAGGGTATAACTAGAGCCGATAGTGCCGGGTTGGCGCTATTGGTAGCGTGGATGAGAGATGCTGAGCAAATGAAAAAGAACATAAGGTTTCTCAATATCCCTGATCAGATGCGGGCTATTGCTACCGTTTGCGGGTTGAACGGGTTGTTGCCAACGGGCCAGTAAGTAACGATGCGAAACAATGTCAGGCTTATCGGTGCGCAGGTAGTTTATCCTCGGGTGATTTCGATTTCTGAATTCAACAACTTTTCCCATAAAGGCGTTGATTTTGTTAGACTATCTGGCGCCAGTCTCGCGTCAGGCATATTAAGTACAAGGAATCAGGGTTTCGTAATGCAATGCAGTCCGTTGATATAAAAAAAATGATTGAACAAGGTATTACAGGTTGCCAGGCCTCGGTAGACGGCGATGGTACCCACTTCGAGGCAATTGTAATAAGTAGTGACTTCGAAGGCAAAACAAAGCTGGAGCAGCATCGGATGGTATATGCTGCATTAGGTGATAATATGAAAGATGCCATACATGCTCTATCCATTCGTACCTATACGCCATCCGGTTGGGAAAAAACACGGCAGCATGGGATCAATTAAAATCAAGTCCTTGTCTAACGCATAATCTTATATAACAGACATTCCATGGATAAGTTAATTATTTCAGGTGGAGTTCCCCTAAATGGTATGGTACGGATTTCCGGCGCCAAAAATGCCGCATTGCCTATTCTGGTATCTACTCTGCTCGTAGATGAGCCGGTTGTTATCAGTAATGTGCCTCATTTACATGATATTACGACGACCATGGAGTTATTGGGTCGTATGGGTGTGCGGCTTGTGGTTGACGAAAAGATGAGCGTTGAGGTGGATTCTTCCTCAATTAAAGAATTTTATGCGCCCTATGAGCTGGTTAAAACTATGCGAGCATCCATATTGGTGCTTGGTCCACTGCTTGCCCGTCATGGCCAGGCAGTCGTTTCTTTGCCAGGTGGATGCGCTATTGGAACCCGGCCAGTGGATATGCATATCCACGCACTTCAGGAAATGGGGGCTCAAATTGAGGTCGAGGGTGGATACATTCGCGCTCGTGCCAAACGATTAAAAGGTGTCAGACTGTTTATGGATATGGTGACGGTAACTGGCACCGAAAATATTATGATGGCGGCAACCCTGGCGGAAGGGACGACGGTTATTGAGAACGCTGCGCGGGAACCGGAAGTAGTGGACCTGGCCGATTGTCTTAACACGATGGGCGCAAAGGTCAGTGGTGCAGGCACAGACACCATTATTATTGATGGTGTAGAGAAACTTCACGGTGCAGAATACAGAATATTGCCGGATCGTATTGAGACAGGCACCTATCTTGTTGCTGCGGCGATAACCGGCGGAAAAATCACCGTAAAAGATACCGCTCCGGATACGCTTGAAGCGGTTTTGGTTAAGTTAGGTGAAGCGGGTGCCATAATTGAAAGTGGTGAAGACTGGATTACACTGGGTATGAAGGGTAAAAGGCCGCAAGCAGTTAATATAAGAACCGCACCGTATCCGGCATTCCCCACCGATATGCAGGCACAATTTGCAGCGCTCAATGTGATTGCGGAAGGTACCGGCACAATTACCGAAACAGTATTTGAAAACAGATTCATGCATGTCCCAGAACTTCAGAGGATGGGATCGGACCTGAGGCTGGAAGGTAATACTGTATTTAGTAAAGGTGTAGACAAGATTGTTGGTGCACCGGTTATGGCAACCGATTTAAGGGCATCAGCAAGCCTGGTATTGGCGGGTCTGGCAGCAGATGGTGAAACCTATGTAGACCGAATTTATCATATTGACCGGGGTTATGATTGTATTGAAGAAAAACTGGCTCAATTGGGTGCGGATATACATCGCGTGCCGTCCTGAATCAGTACTCACATTTTCGCTGCAGAGCTAACGAAGAATAATCTAATATGGTATTGATAAAATATGCAGGATTCAATCACAATCGCGGTATCAAAAGGCCGAATCTTTAAGGAAACATTGCCGTTACTGGCTCACGCAGGTATTGAACCACGTGATGACCCTGAAAAAAGTCGCAAGCTTATACTCGATACCAACCACGATGAGATTAAACTGGTTGTGATTAGAGCAGCCGATGTTCCAACATTTGTCGAATACGGTGCGGCGGATCTCGGCGTTGCCGGAAAAGACGTGCTTGATGAATACGGTGGTAATGGCCTGTATGAACCGCTGGATTTACGTATAGCCCGATGTAAAATGATGCTGGCGGGTCCCGCGGCCAGAGTAAGAAAAGGAACCCGGCTGCGGATCGCTACCAAGTACGTTCATACGGCCATGCGTTATTTTGCTGCAAAGGGTGAGCAAGTGGAAATAATCAAGCTGTACGGATCCATGGAGTTGGCGCCTATAGTTGGTCTGGCAGACAGGATTGTTGATCTGGTCGATACAGGTAATACGCTTAAGGCCAATGGGTTAGTACCCCTTGAGCATATTGCCGATATTAGTTCACGATTAATTGTTAACAAGGCGTCTATGAAAATGAAACACAACAAGGTTCAGCAGTACATAAATTTGATTGCTGAAGCAGTGGAGAAATTTTCTGGCAATCAGTGATGTGTAGCGTCATATTCAGATTTACAGGTTCGGATAAATGATAAACATCCAAAAGCTAAGATCTTCAGATGCCGGTTTTTGGCCAGCCCTTAAAGGCTTGCTGGCTTGGGAGTCCGTATCAGACACTGATGTAAATGATACGGTTAAAAATATACTAAGCGATGTTCGAGAGCGTGGTGACCAGGCCGTTGTAGAATACACCAACAGATTTGACCGGCTTTCCGCAAGTAATGTTAAAGACCTGGAGTTAAACAAAGAGAAGCTGGAAAAAGCCTGGGCGAGCATTGACGAAGCCATGCGTAATGCCCTGGAGTTTTCTGTTGGCCGGTTACGCGAATATCATCAGCATCAGAAAATGAAATCCTGGACGTATGAAGAAGCCGATGGGACGATTTTGGGGCAACAAATAACCGCTCTTGATCGTGTGGGTTTATATGTTCCTGGCGGGAAGGCAATTTATCCATCCTCTGTATTAATGAATGCGGTGCCAGCCAGGGTAGCTGGTGTTTCTGAAATCATTATGGTTGTACCCACCCCGGATGGAGAGGTGAGTGATCTCGTTTTGGCAGCAGCCAGGATCTCGGGGGTGGATCGCGTATTTACCGTTGGGGGGGCTCAAGCGGTAGCGGCGTTGGCCTACGGAACGCAAACCATTCCCCGGGTCGATAAGATTGTTGGGCCAGGTAATATCTATGTCGCGACCGCCAAGGGAATGGTCTATGGAAATGTTGGAATAGACATGATTGCGGGGCCATCGGAAATACTGGTTATTTGTGACGGACACACACCTGCCGACTGGATTGCGATGGATTTGTTTTCTCAGGCAGAACATGATGAGGATGCTCAGCCTATACTGGTTTGCCCCGATGAAAACTATATAGACGAAGTTCATCGCAGCATTGAAAAGCTGCTTCCCCGGATGGAAAGAGCTAATATTATTCGGGCGTCATTGTTATCCCGGGCTGCGTTTGTACTGGTAAGAAATCTAGATGAGGCTGCAGAGGTGGCTAACTTTGTTGCACCGGAACATCTGGAGCTGTCAGTTGAAGAACCGATGGGATTGGCGAAAAAAATCAGGCATGCGGGCGCGATTTTTATGGGTAGGTATACTGCAGAAGCAGTCGGAGATTATTGTGCTGGACCTAACCATGTACTACCTACATCCCAAACTGCGCGATTCTCGTCCCCATTAGGCGTATATGATTTTCAAAAACGTTCAAGTCTGATTATGTGTAGTGCTGAAGGAGCGAGTGTCCTGGGCGAGGCTGCTTCCAGACTTGCTCGTGGCGAAGGTTTGACGGCGCATGCCAGATCAGCCGAATATCGAATTTCAACCGGAAAGGATGTCATCTCTTAATTAATATCTTTTCACCCATCACACTTGTTAAGATGAACGATAACGCAATAACATCAATGATCGATGATTGGATTCGCCCGGAAATCAGAGATCTGTCCGCTTATCACGTACCAGATTCCTCGGGACTTATTAAGCTGGATGCCATGGAAAATCCTTACACCTGGCCAACTCAATTAACTGATAACTGGTTAGCATCACTAAGAGATGCTCCTCTTAATCGTTATCCTGATCCAACTGCGAAGTCATTAAAAATTGCACTGCGAGAAACTTTTTCAATTCCTGATGGTGTAGAGCTGATGCTTGGTAATGGCTCTGATGAGTTAATCCAGATGATTGCGATGGCAGTATCCGCTCCCAGCCGAACATTGTTGGCGACTTATCCGAGTTTTAGTATGTACCGAATTATTGCGACAATGGCTGGTCTGGATTATCGTGAAGTGCCTTTGAATGTCGATGAACTAGATATTCAGAGGGATTTGATGCTTGCGTCAATTGCTCAACATAAGCCAGCAATAGTCTTTCTGGATTATCCGAACAACCCCTCGGGTAAACTATTTGATCAAGAGACGATTTGTGAAATTATCGAGACCGCACCCGGCCTTGTGGTCGTGGATGAGGCTTATTATTCATTTGCGAAAAGAAGTTTTATTCCACAAATAGCGCGTTACAGTAATTTGCTGGTGCTGAGAACATTGTCAAAAATGGGCCTGGCAGGCCTCAGGTTGGGCTTTTTGCTGGGTCGGCCTGACTGGATCGAGCAGATTAACAAAATACGCTTACCGTATAATATCAATATCCTTGCACAACTAAGTGCGACATTTGCACTCAAACATTATGATGTGTTTTGTCAACAGACTGATAAAATTTGTCAGGATCGTGATAATTTATACCGGGAAATGTCTGTCCTGGGGGGGGTACAGGTTTACCACAGCGACGCTAATTTTCTGTTATTTCGCGTTACCTCGCGCAGTGGAAATGAGGTTTTTGAGGCGATAAGACAACAAGGCGTACTAATCAAGAATTTACACAGCGATAACAGTGTTTTAAGCGATTGTCTGCGGGTTACAGTGGGTCGTGCTGATGAAAACGCCAGCTTTCTGGCAGCATTGAAATCTGCCTTGTAGCGATGACGATGCAAAACATCCAAGCAGCGAACAGGAGTATAAAATGGCTGAGCGTAGTGCCACAGTAAATCGGGGAACTAACGAGACCCAGATCACCGTTTCGGTCAATCTGGATGGTAGCGGAAAATCAGTATTTGAAACGGGAGTGCCTTTTCTCGATCATATGCTGGATCAAGTCGCTCGGCATGGCTTGATTGATCTGGAGGTTAATGCAAAGGGTGATTTACATATCGATGCGCATCATACGGTTGAAGATATTGGTATCACAATGGGGCAGGCTATAAACCGGGCAATAGGCGATAAAAAGGGCATTAGACGCTATGGGCATGCGTACGTGCCGCTGGATGAGTCTTTATCAAGAGTGGTAATTGATTTGTCCGGGCGTCCCGGGCTCGAATATCATGTCACCTATCCTCGGGCGCGGGTCGGGGATTTTGATCTCGACCTCATAGCAGAGTTTTTTAATGGATTTATCAACCACGCGATGGTTACATTACATGTCGAGAATATTCGTGGCAAGAACGCACATCATATTGCCGAGACCGTGTTTAAAGCGTTTGGACGGGCATTGAGGATTGCGGTTGAGCAGGATCCACGTATGCAAGGTGTTTTGCCATCCACCAAGGAACATCTTTAAGTAGAAATTTAGCCAAGAGTATTATTACAAAATGTCGACAGTAGCAGTCATTGACTATGGCATGGGCAATATCCGTTCGGTATCAAAGGCACTGGAATATGTAGGTGGTGACACATCCGTTATCATTACTTATGACCCTGATCAAATTCTGAAAGCTGATCGAGTCGTATTTCCCGGTGTGGGCGCCTTGGGTGACTGCATGGAAGAGATAAAACGGCTGGGTCTGGATGAGGTGATAAAAGAATGCACCCGAACGAAACCTTTTTTTGGTATCTGTTTAGGGATGCAGGCATTGCTAGATAATAGTGAAGAAAATGACGGGACATCAGGTTTGGGAATTATCCCGGGTAAAGTCAAGCATTTTGATGTTCGGTTAGGTCGTAAAGAACTAAAAGAAAAGCTAAAGATCCCACATATGGGTTGGAACCGTGTTGATCAGACTTCGCCGCATGCACTATGGGAGGGGGTTCCGGATCTGAGCCGGTTTTATTTTGTGCACAGTTATTATGTCGAGCCACGTCATTCACAAGTTGTCTCCGGTACTACAAAATATGGTTTTGCATTCACTTCCGCAATCGCGAGTGAAAATATATTTGCTACGCAGTTTCATCCAGAAAAAAGTCAGCATGCGGGTTTGACGCTGTTTGCGAATTTTCTACGTTGGGATGGAACAGGTTGAAGATAATTTAAAACCAAATAAATCGTTATGATAATCAGATTGAAAATGTGAGGTTTGTGACATGCTTTTAATTCCCGCTATAGATTTAAAGGACGGTAAATGTGTAAGGCTACGACAGGGGAAAATGGATGATGAAACAATTTTTTCGGATGATCCATTGTCAGTGGCTCAACGCTGGGTTGATGTTGGGGCAAAGCGACTGCATTTGGTTGATTTGAATGGAGCATTTCAGGGCAAGCCGATCAATATTGAAGTAATCAATCGAATTGCATCAGCGTTTCCGGATTTAACTATTCAGGTAGGTGGTGGTATTCGTGACGAAGATACCATCCAGTCCTATCTTGAGGCTGGTGTGGCGTATACCATCATCGGAACCAGCGCAGTCAATGAGCCGCATTTTGTTGGTGATGCCTGTCTTGAGTTTCCGGGTCATATCATTGTTGGGCTAGATGCGAAGGGTGGTAAGGTGGCCATCGACGGATGGTCCAAATTATCCAATCATGATGTAATAGATATTGCCCAGCATTTTGAGAAGGACGGCGTAGAGGCGATTATTTTTACGGATATAAGCCGTGACGGCATGATGCAAGGTGTGAATGTGGATTCTACGTTGGAGTTGGCAAAGTCAATTACGATTCCGGTGATCGCGTCGGGTGGAATTTCAAGCAAGGATGACATTAAAGCGCTTTCTGACGTGTCGGATGAAGGTATCATGGGCGCGATAATTGGTCGAGCGTTGTATGAGGGCACGCTTGATTTTGAAGAGTGTCAGAAACTCGTTTAATGTCCGGACTAGCAAAAAGAATTATTCCCTGTCTGGACGTGGACAATGGCCGCGTTGTCAAGGGTGTCCGTTTCGTGGAAATAACCGATGCGGGAGATCCCGTTGAGATTGCGAAATGCTATGATGAGCAAGGTGCTGACGAGCTGGTTTTTCTGGATATTACCGCTAGCCATGAAGAACGCGAAACCATGGTGCATGTTGTTGAGGAAGTAGCAAGCCAGGTTTTTATCCCCTTAACTGTCGGTGGTGGAATTCGAGAAACCGCGGATATCAGGGTCATGTTAAATGCGGGTGCCGATAAGGTGGCGATCAATACCGCGGCGGTTAACAACCCTGAATTAGTAAAAAAGGCCGCCCGGCGATTTGGCTCCCAGTGTATAGTTGTCGCGATAGACGCGAAGTGTGTGAGTAGTGACGACGAGAGCAGGCGCTGGGAAATTTTTACTCATGGGGGGCGAAATCGAACCGGTATTGACGCTGTCGAATGGGCGGAAAAAATGGCAAGCTACGGCGCTGGTGAGATATTGTTAACCAGCATGGACAAAGATGGCACCAAAGACGGTTATGATATTCCGCTGACCAGTGCGGTTTGCGACGCAGTATCGATACCAGTCATTGCCTCAGGCGGCGTTGGAACGCTGGATCATCTTGTCGAAGGCATTAATGCAGGTTATGCCGATGCGGTATTAGCCGCTAGTATATTCCATTTTGGAGAATATACGGTAGAGCAGGCCAAGCAACATATGGTAAATCATGGCATAGAGGTTAGACTATAGACGAGCGCAGGAAATATGGATGATCAGTGGCTTAATGAAGTTTGCTGGGATGAGAACGGACTTGTGCCAGTTATCACACAAGACTACGAAACGGGCAAGGTGTTAATGCTGGCCTGGATGAACCGTGAGTCGTTGTTGGTAACCGGGTCCACGAGGCGTGCCGTGTACTGGTCTCGTTCCCGTGCCCGATTATGGAAAAAGGGTGAAGCGTCCGGGCACGAGCAACTCGTCCATGAAATACGACTGGATTGTGATAATGATGCAGTATTGCTGGTAGTTGAACAGAAAGGCGGTATTGCTTGCCATACCGGCAGGTATAGTTGTTTTTACAAGCAGGAAAAAAATGGTTCCTGGAAATCTGTCGATCCGGTACTTAAGCAACCGAACGAGATTTACCAAAAAAAGATAAATGAAAAGAGCATGACATCGTGACGACCGATAGCGATCAAATATTACATCACCTGGCAAAAATTCTCGAAGAAAGAAAAAATGCCGATCCATCAAGTTCTTATACTGCGAGTCTGTATGATCGAGGGCTGGATGATATTCTTCAGAAGGTAGGGGAAGAGGCAACTGAAATGATTATTGCAGCCAAAAACGGCGCAAAATCGGAGCTTGTTTACGAAACTGCCGATCTCTGGTTTCATTCCCTGGTGGCGCTTGCCTATATGGAGCTGGGTCCTGGAGATATCCTGGCGGAATTGAATAAAAGATTTGGCGTCTCAGGTCTCATAGAAAAGGCAGCGCGTCGCAATAAATAACAGATAGTTATTGCTGTATCATCAAGATGCCAGTGAAAAATGCACGCTAACTGTAAGTCTGGTATACTGGAGCGTTCCTTTGTAAAAGTTTATTGATGAGCGTAAAGGCTCAGGAGGTTAGGAAATGGGTTTTAGTCCCTGGCAATTATTAATCGTTTTGTTAATCATATTATTGTTATTTGGTACAAAAAAACTGCGTAATGTGGGTTCGGACCTTGGTGGTGCCGTAAAAGGCTTTAGAAACGCGATGGGTGACGAAGACAAAACAAACGGTCAAAAAGATGTTGAACAGGCAGAAGCGGAAAACCGGGTTATTGAGGGGGAGGTCTCTGCAGAGGAAAAAGACAAGGAAAAAGTATAGGTTGTTATTAGCCGGCTGAGATTATGTCGCTAGTTATCGCAACGGTTAGATTCAACTCAAGAAAATTTCTTCAATAATCTAGTCTATCCATTATGTTTGATATCGGTTTCTGGGAGATTACGGTCATTGCGGTAGTGGCGTTGATCGTAGTCGGGCCGGATGAGTTTCCCTATCTTGTCAGAAAGATAGGCGGCTGGATAGGCAATGCACGTCAAATCGTCAATAACGTGAAAGCCGATCTGGATCGGGAGGTCAACCGGGCAGACGAATTGAAGAGTCGGATAGAAGAAGAAACCAGAATTGCTGAATTACATCAGCAGGTGGAGAGCCAGGGCCGAAAAATAACGGCATCGGTGAATAAGTCCGTAACCGATGACTCTTTTCCAGAAGAACGTATCAAGGCTGATTCCCGTGTCGAGTCGACAGAGAGGGTTGAGTAGCATTGGCCAAGCCTGAAAAATATCCGCCAGATCAGAAACAACCCTTGATTTCGCACCTGATTGAGCTACGAAACCGGCTAATCAGGATTGTGATCGCAGTGGGAGTATTTTTCCTGGTGCTTTTTCCATTCGCTAACGAACTGTATAGCACCATATCCCAACCTCTATTGCAGCATTTGCCGGCCGGGAGTTCTATGATTGCAACGGAGGTAGCCTCCCCGTTTATCGCACCGTTCAAATTTACCATAGTGCTGGCCTTTTTTATTGCAATACCTTTCGTCCTGTATCAGGTTTGGTATTTCGTGGCGCCGGGCCTGTATAGCGCGGAGAAAAAACTTCTGTTGCCCCTTTTGTTTTCAAGTACTGCGTTATTCTATCTGGGTATGGTGTTCGCATATTATGTGGTATTCCCGTTGATATTCGGTTTTTTTGTCGCTGTCGCCCCTGAAGGGGTTACTGTTATGACCGACATCAGTCGATATCTGGATTTTGTGCTAAAGTTGTTCTTTGCTTTTGGTATTGCTTTTGAGGTACCCATCGCAACCATTTTACTGGTATGGATGGGTTTAACGACACCTGAAAAACTGGTTGCCAAGCGGGCTTACGTTATCGTTGCAGCCTTTGTGATTGGAATGGTTTTAACGCCGCCTGACGTTATCTCGCAAACCTTGTTGGCATTACCCATGTGGTTTCTGTTTGAGGTGGGTGTCTTTTTCTCAAAAATGATCCAGAAACATGGTCCTGATTCAGAAAGGCAGGACGAGGTTTCATGATTGTGTCTGTAAGTTAGCAGCGTCTATCGGTTAGGCCGGGGGCGGGTGCTGACAATGGCATGTAATGAAAATTGTCCGCCACTACGAAGCCCGTGTAGTTTAATGCGGGTACCCGGTTTCGTTTGAGTGATTAATGTAAGCGCCTCATTAGCGCTTGTTATCTCCTGGTCGTTGATACGCGTAATAATATCACCAGCCTTTAGTCCAGCTTCGTCAGCCGGACCCTTGCTTACAATTCCGGCGATGATAATGCCCGTCATGTTTCTGATATTAAATGACTCCGCGAGCTCTTTGGACAGTGTTTGAATCTCGACACCCAGCCACCCACGAACAGCATGACCATGTTCAATAATTTCTTTCATTATGTTTTTAGTCAGGTTAACCGGGATTGCGAAGCCGATCCCCTGAGAGCCGCCAGATCGCGAAAAGATGGCCGTATTAATGCCAATCAATTCGCCGTTGGGGTTGATGAGTGCGCCACCAGAATTGCCTGGATTGATTGCAGCGTCTGTCTGAATAAAATTTTCAAACGTGGATATACCTAACTGATTTCGGCCGGTAGCGCTTACAATGCCCTGCGTTACCGTTTGTCCCACGCCAAAGGGATTTCCAATGGCTAAAACGACATCTCCAACGCGAAGCGTATCCGAATGCCCAAAAACAATGGATGGTAAATTTTCAAGGGTAATTTTCAATACTGCAAGGTCACTTTCAGGATCCGTTCCCACGACGATAGCAGAAACGTTTCTCCCATCATGAAGACCAACCAGAATTTCATCTGCGCCATCAATAACGTGATTGTTGGTCAGGATATATCCCTGGTCGTTTGCAATCACGCCTGAACCAAGACTGTTTTGCTGTTTTTGTGACGGGGGTGTTATCGAGTCACCAAAAAAGCGTTGTATCACTGGGTCATCGAAGAAGGGATGTCTGCTTCTGGTAACAACTTTGGTCGTATAGATATTAACAACGGCTGGTGCAGCATTTTCAACGCCATTTGCGTAGGATACCGCTTCTTTGCCAGAGGAGATGCTTGAAACCTCCGCTTTATCGACTTTTTTGAATTCAACAACATTGCTGCCGGAAAAAAAATCTGATTTCGAGAACAAAATGAAAATAAAGCCGCCAACGAGGCCTACAACCAAACCTTGCGCCAAATAAACAATAAAATTACGAATCTTCATATTTCGCGTACTCTAGCATACCTGTGATACAAGTATGAAATAACCGTTTCAACTGACAATAGATCAACACTGGAGGGGCAGGAAGGGTGATTCAATCGTGTTTAAAGCGAGTCCAGGTTGCGATACTAATTATCGGTGCAATAAACTATTCCATGACTGATTGCTAAAAGGACGAGTGGTATGACCCGGTTAGATGATATGGTGAAATACTGTGATGAGTTGTTGCGGGTTGACGAATTTCAGGATTACGCGCCAAACGGATTGCAAATCGAGGGGAAGCCGGATGTCTCACGAATTGTGAGTGGCGTTTCGGCAAATCTGGCATTGATTGAGTCTGCAATCCAGCATCGTGCAGATGCAGTGATAGTGCACCATGGCTATTTTTGGCGCGGCGAAGATCCTCGCATAATAGCAATGAAAAAACGAAGAATAGAATTGCTGATGGTACACGGTATCAGTCTGTTGGCTTACCATTTGCCACTGGACGCCCATCCCGAAATCGGAAATAACGCGAGTATTGCTGAAGTATTAGGCGTTTCAACTTCGGGCAATTTTGGCAGTGGCCTACAGTCAGGGCTAGCTATGTATGGGGAACTGGACGTCGCAACCAAACCCGAAAAATTGTCTGCGTTGTTGCAGGATAAACTGTCGCAAGCTCCGCTCCATCTTCCGGGGAGAGCGTCCGAGATCAAGAGTATAGGGTGGTGTACAGGCGCTGCGCAGGATTATCTGTTTGACGCGGCGCAATTAGGACTGGATGCATACATCTCGGGCGAGGTGTCTGAACAAACCACCCATATCGCACGAGAAATGGGGATACATTATTTTGCTGCAGGGCATCATGCTACCGAGCAATTTGGTGTCAGGAGGTTGGCGGACCGTCTATCGACACACTTTAAAATAGACCATATCCCAGTCAATATTCCTAATCCTGTGTAGATTGATCAGGTTTTAAAACGGTTTTTTTAATCTGGATTACTCGTGCTTCCGGATAGTTGACTGACGGATAAACATTTTCCGATATTGCATCAAATATTGAATATCTGATTCAGGTAAAATGTTGAAAGACATCTATCCACCACATTCCGGGGTCATTAATCATTGACATGTTCGTGAAACTTTTCTAGCATTCAGAGTTCATCGGTAGAGAGAGAAAAATAGAATAATAATAGGCTTATAATGTTTAAGGGTTTGCATAATCAGGTTAGATCGCTCAGCCAAGTTCATCCATCTTTACGAATTATTGAATTTTAGACCTGCGCATTTTTATGGGGGATTAATGGCCGCTCGTTGCGTGGGCGAGGTTTTTGGGCATAACTTATTCGAGGGTTGATATGTCAGTAACTCAGTTTTTTTTGTCAGGTTCGACTGTTTCCAATGATTCGGGAATTAGGCTAAGGAATAAAATGCGTCGCAGAGATCTAGCGTTAGCTTGCCTGCTACTAATTACATTTTTAATATCACTTTCAGGTATTGTGTTTGCAGAAGGGGCAGTACCGAACGCAGTTCCCCCAAAAGGAACTCACAATGGTAAGGACGTAAAACAGCCTATCGAGTTTCCTCATAATATCCATGCCGATGTCAATAAAATAAATTGCATGTACTGTCATACCTACGCTCGCCGTAGCAAGGTAGCGGGTATCCCGCCAACCAGTAAATGCATGGGTTGTCATAGCATCATTGCAACGGATAAACCCCGTATTAAAAAGCTGACGGAGTATTGGGAGAACAAACAACCGCCTGTCTGGAAAAAGGTCCATGATGTCCCGGATTTTGTTCATTTTACCCATGAAAAACACTTGAAACGATTCGTGTTTGATAACGAGGGCATGGCCGTTGAAAACGTATCGGAGGTTTGTGCTTTCTGTCATGGCGAGGTAAAGAAAATGACGGTTGCAAAGAAGGTAAAACCACTCAATATGGGTTTCTGTAAGAGATGCCACGAGGATAATGGTGGTCCCTTTGACTGTTGGAAATGCCATAAATAAAGGTTGGTAAAGATCCAGATTTGTTGATCACACAGACACTATCAAGTGACCAAAACGGGGTAGTTCACTATGAGTTTTAATAATATGAAGCGCAGGGAATTTTTAAAAGTTATGGGTTGGAGTGGTGTAGGCGCCACTGCACTGGCTGGTTGCGATGTGCCAACCACCGTTACCTTAAAAGAAGGCGACGAAGATGTTGTCTCTTATTTGATGCCAGAGGAATATGTTATTCCCGGTGTGGGTGTTACCTATGCCTCTACCTGCCAGCAATGTAGCGCTGGATGTGGTTTGCATGGTCGGGTACGTGAAGGCCGGGTACTGAAGCTTGAGGGGAATCCCGAGTCGTCAACTAACCTCGGTCGAATCTGTCAGATGGGCCAGGCAGGATTGCAGGCGCATTACAATCCCGATCGTATTAAAAAACCCCGTCTGCGTAAGGGTGATTCACTTCAGGAAGTAAGCTGGGACGAAGCGCTAAGCGCACTTGAAGAAAAGACCGGCGTTAAGGCAGGCCGTGCTGCGTGGTTAACCGGATCAGTGAGCGGGCATCAGCGTACATTGATTGAAGCACATCTCGCGTCAATGAATTCAGATAGTCATTTTGTTCATGAAACTATCCACAACGCGGTTTGGAGAGCAGTGAGTAAAGATATGTTGGGCGATGCGAATCCACGCATAAGGATTGACAAGGCGAAGATGGTGCTCTCATTTGGTGCAGATTTCCTCGGTACCTGGGAGTCACCGGTGCACTTTGCTACTCAATATTCAACATTTCGTGATGCACCCCGAGGTGTACTGGTTCAAATTGAGCCAAAAATGACGTTAACCGGTGGTAATGCCGACCTGTGGGTTGCTAATCCTCCCGGCAGCGAAGGTGTACTGGCGTTAGGGGTTGCGAATGTGCTGGTTAATAAACTAGGGCATGATGTTTCAAATCTTCCATCTTCGATAAAAGATCTTATTTCAGGGTATTCGATAGATGCCGTCAAGGCAAAAACCGGTGTACCAGGTGAAACACTCATACGAATTGCTGAATTGTTGCACGAAAGAGCACCCAGCCTTGTTTTGGCAGGTGCTTCTGCAGAGGGTCATGAGCATGGGTATGACTCTGTCGCTGCAATCATGTTGCTAAATATTATTTTAGGCAATGTTGGAAAAACCATCGAGTCCGCATCATTCCCTCATATGGATCTGGCTGCAAAATCAGGTAGCACAAAAGGTATCACTGATCTGGCGCAGGCAGCCGAAGCCCAGAAATTGGATGTATTGTTTATTGCCGGGTCCAACCCTGTTTATTCTGCACCGGGATTTGTTGGCATCAAGGAAAAACTCGCGGCTGTTCCTTTCAAGGTGGTTTTGACCCAGTTTGAAGATGAAACATCGCAAATTGCGGACCTCGTATTGCCGCTTGCGTCTGCGATCGAAGACTGGGGAACACATGTGCCGTCCGATCATGCAGGTAAGGCCGCACTGGTTAGCATCCAGCAGCCAATGATGGAACCCTTATACCCTGATACCAGGAGCTTGGGAGACATCTTGCTGTCTTTATTGAAGATGAGAGATGCCGATACCTATGGTGAGTTTGATGATTATTATGCATTCTTGCGTAAAGCTTTTTCTTCCTTGCCCGCATCAGTCAAAAACGGGGCTGGTGATGATGAATTCTGGGCAAACGCGTTACAAAAAGGCGGGCTGACATTTGGATTACGCACTGGATCACTGACGTCGAATGCCGTTGAAGTGAACCTGCCAGACAACACGGATGACCAGCAGTATCCGTATCATCTTGTGCCTTCAGCGCGACTGGGACTGTGGGATGGCCGCCATGCAAATATACCCTGGCTTCAGGAAGCGCCTGATCAGATTAGTAAGGTCTTCTGGGATTCATGGATTGAACTTCACCCTGAAACAGCTTCGAAATTGAAGGTTAAAGAAGGTGATGTGGTAAAAGTCAGTTCCGAACAGGGCTCAATACAGGCAATGGTCTATATCTATAAGGGGGTTCATCCCGATGCTATCGGCGTGCCGCTTGGACAGGGACATGAAGCATACGGACGTTATGCGAAGGGCCGTGGTATCAACCCGATGAAAATCCTCAATCCCGTTGCTGACAAAAGCACTGGCGAAGTCGCATTATTCGGTACCCGTGTTCAAATAGCGAAAGCAGGTAAGCGCGGTACACTGTTGAGATTTGGTGGTAGCGAAGTGCAGGTTGGTCGTAAACTTGTTGCCACGATACCTGCAGAAAAGTTCAACCGTTTAGAAGGTTAAGGAGTCGGTAAATGTCACTGAAAAATATCCTTGAAAACTGGTCCGGCTACCGTAAAGGTCGTGAACAAGGCGGTCATCACGAATACGAACATATGTGGGGGATGGTCGTAGATCTAAATAAATGTATCGGCTGTAATGCATGCGCCGTCGCCTGTTATGCAGAAAATAATCTTGCAGTGGTAGGTCCGGAAAAACTGGAAAAAGGTCAAGGGATGCACTGGTTGCGCCTGGAAAGATATTGGGATGAGCCAAACCTCGGAGAAGAGCGAGTAAGCACGACCCAGCAGCATGGCGCAAGCTTTATACCGATGATGTGCCAGCAATGTAACGCAGCGACATGCGAACCTGTCTGTCCGGTTGCCGCAACCTATCATACGCCTGATGGATTGAACGCCCAGGTATATAATCGCTGTATTGGTTCCCGTTATTGTTCAAATAACTGTCCATACCGCCTGCGTTATTTTAACTTCTGGTCTTACTATGAAGGTGCAGAGAATGCATGGCCTTCTCCATTACATATGCAACTTAATCCCGATCTGTCGGTGCGTGATAAGGGTGTTATGGAAAAATGCACTTTTTGTGTGCAAAGAATCAGGGCAGGCAAGGATAAGGCGAAAATGGAAAACAGGCCCGTCGCTGACGGTGATATCACACCAGCATGTGTCCAAACATGCCCAACCAGCGCTTTGGTTTTTGGTGATATTCTTAGCCTGCATAAAGCAGGTGCGCCAGAAAGCAAAGCAAGCAAGTTGTGGCGCAAACATCAAGTTGAGTTGGGTAGAACCGAACAGAAGAAACAGAATAAAGATCTTAGAGGTTATAGAGTGCTGGAATTTCTGAACACAGATCCTTGTGTGCTCTATCTGGAACGTGTACGTGAAGTTTAAACCATATAACTGCGTCAATAACGATAAATCGGTGTGAAGCATGAAAGATATTAACGAAGATATAAAATGGGCAAAAATTAACGAAGACGTTCTGCGATCCATGGAGAACCCGCGAAAGTGGTACTGGGTCTCGGTTGCCGGGTGTCTTGCACTACTATCATTAGCGGTTATTGGTGAGGTTTACCAATATAACATAGGGATGGGGCCATCCAATCTAAACTGGCCACACATGTGGGACCTGTATATCGCGAGCTTCATTTTCTGGATTGGTATGAGCCATTCCGGAACGCTGTTGTCGGCAATCTTGCATATCATTCAGTCAGACTGGCGTAAACCAATCTACCGATTTGCTGAGGCAATGACGACTTTCTCATTGTTAACAGCGGGTCTCTTCCCGGTTATCCATGCCGGTCGTTTGTGGAACATCTACTGGACATTGCCTTATTACACCGATCGAGGTATCTGGCCGAATTTTCGTTCCCCATTAATCTGGGATGCATTTGCGGTATTTACCTATCTGACATCATCTGCACTTTTCCTGTTCATTGGTATGATTCCAGATCTGGCAATCTGCCGTGACAATGCCAAGGGGTGGAGGAAGAAACTTTATACTGTGCTCTCATTAGGATGGCGCGGTGATGACAGGCAGTGGCGTCACTTCCGTAAAACCTATTTATTGATGGCATGTTTTCTGATCCCTCTTGCGGTATCAGTACACTCAATCGTATCGTCTGACTTTGCGATGTCGATTATGCCTGGGTGGCATGTCACGTCATTCCCTCCTTACTTTGTTGCAGGCGCCCTTTATTCAGGTTGTGCGGCGATTATCACGCTGTTTATCATGTTGCGTTACTTCTTCCGTTTTGAGGAATATATGACGCTCGCGATTCTAGAGAAAACCTGTAAACTGACCTTTGCCATCGCGATGGTCTGGACTTATCTGAATCTGATTGAATTTGCTTCTGTCTGGTATGGTCATGACCTGGCTTCAAAAGAAGTGCTTATAGATAAAGCCACAGGGCCTTATTCCGGGATATTCTGGACGATGATATTCTGTGGGTCGGTTGTTCCATTTGCGTTGGCATTCACAAGCCTTAGGCGACATATTCCAACGATGTTGATTGTGTCCTTATTGTTAAACCTTGGGATGTTTTTCGAGCGCTGGATGATTGTTGCCCCGACACTTGCTGCATCCTATCACCCGTTTGCATTCGATACGATGTGGGGAAGCTGGGTTGAGTGGTTTATTGTTGCCGGTAGTTTTGGGTGGTTTGGCTTGTTATTCCTGGTATTTGTAAAAGTCTTTCCATCGGTATCGATGTATGAAGTTAAAGAAATGGTCTTCCATCGTAGGCATCTGGCGAATAAAGATATTTCGGCTGTGATGCATAGAAGATCGACAGACCCGAAACCAGATGATGAGTCTGGGCTGGAAGGAGCAGGATCATGAAAAAATGTCGAATCTTAGGTTTGTTTAGTAATTTTGATGAAGCATTTGGTGCCATCTCTGATATCAGGCACTACAAAATCCAGGGCGTCTCAGTGGATGATGTCAATGTGATATCACCGATCGAGCACCCGGAAATTGAGGAAGTTCTGGGAGATCGACCTGCTCATGTACCGAAATTCACAATCTGTGGGGCAATTTTCGGCATTTGTTTTGGCTTTCTTTTCCTGGCCTCTGCTCAGGCGAATTTTCTTGTCCAGCCGCAGGGTGGCAAGCCAGTGATTCCATTGCCATCTAATTTTGTACTGACCTATGAAATGTTGATCCTGTTCGGTGTGTTGATGACGCTGACCGGGTTTTTGATTGGGGCACGTCTGCTGAGAAAACGAAAAAGTTTGTATAGTGAAAAAGTGGGTGTCGATCAGGTAGGTATTGAACTAGAGGTAGAGGAGAAATACCTGGAACCTATTAAAGATTTATTTAAACAGCACGAGGTGCTGGAAGTACGAGACGAGGTATTATAATGAGAGCCAGACTGATCGTAGCAGCATTATTGTTTCCTACCGTGGCCTTTGCATGGCCATGGTCTACAGATATGATGGATCAGCCTAATATTAAGCCGCAAGAAGGCGTGATGAAGGCTTTCCCAGCTCGCTCAATCCCCGTTTCAGGAATTCCGACGAAAGTTGCTAATCGTGACGAAGCGAAACCATTGAAGAGCCCCATTCCGGTGAGTGAAGCGTCCTTGAATAAAGGTAAAACCTTGTTCAGGATCTATTGTTCAGCATGCCATGGTTTAACCGGGGCTGCAGATTCACCTGTAACGAACAAGATTGGCGCAATTAGCCTGATTGATAGCTACGTACAGGAAACCCTCACAGAGGGATGGATTTATGGCACGATTACCTTCGGTAGCTATGTGATGCCCGCTTATGGATCTCCAGCATCGCGAGATGATAAGCGTGGATCGAATGATTTATCGATAGAGGAACGCTGGCATGTGGTTAATTATGTGAAACATGGTCTTGCAAAGGATGCCGAATCAAGTACCACCCGTACAGCGGCGAATAACTAGAAAACAATGAAGAGAGTTTGGCCCTTAATGAGCCTATCAAACAGAAGCGAGGAATCCGATGGAAGTTGAATTCGGCAGTTGGTCAGTTTTAACCACCAATTTCTTGGTGTTAATGTATATCGCTCTTGGGGGAGTTACGCTAGCATCTGTTCTACATCTTTGTAACGGACAATGGCGCTTCCAGGTTCGGTATCTTTCCTGTTCTTTTTATGTGCTTTATCCGATTGCAGGAATCGTATTATTGATTTTGCTTGCCAATGGCGATGCGACGTTTCAGTGGCTCGGGCATGGTCATGGGCACGATGAAGAGCATCATCTGAATGGATGGCATAATTATTCGTTTCTGGTGTTGCGACAAATCTTTGCTTACGTTGTGGTAGGCGTTTTGTTCTCAATGTTTATTAAATACCAGCATTTAACCGATATTGATAAGTCAGAAGCGGTCCGCTGGCGTTTCAGAAATATTGCTTTGTTAGTCCCGTTTGCCTATTTCCTGTATGGGACATTATTGGCATGGGATTTCGAAATGACAATGGTGCCTGGCTGGCACAGTGCGAGCTACGGCGCGTATCAATTCCAGAGTGGATTCCATATGTTTCTCGCATTTTTCACGCTGTTTCTGTTTTTTACCAACCGTTCGGGCAAGTTAACAAAGCCATTTGAGAGTTATATCTTCAACTTTATGGCCCAGTTTATGCTGGCGATGACTATCTTGTGGACATACCTATATTTCACTCAATACCTGATTATGTGGTACGGCCGTCTGCCAACGGATATGGCTCGTTATGACAGTATGA
This sequence comes from Gammaproteobacteria bacterium, assembly GCA_046754065.1. Taxonomy (GTDB): domain Bacteria; phylum Pseudomonadota; class Gammaproteobacteria; order SZUA-140; family SZUA-140; genus JBHHVB01. Next base: position 96,170 of record JBHHVB010000002.1, read on the forward strand.
TGCTCGAAGGGTTTGGTTTGTTATGGTGGACCTTCCTGGCATTGAAATTCATCATTCCGTTTACAACGCTTGCTATTACCCCAAATCGCCATAATCCGGTGATTATTACCATGGTAGCGGGAAGTATTTTACTCGGGTCATGGATTGAGCGTTATACATGGATCGCAGGCTCTGGAGACAGCGAACATTACATTATGCCGCTAAGTACCTTGTTCGGTATAACTGTCACGATTGTGTTAATAGCGGTGAGCTGGATTGCGGTGAAAAAGACGCTTATAAAATATGGTCTGCTTCAAACGGAATCCTAATATGTTGATAGGGCATTAAATTTGCTCTAACTATAAAAAGAGGAGGGGAACTCCCGTTTATATCAAATAGAGAGGCCGAAAGGCCTCTTTTTTTTGCCTAGGCTCCCGGGTTATCTCGTAGTGTTGATCGCAATACCTCCGGCATGTTTTTTTAGCCAGCCAATGACTCGTTTACTGAGAATATTTTCAAACCCCTTGAAACTGTGATCTGCGCCGGTTATCTCAAATCTTCGGTATGCGATGTAGCCAGCTTTTTGTTCAACACCGGTTTTAGCGGTTGCTGACTGGCTGAAAGCCTCGATATTCTGGCTCTGGGTTGCAACCTGACCGGCTCTTTTTGCGCTAATTCCTCGATCATCCGCGTATTTTCTGACGTTGGATAAATCCCTGCTTCCAAAGGTGTCCAGGACGGGTAACGCAATTTGTTCGAGTGAGTGGATGGCATTAAACTGTTGGTCTTTATCCTTGTATGTGAGCATGCTAATTGCGACAAAGGATGTAATTCCACTATCGGGATTAGCTGCCAAAAATGAAGCCGCGACGGTTGCACCCAGCGCATCACCAATTAACGTAATATTTGCTATTCCCTGATGCTGATAAAATTTAATGGCAGATTGAATGCGGGTCGAAAATTCTTTTAATAAGGGCAGGTATTCCTCAACACTGGCTGATTTAGCCAATGTTGGCAGCTGAATAGACAGGGTAGACCATCCATATTCAGGTAATTTTCTCCTTAATGGAGCGATGACATATGGCCAGTTCGGGTGGGTTCCCAGGGGATGTAGCAATATTGCGCCACCTTGCAGCTTGTCCTTGCGGTTTTGCAGATATAACGCAAAGGTTTTTATACCATCTTGTTCCAGCCATTCTACTTCGCCCGGGTCTACTGTCTTTAATATTTCTACCTGCCATTGAATTTCAAGCTCGGTATTGCGTGACGGGCCCAATGGTACATTGCCATTTGGTGCAGACGAACCAGCTGGCTGAGTACTAGTAGTTTGTTCCTGATCTGGCTCTGTTTCATCCAGAGAATAAGCAACATCAGGCTTAAAAATTGCTGTTAAAGCGAAAATTAAGGCCAAAATTTGTAATTTTTTCAAATCAATTGTCGTCGCGCGATTTGCCTTGATGGTCTGGGTTCGGTCCATTTTTGTTCGTGGTAGTCTATTGCTTGGATTACTTTCACTAGTGCCTGATTTAATATAAAAAGTGAAAAAATCGCCGTAATCATGTAAAGTTATCGGTCTTTAGATAAACGATAAATATGCAAGAGGCACGCCATGAATGATTACATCGCACCTTCTATATTATCAGCGGATTTTGCTCGTCTGGGTGAGGAAGTTACCCATGTCCTGGAAGCGGGCGCTGATATTGTTCATTTTGACGTTATGGACAATCACTATGTTCCTAACCTGACTATTGGTCCACTAGTCTGTGAAGCGTTGCGCAGCCATGGTGTTACTGCCGACATTGACGTCCATTTAATGGTGAAACCTGTTGATCGAATTATTCCTGATTTTGCAAAGGCAGGGGCCAGCTATATTACTTTTCACCCTGAGGCCAGTGAGCACATAGATCGTTCATTGCAGCTCATCCACGATACAGGTTGTAAATCAGGTCTCGTATTTAATCCTGCCACGCCACTGACTGTGCTTGAACATGTATTGGATAAAATTGATATGGTGTTATTGATGTCCGTTAACCCGGGGTTCGGGGGACAGAGTTTTATTCCGTCTACTTTGAATAAATTACGGCAGGCACGAAAAATCATTGACGATAGCGGGCTTGATATTCGTCTCGAGATAGATGGTGGCGTAAAAGTTGATAATATCAAGGAGATTGCGGAAGCCGGGGCCGATACCTTTGTCGCGGGTTCGGCGATTTTCAATACAGCCGATTATAAAGAAACAATCGATGCAATGCGAGCTGAACTGGCGCAAGCAAATCGTTAGGTATAAAAAAATTACCCGGGAGCTAAGAAAATGCAGCAGACGCTACACTCAATAGGGCATCCGCAAATGCTGTTGATTGATCTGGATGGCACACTAATTGATACAGCGCCAGATCTGGCGTTATGTGTAGACCTGATGATGGAAGCGCTTGATATGCCAGTTCATGGTGAAGAAGCAGTCCGTGAATGGATTGGTAATGGTGTAGAACGTCTGGTTAGACGCGCATTGATTGGGGCCTATGAGGGGGAGCCGGAAGATGAGTTGTTCCAGAAGGCCTACCCTATATTTCTCGAACTATATGAAAAGAACGTTTGTGTCAGAAGCAAACCTTATGATGGGGTTGTCGAGGGTTTGCAGCTGTTAGAGAGCATGGGCATTCAAATGGGCTGTGTTACCAATAAGGCAGCCAGATACACGATTCCGTTGTTAAAAGCGCTAAACCTGGACAAGTTCTTCAAGATTGTAGTGAGCGGCGATACCTGTGAGCATAAAAAGCCGCATCCAGCACCACTGTTGCATGCAGCAGATTTTTTCGGTGTCACATCCGAACATGCGTTGCTGATTGGAGATTCAATCAATGATGTTCAGGCCGCGAGAGCAGCAGGCTATCATGTGGTCTGCGTTGATTACGGATATAATCATGGTCAGGATATAAGATTAGCCGATCCTGATGTTGTTATTAGCTCGTTAGTAGAATTGGAAAATATATTAAAAAAAGCTGCCTAGCATGACTGTCACGATTAATAAAATGGAATCAGAGTTTATCAACTTTCGATGGTGCAATGAGTTCGCACAATGTTGACGATAAACCCAAGTTGCGCCCATTTATTAATCGGTGATAGATATGACCCCTGAAATTTTCAAAACATATGCCAGTGATGGCTATACCCGCGTTCCACTTATGCGAGAGGTATTAGCCGACCTGGAAACACCTTTAAGCACCTATCTAAAACTATCCGATGGTCCTTATTCCTATCTTCTTGAATCTGTTCAGGGAGGTGAAAAATGGGGGCGATACTCTATCATCGGATTGCCGTGTAAAACCATCATTCGCATAACCGGACAAGATGTCATTGTTGAACATAACGGTAAGCAGGTGGAGCAAACGACTGTCAAGGATCCATTGGACTGGGTTACTGCCTATCAGTCGCTCTATAGAGTGCCTGAAATTGAAACATTGCCGCGATTCACTGGTGGTCTAGTGGGGTATTTTGGATACGATACGGTACGCTATATCGAGCCACGTTTGGCAAAGTGTCCAAATCAGGATCCGCTGGATACCCCGGATATTATGCTGTTGGTATCAGAAGAGGTTGTTGTTTTCGATAATCTGGCGGGTAAGTTATATTTAATTGTTCATGTGGATCCTTCTCAACATGGAGCATGGGAGCAGGCGCAGCAGCGTTTTGATGCACTTGAGACCCAATTGGATCAGGCCATCCCGGCAGGACGCTCATTGAAGATGAACCAAACAGGAGCCAGGGACGCAGATTTTGTCTCGGGGTTTACACAAAATGGTTACGAAGATGCAGTGAAGCGAATAAAGGAATATATCGTTGAGGGTGATGCGATGCAGGTTGTGCTGTCGCAACGATTGAGTATTCCTTTTAACGCTGGAGCGCTAGATCTTTATCGGGTTCTGCGGGGCTTGAATCCGTCGCCTTATATGTATTATTTGAATCTGGACGAATTCTACATCGTTGGGTCTTCTCCCGAGATTCTCACCCGGCTTGAAGACGGAGTCGTGACAGTCAGGCCGATTGCCGGTACCCGTCCACGTGGTGGAACCGAAGAAGAGGACAAGCATTACGAGACAGACCTGTTAAATGATCCTAAAGAGCTTGCAGAACATTTGATGCTGATTGATTTGGGTCGGAATGATGTTGGTCGAATCGCAAATCCGGGTAGTGTCGAATTGACCGAGCGGATGATCGTTGAGCGTTATTCCCATGTGATGCATATCGTTTCAAATGTAAATGGTCGATTAAAGGATGGTCTGAGTGCTATAGATGTATTGAAAGCCACCTTTCCGGCTGGAACAGTAAGCGGTGCACCCAAGATTCGAGCGATGGAAATTATCGATGAGCTTGAACCGATAAAAAGGGGTGTCTATTCGGGGGCAGTCGGCTACCTGGGCTGGAATGGTAATATGGATACTGCGATCGCGATAAGAACCGCCGTCATTAAAGATGGTAAATTAAACATCCAGGCTGGTGCGGGGATTGTAGCCGATTCCTTACCTGATAATGAGTGGGAGGAAACGATGAACAAGGGCCGCGCAATATTTCGCGCTGTTGAGATGTTGGAAGACATATGAACGCAAGCGGATGCCGGTGGAATTAGCTATGTTGTTGATGATTGATAATTATGATTCTTTTACCTATAACCTGGTCCAGTATTTTGGCGAGCTGGGAGTTGAGGTTGAAGTATTTCGCAATGACCAGATAACGCCGGAAGAAATCCGAACAAGGCATCCCTCACATATTGTTATTTCCCCGGGGCCATGTACACCTAATGAAGCGGGAATATCAATGGATGTTATCCGGACATTCATGGGAAAAATACCTGTTCTCGGTGTCTGTTTGGGGCACCAGTGCATCGGCCAGGTGATGGGAGGGAAAATCATTCATGCAAAAAGTATTATGCACGGGAAGACATCACCTGTTTTCCATAACTACTCAGGCGTATTTGCCAACTTGCCTAACCCGATAAACGTGACCCGATATCATTCACTGGTTATAGAACAGGACAGTTTGCCGGAAAGCCTGGAAGTAACGGCCTGGACCCAGGATGAAGAGGGTGAGCTGGATGAGATCATGGGTATCCGCCATAAAGACTTCCTGCTTGAAGGCGTGCAGTTTCATCCTGAGTCAATTCTGACCCAATCTGGACATGAGTTGCTGAAAAACTTTTTATCGCAAGTGTGAAGAGGTGAAAAATGGAAATGCAGGCCGCCATAAAGGCAGTTACCGAGTTAAAAGATTTGTCGAATGAGGAAATGACCAGTGTGATGCAAACAGTCATGACTGGTCGGGCTACTCCAGCACAGATAGGCGGGTTTCTCGTCGGCTTGCGAATGAAGGGTGAAAGTGTGGAGGAGATTACTGCTGCTGCGAAGGTGATGCGCGATCTTGCAACCCGTGTGAAGGTGAATGGAGAGCATCTTGTAGATACCTGTGGAACGGGAGGAGATGGCGCTGCAACCTTTAATGTTTCGACGACCTCGGCATTCGTGGTTGCGGCAGCGGGTGGTCAGGTTGCAAAGCATGGTAATCGTTCTGTCTCCAGTAAATCGGGCAGCGCAGATGTGCTGGAAGCAGCGGGTGTGAAACTGGATTTAAGTGCAGAGCAGGT
>JBHHVB010000003.1:0-99405 GCA_046754065.1 Gammaproteobacteria bacterium
TCAGGGTCGATCGAAAAAACGGTAATTTCGTTACCGTTGGTGGCAGTCAGTTACAGCAAAAAGGTAACCGAAAATATTTCAAAGGTGCGATAACGCTGAATGCTGGTGAGGTCTATCTATCCAAAATCGAGTTAAACAGGGAACACGGTAAAATTGTTGAGCCGTATACACCGGTGCTCCGTGCTGCAACGCCTGTGTATGATGGAAATCATAACGTCTTTGGGCTTGTCATTATTAACCAGCATTTTCGTCACGTAATGGATTCGCTAAATGGACCTATTATCGATGACAGCGTCGCTCATTATGTCACTAATGGTGAAGGTGACTATTTATATCATCCGGATCAGCAGGTCACCTTTGGCTTCGATACCGGGCTGAGATTTCAGATTCAGTACGAGCATCCGATGCTGAATGATTTCTATTCTGATTCGGGAATGGAGCAAACAACCCTGGTAGATGATTCGATACCCGTGCCCGAAGCTATCAATATGAGGAAGGTGTTCTTTGACATTCGGGATCCTTCAAGATTTATTGCAGTGGGTTCAGAGCTGATTTATGAAAAGTTGATGGCCGAGGTGGTTCAGGCACGAAATGAAACGATCTCGTCTGCGGTGGAAGTACTGTTGGTGGCATTGGTGATCACGCTGATTTTTTCTCGTTTGATAACGCGGCCATTTGTTCAGGTGATGACCGTGCTAAAAGGGACGAAGGTAAAAAGCGACTTGCTGAAAAGGGACGACGAGATTGGCTACATCGCTAACACCTTCGATAAAATGAAATCTGAACTGGAGCAACAGATTAAGGCAGAAAAAGATGCCAAAATACGCATGAAGGCCATTTTTGAAAGTGTCAACGAGGGCATCATTACCATCAATAGAAACGGCATCATAGAATCAGTTAATTCGGCTGCACTCAGGCTATTTGGTTTCGCAGAGGAGGAATTGGCCGGAAAAAATGTGTCGGTAATCGTACCAGAGCCGATGAGAAGCAATCATCACGAGTTCGTCGCAAACTTTAATCAGGAAGACCAGAATACCCAAATAGGGCAAAATCGTGAAGTTGTCGGGATGAACAAGGCAGGTAAGGAATTTCCACTAGAAATATCCCTGAGCAGTTTTAAAGTGGGTGGACAGTTGAATTTTGCCGGGGTGATGACAGATATTACCGAGCGAAAAAAAACGCAGACCATGCTGGTCACAGCAAAAGAAGAGGCCGAAAGGGCGAATTCAGCCAAAACGCAGTTTCTGTCTGTCATGAACCACGAATTGCGTACACCGATGAATGGTGTGCTTGGTATGCTAACGTTGTTGAATGATACATCGCTCGACGAGGAGCAAGCGCTTTATGTCAGCACGGCGACAAACTCAGGAAGCGATTTGCTTGATCTACTAAATGATATTCTGGATTACACATCACTTGAAAGCGGTACGCTTGATCTCGATGAATTATACTTTGATTTGCCGCAATTGATCAGGGACTCCATTGGAGAATTTGAACAAAGGGCACAGGAAAAGGGCATCCACTTGTACGCAGATATATCCGATGATATCGGGCATCTGTTTGAGGGGGATCCAATCCGTATTGGACAGGTGATGGGCAAATTGCTGGACAACGCCATTAAATTTACCGATAAGGGAGAGGTAAGCCTGGTTTGTGGACAGGTTAGCGAGGTAGACGGATACGTTGCACTGAGGTTTGAGATACGGGATACCGGAATCGGCGTCTCAGACGATCAAAGAGAAGAAATCTTCAAACCGTTTACGCAGGTGGATAGTACGATTAACCGACAAGAGGGCGGTACAGGGCTGGGACCGCCCATGGCGAAACGTCTTGTCGAGGCGATGGGTGGTCAGATTGGGTATGTTAGTGAGCTTGGGCAAGGCAGTACATTCTGGTTCACGATTCGCTTAATGACTCAAAAGGAACAGGCAACGGCATAAGCCATTCCAACGAATCGGTAAAATTATCACTGGTGCTTAATCGATAAATTCAGCGATTACTGGTGTGTGATCCGATGGTCGTTCCCAGCTCCTGGGTATTTTATCTATCTCACACCGATTGCATGTTTTACTTAATGCCTCAGAAACCAGAATATGATCAATCCGCATACCCAGATTACGGCGAAACGATGCCATTCGGTAGTCCCACCAGCTAAATTGTTTTTCTTCTGAATTAAACAGGCGAAATGTATCTGTTAGGCCTTCACTAATAAGGCGTTGAAAAGCATTTCTTTCAGGATCACTGAATAATACCTTGCCCTGCCATTTTTCAGCATCGTAGGTATCAATGGCCTCGGGTGCGATATTGAAATCACCGAGTATCACGAACTTCTCATGCTGTTTGAGTTGTATCTCGACGTAAGCAATGAGTTTGTCCAGCCAGTCCAGTTTGTACTGGTATTTATCCGATTCAATACTTTCGCCATTGGGAATATAAACATCAAGAACTCGGACGTCGCCGATGGTTGCGCACAATACCCGTCGCTGCGGATCGTCGAGGCCAGGCAAGTCAGTATCGATATCGCCAGCTTTATTCTTACTGATAATCGCCACGCCGTTGTATGTCTTTTGCCCGGAGTAAGCGGCATGATAACCGGCGTCGGCGATTTCATCGACAGGAAAATTTCCATCCAGTAACTTGGTTTCCTGGAGGGCAAGAATATCTGCCTGTGAATTTTTTAGCCAATCCAGGACCTGAGGTAAACGTACGCGTAAAGAATTAACGTTCCAGGTAGCTATTTTTGTCATTTTGAGCGTATGCTTTTGAGTATGGGTTGATGATAGGGTAGATTCTATCATGAAGGCATCCGCTAAATGAATCGGACGTGGCTTTGTATTAAAGTAACTGGTTGTTATATAGAGATTTATCGCTTTAGTTCTCAGGTTGTCGGCCGATATATGTTATGGATTTCATTCGAAACAATAAGGGATTATCAATAACATGGTTTTGGCTCAGCAGCCAGGCCATGGTGCGGCAGAGCCCGTGAACAATTCTGGTCGAGTACGGTTGATGTAGTGCCCCTTATTGAATGATCCTCGAACAATCGATGCTGGAGATGCCAGCTATAAAGCTTATCGAGGTGCACCATGAGCTGTATTTTTTGGCTAATAACATTGCTTGCTGTCATTGGAACGATGGCTTATCTAGGGGTGCGAATTGCAGTCTGGTCTGTAGCCGTAACGACATGGCTTCTCGCGTTATCCTTGTTTTCAGACGGGTCAATTATTTTACTTTCATTGTTATGGGTTTTGCTGGCAATGATTGTCGTGCCACTCAATATTCCATCATTGCGCCGACAGCTGATTAGCGACCGGGTATTCACAGTCTTCAAGAAGGCCTTGCCCGCCATGTCGCAAACAGAGCGGGAGGCGCTAGAGGCCGGGACCGTATGGTGGGATGGCGAACTATTCAGCGGAAGTCCGAATTGGGAAAAACTGCTGGCCTATCCAATACCAAAATTATCTGAAGAAGAGCAGGCGTTTATTGATGGGCCGGTGGATGAGTTATGCCGCATGCTCGACGATTGGCAGATCACAGAAAAACATCATGATTTACCGCCAGAGGTCTGGCAATTTATCAAGGACAATGGATTCTTCGGCATGATCATCCCGAAGGAATACGGCGGGCTGGATTATTCTGCTTTGGCCCATTCAACGGTTGTCATGAAGATTGCCAGCCGCAGCATTACTGCGGCAGTGACAGTGATGGTGCCTAATTCGCTGGGGCCTGCGGAGTTACTTTTACATTACGGTACACAAGAACAGAAAGATTATTATTTGCCTCGATTGGCAAAGGGAGAAGAAGTGCCGTGCTTTGCGCTAACTGGTCCCAGTGCGGGCAGTGATGCGAGTAGCATTCCCGACCATGGCGTCGTATGTCATGGTGAGTTTGAGGGTAAAGAGGTCCTGGGCATTCGACTAAATTGGGAAAAACGCTATATCACACTGGGCCCGGTGGCGACCGTGTTGGGTCTCGCGTTTAAACTCTACGACCCGGATAAACTGCTTGGTCAAAAGGAAGAACTGGGGATTACCGTTGCATTGATTCCGACCGGTACGCCCGGTATAACAATAGGCAATCGCCATGCACCGCTTAGCCAGGCTTTTCAAAACGGACCAAACAGCGGTAAAGATGTGTTTATTCCGATGGATTGGCTCATCGGTGGTGCCGAGTGGGCGGGACAGGGCTGGCGCATGTTAATGGAGAGTCTGGCAGCCGGGCGTTCCATATCTTTACCGGCATTAAGTACCGGGGGTGGCAAGCTCGCATGTCGGGCTACGGGTGCATATGCCAGAATTCGTAAACAATTCAAAATGGCCATTGGGCAGTTTGAGGGAGTTGAAGAAGCACTCGCCCGGATCGCAGCCAACGCATATGTAATGGATGCCGCTCGTACTATGACGGCGGGGGCTGTCGATCTGGGAGAAAAGCCATCGGTGCCATCAGCGATCGTTAAATATAATCTTACTGAACGGATGCGTCAGAGCATTAACGATGCGATGGATATTCAGGGTGGTACAGGTATTTGTATGGGACCACGTAACCTGGTAGGCCGAATATACCAGGCTATCCCTATCAGTATTACAGTAGAAGGAGCAAACATCCTGACCCGGACTTTAATTACTTATGGCCAGGGTGCGATTCGCTGTCATCCGTTTGTGTTGAAGGAAATGATGGCGGTCAATGAAAAGAATGCTGAAAAATCATTGCAAGAATTTGATGCTGCATTTTTTGGTCATATCGGTTTCTCGGTTAGTAATGCGGTACGTTCATTATGGCTGGGAATCTCAGGTGCCCGTTTTGTCAATGTGCCTGGAGGTGATCGTACAAAAAGATACTACCAGCAGTTAACCCGGATGAGTGCCGCGTTTGCATTGACGTCAGACGTTGCGATGCTGGTTTTGGGTGGCGCGTTAAAACGTAAAGAAAAGCTCTCGGGGCGGCTGGCCGATGTTTTAAGCCAGTTATATCTGGCATCATGCGTCTTGAAAAGATTTGAGGATCAGGGCAGACCTTCACAGGACCAACCGCTTGTACAGTGGGCATTGGAAGATTCGCTATATCAAATTCAGCAGCGCTTTGATGAAATTCTGGATAACTTTCCACAACGTCCCATTGCGTGGATCCTCAGGGTGATGATATTTCCACTTGGCAAACACTTTTCTGCGCCATCGGACAGGCTGGGTAATAAAGTAGCAACGGTATTGTTACAACCGTCAGAGGTGAGGGATCGCCTGACCGATGGCGTGTTTGTGACCACATCAAAGGATGAACCTATGGGTCGCATTGAGGTCGCATTAAAAGAGGTTGTTATGGCAGAGGCTGTGGAGAAAAAATTGCGTAAGGCAATTCGTGAAGGTCGTTTGCAAAAGGCAGATGATGAGCAACTGATTGTCAATGCACTGGATGCCGGGATCATCGATGAGACTGAAGCGCAACAGCTACGTTATGCGGCAGTTGCCAGGCGAGATGTGATTATGGTGGATGATTTTCCACAAGACTATTGGCGTCAGGAGTGATAAATGGCAACTCAAAAAAAGAGAACCACCAGGGCAGTGAAAGGCAGACCAGTTTATATTGTTGATGGTAGCCGAGCACCACAACTGAAAGCGCGGGGAAAACCAGGTCCCTTTACCGCATCGGATTTAGCGTTAGGGGCGGCCCGTCCCTTACTCTTTCGCCAGCCATTTTCCCCTGCAGCGTTCGATGAAGTAATTCTCGGCTGTATGATGCCGGGTCCGGATGAGGCGAATATCGCGCGGGTAGTGGCGCTTCGCCTGGGTTGCGACAAGCACGTGCCGGCATGGACTGTACAAAGGAATTGTGCGTCGGGCATGCAGGCGCTGGATTGTGCGTTTAGCAACATTGCCAGTGGTCGTTCCGATCTGATCCTCGCGGGTGGTACAGAATCAATGAGTCATGGGCCGGTACTACTTAATCAGCAAATGGTTAGCTGGTTGGGTGATTTTAACCGTGCAAAGACGCCCGTTCAGAAAATTAAGGCGTTGGCGACTTTGCGTCCTGCTCACCTAAAACCAGTGATTGGCCTATTGCGTGGATTAACGGACCCGGTGGTCGGTTTATCGATGGGACAGACTGCTGAAAACCTGGCGTGGCGATTTGGTATCTCCCGAGAACAAATGGACGCGTTTGCGGTAGAGAGTCATATGCGGCTTGCAAGAGCGCAAGACGAAGGCTTGCTTGGGGAGATAGAAACGATCTATGACACACGCGGCAAATATTATGATAACGATGATGGTTTGCGGCGTGATTCTACGATTGACGGGCTCGCAAAATTAAGGCCGGTTTTTGATCGTAAATTCGGTAATGTAACAGCGGGTAACAGTGCCCAGGTTACCGACGGGGCGGCAATGCTGATTCTGGCCAGTGAAAAGGCTATTGAGGAACATGGTTTGCCAGTACTCGGTCGTATTGTTGATAGCGAATGGGCTGGACTTGATCCCGCGCAAATGGGGTTGGGGCCAGCGCATGCAATGGCACCACTGTTAAAACGCAACAAACTGACCATTGACGATGTAGATTATTGGGAGATCAATGAGGCGTTTGCCGCTCAAGTTCTGGCATGCATAGAGGCGTGGAAGGACTCAAAATATTGTCGCTCGGAATTACGGTTAAGGACAGCACTGGGTGAAATCGATCATTCGCGTTTGAACATTGATGGTGGAGGAATCAGCCTGGGCCACCCTGTTGGGGCGAGCGGCGCACGTATTGTTCTGCATCTTCTCAGAATACTGGAACGCAATAATGCCGCTCGAGGCATCGCAAGTTTGTGTATCGGTGGTGGCCAGGGTGGCGCAATGCTTTTGGAGAGACACCATGACTAGTAAAAATGAACAGCACTGGCGGATCGAGAGAGATGAAGATGGCATAGCGTGGTTGCATCTGGATAAGGCCGGCGCCGGTACCAATGTTTTGTCAATTGATGTGATCACCGAGCTTGATGAAAAAATTCAGTCGATAGAGAGTGAGCCACCACGTGGTTTGGTTATCTTGTCTGACAAAGAGAATGGTTTTATCGCTGGTGCCGATATTAAGAGTTTCACTTCAATGGCAACGGAAGAAGAGGCCGCAGAGTTTATGCGTGGCTGCCATACGGTACTGGACCGCATAGAGGCATTCAGTTTTCCTACCGTGAGTCTTATTCATGGTTTCTGTCTGGGCGGGGGACTTGAATTGGCGTTGGCATGCCGATATCGCATAGCAGATGAAGATTCAAGTACGCGTCTTGGTCTTCCAGAAGTACGGTTAGGTATACATCCCGGATTTGGAGGTACACTTCGTTCTACAAGGCTAATCGGTGCTCCGGCAGCGATGGATATGATGCTAACCGGGCGAGGCTTAAGTGCCAGAGCCGCGCAAAAAGTGGGGCTGATCGATTATGCGGTGCCAAAGCGCCAATTACTCCGTGCCGCGCGTGAAGTGGTCATGCGTCCTCCAAAACCACATCGCCCCGGGAGGCTTCAGGCATTAGCCAGTCATCGACTGGTCAGGCCACTGCTCGCGAAGTACCTCAAAAAGGTCGTTGCGAAAAAAGCATCCAAAGAGCACTATCCAGCCCCCTACGCGCTCATCGACCTTTGGGTGAAACATGCAGATGATGCCAAGACCATGCTTGCAGAAGAAGCACGCTCTGTTGCCAGGCTGGTTGTGGGTGATACCGCGCAGAATTTGATTCGCGTCTTTTTCCTTCAGGAACAATTAAAGGGTCTGGGACGACACGCTGATTTCAAGGCCAGGCATGTGCATGTTGTTGGCGCAGGCGTTATGGGTGGGGATATTGCAGCCTGGTGTGCTTTGCAGGGGCTTCACGTGACGTTGCAGGATCAGGCGCCAGAACGCATAGCACCTGCAATGAAGCGTGCCTATGCACTATATAAAAAGAAACTGAAGAAACCGCGTCTGATTCAAGCGGTGATGGATCGATTAATGCCCGATATCAACGGTTTAGGCGTTGAAAGGGCAGACGTGATCATTGAGGCGATTTTCGAGAATATTGAGGCAAAGCAGAACCTGTTCAAGGATGTCGAGGCTCGAATGAAGCCTGATGCGGTTATGGCGAGCAATACATCAAGTATTCCGTTGGATGAGATCGGCGCGGTATTGAAAAAGCCAGAGCGCCTTGTTGGTATTCATTTTTTTAATCCGGTTGCAAAGATGCAACTAGTTGAAATTGTATACAGCGATAAAACGGATAAAGACGTGTCTCAGAAAGCGGCAAGCTTCACACGCCAGATTAGCCGATTACCTTTGCCCGTTACCAGCACACCAGGATTTCTGGTTAATCGTATTTTAATGCCTTATTTGTTAGAGGCAGTGACCATGGAGAGTGAGGGTATCCAGGCCGAGTTGATTGATAAGCAAGCGCTCGCGTTTGGAATGCCTATGGGTCCAATTGAATTGGCAGATACAGTTGGACTGGATATTTGTTTGCATGTTGCAGATATACTGTCGCAGTCGATGGGCACTTCAGTACCTGAAAGGTTGAGGCAGCTGGTTAATGCAGGTAGCCTGGGGCGTAAGAGTGGTAAAGGTTTTTACGAATATAAAAAAGGAAAGCCAGTCAAGGCCAGGCTCGAAAATGTTCAGCTGAGTACCTCAGAAGTGGCAGATCGCATGATTTTTGCGATGCTTAATGAAGCGATGGCTTGCCTGCGTGAAGGTGTTGTTGAAAACGGGGACCTGCTGGATGCAGGCATTATCTTTGGGACCGGGTTTGCCCCGTTTCGAGGTGGTCCAGTGCAATATATTCAGCAAAGTGGCGTGTCCAGGATGGCCGAACGACTCGAACAGCTTGCATCAAAATTTGGTGATCGGTTTTCGGCGGATGACGGATTTAGCAACCTTTGATCTGTATCAAATCTGGATGCAGCCATGACGACAGACAAAAAACGCGATGTCATTTCACCAGAAATCGCCGTTTCACTGGCGGGGTTATTCCAGCAACGCGTCGCTCGAGCTCCTCACGCGATCGCTTACCGGTATTTCGAACCTAAAAGCGGGCTCTGGCTGGAGAAAAGCTGGCAGGATATGGCGGGAGAACTCGGATTCTGGCGCGCAGCATTAGCACAAGAGTCTTTACAGCCCGGTGACCGTGTTGCGGTTATGCTTTCCAATAGCTACCAATGGGTGCTGTATGAGCAAGCAGCGCTCGCGCAGGGGCTTGTTGTTGTACCGCTATATGTTAATGATCGTGCAGACAACGTTTCGTTTATTCTGCAAGACACTTCGACAAAATGTCTGCTAATCGAAGATGAAGAACATTGGCAGTTGATACAATCATGCCTTTCTGAATTACCCGAATTAAAGAAGGTTGTTGTCATTAATGGCGCGGTAAGCAACGATGGCTTGTCTGTGCTGACCGGATTAAAGGACTGGTTGTCTCCCAGTCCGCTAACCACACCTCCGGTACTCCAAAATCCGGATTCGCTTGCAACGATTGTATACACGTCAGGTACTGTGGGTAGGCCTAAGGGAGTGATGTTAAGTCATTCCAATATACTTTGGAATGCCCATAGTGGACAAAATAGTATTAATGTTTTTCCTGATGATTTGTTTTTGTCTTTTTTACCCTTGTCCCATACATTGGAGCGTACCATTGGTTATTATCTGCCAATGATGACGGGCGCTACCGTCGCGTACGCCAGGTCTGTAGCATTATTGGCCGAAGACCTGTTAACAATAAAACCCACAGTATTGATTTCTGTACCACGTATATATGAACGGGTTTATGCAAAGATCAAGGAGCAGTTGGAGGAAAAATCAGCAATATCAAAGGTATTATTCAATGAGGCTGTAGAGATTGGCTGGCAGGACTTTTTGTATAAACAACAGCGGGAGTCATGGCATGCATCGTTGTTGGAGCAACCCGTACTTAAGGCGTTGATTGCTGATAAGGTTATGGCAAAGCTTGGCGGGAGAATTCGTGTAGCGATCTGTGGTGGTGCGCCGTTGTCAAAAGAGGTAGCAAAATTGTTTGTTGGGTTAGGCTTGCCGCTATGTCAGGGTTACGGCCTTACCGAGACGAGTCCGGTGATCAGCGTAAATCGACTTGAAGATAATGATCCGGCGAGCGTCGGTACCGCATTGCCGGATGCAGCGGTAAAAATTGGTCAGGATGATGAGTTACTGGCCAGGACGCCTGGCGTAATGCTGGGATATTGGCGCAATGAGGAAGCGACATCAGAGATGATTGATGAAGAGGGTTGGTTGCATACCGGTGATAAAGCTCGAATTGAGAATGGACATATCTATATTACAGGGCGCTTGAAAGAAATAATTGTACTTTCCAATGGGGAGAAGGTATCACCCAACGATATGGAGATGGCAATCATGATGGCACCGTTGTTTGAGCAGGTGATGGTGATTGGTGAAGGGCGTCCATATCTGTCTGCGCTTATCGTGTTGAACCCTTCATTAAGCGAAAAGATGGCAAAGGAATACCATCTGGATCTGAGTAAAGATACAGCACTCAGCGATGAAAATTTGCATAAGGATATTTGTGAAAGAATTACCGAATTGTTACATGGCTTTCCCGGTTATGCCCAGATTCGACGTGTACACCTGACCCTGTCTCCGTGGACAGTGGAAAATGGGTTATTAACTCCGACATTGAAATTGAGGCGCAATCGAATTATTGAAGAAAACGAGGATATAATTAATCGGCTTTATGCAGGGCATGATTGATGCAAAATATCAAGATATTCAACTTTAATTCCTAATGACTTGGGGCAAGGAGCAAGCGGGTGACACGGGATAGACTACCTGAAAATAAACAACCGACAACACGAGTGATGACACGACCGTCAGATACCAATAGTGGTGGTGATATCTTTGGGGGCTGGATTATGTCACAGGTTGATATTGCAGCCAGTATTGCGGCCTACCGTCGAGCGAAAGGTCGCGTGGTGACCGTTGCGGTCAACGAATTTCAGTTTCACCAGCCGGTATTGGTTGGTGACCTTATTAGTTGTTACGCAGACGTAATTCGGGTTGGGCGTACATCCATGACGATCTTTGTTGAGGTCTTTGCCGAGCGTCACCGGAAGGGAGTTGAAACCTGCATCAAGGTGACGGAGGCTACCTTGACGTTTGTTGCGATTGATGAGAATCGCAAACCGCGGCCTGTACCAAATAGATGAGGAGAGGTAAGAATCTACGTGGGCATCAATAACCGCAAATGATTCTCATCCTTAATAAAAGTCCTCCCCTCCCCTTGGATTGTTTACCAACTCAATACAACGAACGACTATTCTATTTCTGTATTTTAACTAGCTTAAGGCGCCAACAGCATATTAAATAATACGCTAGCTACCCAGATTCCAGCGCCAGCCAGTAAAGCAATCATAAGCCAATTATATTTGTAACCTCTAATTTGCATCTTGCATCTCCTTTAGTGGATAAAAATTAACACGGACAGATTTTATCATGATTCACGCGAGGAAAGTAAGTCATTCTGTTGATATGTCGAAAACTAATACAAAAGTGAACATACAGGCTGTCGAATATTGGGTTTTATTCTTATTACTTAGGCTAATAATAAAACAGCATGTCAGCAAATTTTACTAATCCATTCTTTTCGCGTTCCACGGCCCTTCGCGCATACTGCAGCTGCACGGGAATGACATCCGCCTGAATCATGAAAGATGGCAGATGAATGACAGGTGAAAACTTGTCCTCATACCAGTTTATTGAAAAGCGTATCAGTTCGGAAAGCTCGCCTTCAATTCGTTCGTCATATAATGGATGACTGGCATGCGGAATTGAGCTGATTTCTTCCGGAATATCCCATGCGTGGAGTAATAATGTTCCCACAATTCCGGGATTCAGCTCACCGTCCTTAAGATGCGCTAGTTTGTACTGTTGAAATTCAGAGACGGAATTAAATATATTTTCCATTTCATCAGGAAATACATGCACCATCGCAATTAGACCAATGTTATGCAGCAAACCTGCAACATGAGCAGCACTTGCGGTGATTTCATGTAAATTGGATTTTGTTTGTTCAGCAATATTTTTTGCGGCACACGCAACCATTAGCGCCTGTTTCCAGTAAAGATCTCCGCGAAAGTTTTTGCACCGCTTGGTATCAAACTGTTCCGAGATAACAACGGGTAATAGCAGCTTTTTTACCTCATCGAGTCCAAGTCTGACAATGGCATCACGCACTGAGTGACAGGGTCTTCGCGTTTGATAATAGGCTGAGTTGGCGATCGCAAGCAGTTTCGTCGTGACACCAGGGTCAATAGCGATTGCATCAACGATTTTGTAGATGTCAGGTTCTTCATCGCGAAACGCACGCAGTATTTTCTGTGCGGATATTGGGAGGGCAGGTAACGATTTTACTAAATCGAGTTCTGTTTGACTGGGTTCTTTCATTGGTTAGTGCGATCTTTTGGTTATATAGAGCGACCTACCTACCCGAATTCCGGGCAATCAACCGCATGAATTATAAAGTATCGGGCCTGGATTTCCCAGACCAGGAATAAAAATCATGCCGTAATGCCATTATGCCTTAACAACGCGTCAATCTGGGGTTCTCTGCCGCGAAACTCAATAAACAGCTCAAGGGGATCTCTGGATCCCCCTTGTTCCAGAATAGAATTTAAAAATTGTTCGCCTGTTTCGCGATCAAATATTCCCTTTTCCTCAAACAATGAAAAAGCGTCACTGGATAGAACCTCGGCCCATTTGTAGCTGTAGTAACCAGCAGAATAACCACCCGCAAAAATATGTGAAAAGCTATGTGGGAACCGGTTAAATGATGGTGGATGTATGACTGCGACCTGGTTTCTTACTTCATCAAGCAATGCATAAATCTGTTTGCCATCACCGGGTTTGTATTCGAGATGAAGTCTGAAATCAAAAATCGCAAACTCCAGCTGTCTGACCAGCTGCATGCCTGAGTGATAGGTCTTGGTTGCCAGCATTTTATGAAACATCTCGTCGGGTAAAGATTCGCCGGTAACATAATGGCCTGATATCAGTTCCAGCGCCTCTTGTTCCCAGCACCAGTTTTCCATAAATTGACTGGGCAGTTCGACAGCATCCCATGCGACCCCTTTAATGCCGGCAACACCGGTATAATCTATCTGGGTGAGCATATGATGCAGACCATGACCAAATTCATGGAACAGGGTTATGACCTCGTTATGATTAAACAATGCGGGGTCATCGCCCACAGGTGGAGAGAAGTTGCACGTCAGGTACGCTACAGGCGTTTGAATTTCATCATTAATCTTTTTACGCACGATGCATTCATCCATCCATGCCCCCTGGCGTTTGTTGGGGCGCGCATATAAATCCAGGAAGAACTGCCCCCGAATATTTCCCTGTGTGTCAGTGATTTCATAAAAGCGTACGTCCTGATGCCATGTCTCAATATTTTTGACTTCCTGGACATGAAGGCCATAGAGACGTTCGATTATCATAAACATACCTGATAATACTCGTGTCTCAGGAAAATAGGGTTTTATTTCCTCCTGAGAAATCGAGAATTTATGTTTACGCAATTTTTCAGCGTAATAGCTAACATCCCACGCCTCTATCTTGTCGACACCAGCAGACTCCCTGGCAAACGCTTCCAGTTCTTCCAGTTCACGTTTAGCAACGGGCAAAGACCGGTCTGCCAGATCATTCAGGAATTCAAGTACATGATTTGTTGAAGGCGCCATTTTGGTCGCGAGAGACCGCTCGGCAAAATTTTTAAAACCCAGTAATCCGGCTTCTTCATGCCGAAGCTCGAGGATTTTTTCCATCAATGGTGTATTGTCCCATTTGCCGGCATGAGGACCTTCATCCGATGCGCGGGTAACAAAGGCCTCATACATCTCATACCGAAGTTGTTGGTCGTCAGCATAGGTCATGACCGCAATATATGATGGAAATTCCAGGTTAAATAACCAGCCATCCAGATCGCTTGCCTTCGCAGTTTGCGCTGCCATCGCGAGGACAGATTCTGGCAGGCCGGATAACGTATCCTTGACTGTAATATGCTTGCTCCATGCGCGCGCCGCATCGAGAAGATTTTCCTCAAATTTAGCGGTCAATGTTGCAAGTTCACTGACTATTTCTTTATAACGCTTTTTGTCCTGGTTGTTTAAATCAATGCCCGATAGTCGGAAGTCTATCAGTGCGTTTGATATGATTTTCTTCTGGGAAACATCTAGGCAATCATAGTTCTCGCTTTCAGAAATTGACTGATAAGCCTTGAACAAGGCCTCGTTCTGTCCCAACTCCGTTGTGTACTCGCTAATTTTTGGAAGACAGGCGTTATAGGCCTTTCGTAGTTCGGTACTGTTTACTACTGAATTGAGATGATTCACCGGACCCCAGGTACGACTCAATCTTTCATTCATTTCCTCGACGGGATGGATCAGGTTATCCCAATCGAAGCGTGCATACGATTCCAGGATATGAGCCAGCTGGTGCCGGTTACCTTCAATAATTTTATCGATGGCTGGTTCAGCATGCTCGGGTTTGATCTCGTTAAATAAGGGTAGCCCGGTGTGGTCGAGCAATGGGTTGTGCATAGGTTGCCTCGAGATGTAACTTTTATTGTAAGGTATCGGTAATCAGTACAATTGTAAATAGTCCACAATAATGCTTCTCTACGCTATAGCCACAATTTTACCGGGTATAGCGCAACGGATTTTGATCTGTGTTGTAATGTTACACGATATGTTCAGACCAACAAAAGAGGTGATGATGGCGAAACATTTTGATCTTATCGCAATCGGGGCTGGCAGTGGAGGTATCGCGGTAGCCCGTAGAGCGGCATCCTATGGCGCAAGGAGTGCCGTAATCGAAGCGGATAAACCAGGGGGTACCTGTGTAAATCGTGGTTGCGTGCCCAAAAAAGTGATGTGGTATGCCGCTGATATAGCGCACATATTGCATGATGCGCCAGATTACGGTTTTGATGCGATGGCGACCAGTATAGACTGGACCCATATACAGGCCGCACGGGATGCCTATGTCGCACGATTAAATAAAATCTATGAAACCGGTTTAGCCGATTCTGATGTACCGCTTATTCAGGGCTATGCCTCGTTTGTCGACAATCATACCGTAGAGGTCGATGGTGAACAGTTCACTGCTGATCATATTGTTATTGCGACTGGTGGAAAACCCGTCGTTCCTGATATTCCCGGCGCAGACCTGGGAATTACCTCAGATGGGTTTTTTCGCCTGGATAACCAGCCTCGCCGTGTCGCGATTGTGGGTGCGGGTTATATCGCTGTTGAAATTGCGGGCATGTTGAATGCTCTGGGCAGTGAGGTGACCATGCTATTAAGGCGTCAGCATTTTCTCGGCAAGTTCGACGTCATGATACGTGAAACGCTGATGGAAGAGATGCAGAACGATGGTGTGAATGTATTAACAAGTATTAACCTTGACAGTGTAGAAAAGGAAGCAGATGGTAGTCTGGTCATATCAACCAAAAATGGCCATCGATTGGCGGGTTTTGATACATTGATATGGGCGATTGGCCGGGAAAGTAATATCGAAGCGCTGAATCTCGGATCATCAGATATCGAAGTTACCTCTGATCGGTTCATCTCAACCGATAAGTATGAAAACACCAGTGTCCCCGGGGTTTACGCGATTGGTGATATCAATGGCCGATTGGCATTAACACCCGTAGCGATAGCAGCCGGGAGGCGATTGGGAGACCGGCTGTTTGGTGCTCAACCGAATAGCTTTCTCGATTACGACTGTGTCCCTTCGGTGATTTTTAGTCACCCGCCGGTAGCTACCGTCGGTCTGACTGAAGATGAAGCCTGTGATCGTCATGGAGATGCAGTGAAAGTTTACCAAACACGTTTTACTCCGATGTATAATGCAGTAACGACAAAGAAAACCAAAACGGCGATGAAACTTGTAACAGTGGGAGTCAATGAAAAGGTTATCGGTTGCCATATCATAGGCAAGGGTGCAGATGAAATGTTACAGGGATTTGCAGTCGCAATAAAGATGGGTGCGACGAAGAAGGACCTGGATGATACCGTTGCCATTCATCCTACCAGCGCCGAAGAGCTGGTCACGTTAAAATAAACACAAGTAAAGGTATCAATATGACAATTCGATCCTACTTACATTCTAGCCCATCCATTGCATCGTCTGTCTATGTGGATGAAACGGCGCTAGTCGTCGGGGACGTTTCTATTGGTGAAGATTCGTCCATCTGGCCAATGACAGCCGTACGCGGAGATGTTCAATCCATTAAAATTGGTGATCGAACCAATATTCAGGATGGATCAGTGCTCCATGTTACGTCTGATAATTCATTGACGCCAGGCGGTTTTGCGTTGACGATCGGGGATGACGTGACCGTTGGTCATGGTGTGATTCTTCATGCCTGCACGGTGGGAAATTTGTCATTGATTGGCATGGGCTCAACCGTTCTTGATGGAGCAGTTGTTCAGGACAATGTGATGGTTGGCGCAGGAAGTCTGGTATCTCCTGGAAAAGTGCTTGAAAGTGGTTATCTCTACCTGGGAAGTCCGGTGAAAAAGACTCGTGCGCTAAAAGAGGAAGAGCTGGAATACCTCAAGTTTTCCGCAGTCCACTATGTAGAGTTAAAAAATCGCCACATGAAGCCGCTCGGAGAGCTTGGGTTATGACGGTAAGCAAGCTCGCAGTAATCCAGGCTGCACCAGAATTTCTGGACAAGAAAAAATCGATTAAACTGGCTACAGAGTATGCCAATAAGGCGGCTTCCAATGGCGCCAGGCTGGTTGTGTTTACCGAGGCATTTATTGCAGGCTATCCGGCATGGATCTGGCGTCTCAGACCGGGTGGCGACTGGAAATTGTCCGAAGAGTGTCATGCACGTCTACTGAAGAGCGCGGTAAATATTGATAGCGATGATTTAGAACCACTGTTTAAAGTAGCAAAAAAACACGAAATGACCATTGTTTGTGGCATGAATGAGCTGGACTATGAGTATAGCCGCTCCACAATATACAACAGCGTGGTAGTAATTGGTCATGATGGCATGTTAAAAAACCGACATCGTAAATTAATGCCAACAAATCCAGAGAGAATGGTTTGGGGTATGGGCGATGCATCCGGTTTGAAGGTTGTCGATACGCCGAGCGGACGCGTGGGCGCGCTTGTCTGTTGGGAGAACTATATGCCGCTGGCGAGATTTGCATTGTATGCACAAGGCATCGAGATTTACATTGCACCAACGTATGATAGTGGGGATGGATGGATTGGTACACTCCAACATATTGCAAGGGAAGGCAGGTGTTGGGTTGTTGGCTGTGGAAACCTGCTGAAGGCAGCTGATATTCCGCAAGATTTTCCGGAAAAGGCCAGTTTGTATCCGGATGAAAACGAATGGGTGAATCCGGGTGATTCGGTTGTGATCGCACCCGGCGGTGAAATCGTATCGGGTCCATTAAACCGGGAGGAAGGCATACTCTATTGTGATATTGACCCGGCACGTTCACGAGAGGCCCGGCGTACGCTGGACGTAGCCGGCCATTATTCGCGATCGGATATCTTTCAGCTACATATTTCCCGCCACAAACAACCCCCGATCGACTATGAATAGAACTGGGGTCAGGCTTGCATTATTGCATAACTACCTTTTAAACAGTTTACGTTGATCAGGATTTGAGGCGGTACCCTGTTTTAAAAATCCACCAAACAGTGGTCAAACAGAGCAAAAGGAAAAGCATAATCATTCCAATACTGATGGCAACGCTAACATCGGATACACCATAAAAACTCCAGCGAAATCCGCTAATCAGGTAAACAACCGGATTAAGAAGCGTAACCTTTTGCCAAAAGGCGGGTAACATATCTATTGAATAAAATGCGCCACCGAGAAAGGTTAGCGGTGTGATGACCATTAACGGGATGATCTGTAATTTCTGAAAATCGTCTGCCCAAATACCGATAATAAACCCAAACATGCTGAAGGTTATGGCGGTCAATATAAGAAAACAGACCATCCATACCGGGTGAGCAATATCATAGTCTACAAACAGGCGTGCGGTGATAAGAATCAATGTGCCGAGAATGATAGATTTTGAGGCAGCGGCACCGACATAGCCGATGACAATCTCAATGTAGGAGATCGGTGCAGACAATACTTCATAAATGGTGCCTGTAAACTTGGGAAAATAAATGCCAAACGATGCATTTGAAATACTTTCGCTCAGTATCGAAAGCATCAGCAGTCCTGGAATAATAAATGCGCCGTAACTGATACCATCAATTTCACCCATGCGAGAACCAATTGCGGCACCGAATACGACAAAATAAAGCGTTGTAGAAAGGATGGGGGAGGCAATACTTTGCATCAATGTGCGCC
Organism: Gammaproteobacteria bacterium; assembly: GCA_046754065.1. GTDB lineage: Bacteria > Pseudomonadota > Gammaproteobacteria > SZUA-140 > SZUA-140 > JBHHVB01. The sequence continues at coordinate 18,347 of JBHHVB010000003.1, forward strand.
CGGTACGAGCCATTTCAAATCTATAGATTGCACCAATTGCGTAATAGTTCATGATTTGTCTCTTACCACAGCAACAAAAATTTCTTCGAGCGAACTCTGGCTGGTATGAAGGTCTTTATAATCTATGCCAAGCTCGTTAAGCTTTTTAACCAGGGCCGCAATGCCAGTTTCATCGTGCTGTGCGTCGAAGGAATAAACGAGCTCGAATCCATCATCTGAAAGTTCAAGTGAAGAATCACATAGTGAAGCTGGCATCTTTCCAAGAGGACTTTGCAGAGAAATTTTTAACTGTTTCTTACCGAGTTTTTCAATCAGTTTTTTTTTGTTTTCTACCAGTATTATTTCACCTTTATTAATCACCCCAATCCGGTCCGCCATTTCTTCCGCTTCTTCAATATAATGTGTGGTAAGTATAATCGTAACGCCATTTGCCGTAAGACCGCGTACCATTTCCCACATATCTCGTCGTAGCTCAACGTCAACACCCGCAGTTGGTTCGTCAAGGAATAATATGAGCGGTTCGTGTGATAGTGCCTTGGCAATCATTAAACGCCTTTTCATGCCACCGGATAATGTCATGATTTTGGAGTTCCTTTTCTCCCATAATGACAGTTGTCGCAATATTTTCTCGATGTGGTCTGCATCCTGGGCCTTGCCAAACAGACCACGACTTAGCTTTACCGTGCCAAGTACACTTTCAAATGCATCAGTGGTTAATTCCTGAGGTACCAGACCAATTTTTGATCTGGCTTTGCGATAATTTGTAATAATATCATGGCCATCTACCGTTACATGACCGTCAGTCGCATTGACAATCCCGCAGACAATATTGATCAGGGTTGTTTTACCCGCGCCATTAGGCCCGAGCAATGCGAATATTTCTCCCTGGTTTATCTCCAGAGTAACGTTTTTAAGCGCATGCAGGCCTGATGCATAGGTCTTGGTAACGTTTTCAATTTTTATTACCGGTTGCACTGTGATCCTGAATATTGAGAATTGACTGATTATAGTTCAGACTATTGAACATGTAACATTACTTTAATAAATAATTACAAACAACCTGGTTATTAGAATGTACCGCAGGGGTAATACGGAGAGGATAGATGATTACTTATTTATATTGGGCAGCTGTTTTTTCCACCGTGATTGCTGCGCTATATTTCCTGGGCCGATCCGACAAATGGAAGGTGGGTATGATTGTTTCAGCAGTCATTCTGGTAGCAGGTTGGGCGGCCTACTTTTTTCACTTCCAGCAGGTCTTTGTCAAACATTACGGTGGTGTCATGACTATTTCGGTCCCCGAAGGCCATTTGCATTTAAATTCAACCTGGAAAGACGATAACCTGTGGATTGAGAATTATGATCCGGCGACGAACACCTGTTATTTTAACGAATATTCGAAAGGGAATTTACTGCAGGGTAAGGTAACCATCAAGAAGTGTAACCCAATGTTTCCTGTTCCTGGTCAGCCTTCCATCACTGAAAATATTCCACCATAGCGGACTAATTATGCGTCTGGCAAAGGGGATTCTGCAAAATGTCGAATCGGTGTTGCCAGTGAAATGCTATTATTCTTGGCTACAGCCAGTATGACTTCACGAATAAGTTGACGGTTTCTGATTATGGTTTTCAGGTCCTTGGTGTAATAGTATATACTCCGTTCCACGGCATAATCACCGGTGTCTTCTATTTCAATTTCAACAGGGTATTTGGCTTCGATACTTATATCCCTGTTTTCGACTGCCTGTTGAAAAGCAGTTGCAAACAGGGTGTGTACATCGATTCCATCTGTGGCATAGTCGATCTTGAAGCTCAGTTTTTCTCTCAGGCCCTTGGCAGAGGCGAACTTTGACAGGTTGTGTATTGTGCAATCTCGAAGTCGGGAGTTCTATATCATGATACGATGATTATTAACCAGATTCAGGATTTCGGTATGGAATATCTTTGTTTTATAAACAACACCCAGAGAATTATCTCCTTCTTTAAATTCAATGACATCGCCCACCTCAACCATCCTGCTATTAAGTATAATCAGACCGCTAAACATGTCGGGTGCCCAGGAGTTCTGAGTGAGCGCGAGAAATACGCCAACAATTCCGATTGCGCCGCCAGCTTCAAGCAAGGTATCAAATCCCAGGATCCTGATAATTGAAACCAGAACAATTAAAAAAATACTTACAAATACATTGATTAACCTTGAGTTATAGGTATCTATAATTTGAATATTGTTTTCGATGTTTTTTGTTTTTCCATAATGCCTGCGAACCGGATAATGAAGCAAATGCAGGCTCAAGTAGCTTAAATATAGCGTGATCAGGATTGCGACGATTTTGTAAGCCAGCCCGCTGCCATAGCCACTGATCTTCATGTGATAGTTTGCAAATGCAATCATGATCAACAGGTTAAATGCACGAAAGATAGTAATGCGTAACCTTAGTTTTGAGCTAACATGTGATTCATGCCAGATAGCACGCATGATATTTTTGAGAAAATCATTAGTAACAGGTTTGTAGTGATGACCAGGCCATCAAGCAGATCAAACATTCCAACAAGCATGAAAATGTCATTGAAGACATCTTGTACGTATGTCATAAACGTAAAAAAAGATTAGTGACGGACATTAGGTTGTCAACAAGTGTCGGAATCAATCGTCTTCAGGTCTCTCTTTGTCCCGGCTATGGTGATCATGATCAAGTTCCTTATGGTGGTGATCGCTGTTATGTTTATCACCCGGGTGCTGGAAAAGTTTTGATAAAATATCGTCAATATTCGTATTTCGAGTTTCGTTTGAATCGCTAGACAATTCATTTGAATTGGCAATAATCTTTACTGCGCCCTCAAATAGTTTTTCAAAGAGCTCGCCAGTTTCCTTAAATTGATTCTTTGTCCCCATGTCATTACGCGCTTCTTCAATATCATTGAGAAATTGACTGATATTGGCTATATCGTTCAGATTGCCAATTTGGGACGGTGCAAATATTTGATCACCTAGCTGACCAACAGACTGGTAGGTGCTGCTGGCTTTTTGTGCCTGCATCATTTCCAGGTTTAGGTTAAATGCCGCCAGTTCGTTTGTGTCCAGCTCAAGACGACTGGCTTTTTCGAAGGCAGTCTGCAGATCACCGGCAAAAAATTTATCAGCAAGATTCTCAACCCTATGCATTAACCTGCCAATAGCCTCTAACTCACCTTCATCCAGGTTTCCACTAATAGATAATGAAAAATTGGAGCTGGTTATGATCTGAGATTCTGCAAACGCCAACTGGCTTTTGCCATCTGTGACATCATAGTTCAGGCTGTTAAAAGTAAAGCGGTCTGTCAGACTAATGGTGACGAGATCTCCGTCATTGGTTTCAATTTCCATCGAAAAACTTCTATTATTGTCTAACTGAGTGCTCAAAGACTGCTCAGCAAGCATTGGATTAATAGTCTGATCGGGGGTAAATTCTGTAACCGGAACGGGGCCAAACAGGTGGTCCTCCAGTTTACTCATGCCTTTTTCCAGCAGCGTATGAGTCTGGTCAAGTTGCTCACTTGACACTGTTTGTAATGACTCATTCGTAGCCAAAAATTCTTGAGCCTGCTTGAATCCTCGCTCTATGCCCTCTTTCGCTTCGTTGAACAATTGAGCTAGCGTTTCCTGGTTCAATCCGTCATCTTTACGCTGATTTAATACCTGAGAAATGTGATTGATTATCCGGTTTGCTACGTCGTCGGGCGTATATCCACTTGCCTCAGGTGATCTAATGGGTGCTACGCCGTTTTTGGAAAAAACCTTGTTCAACTCGTCCAGTAGCGCGCTATCAAGGACCGGTTTTCCATCGCTGATATTTTCGGGCGGGGCAGGTTGTTTTGTTACTTGACCTTCATGATTCTGGCGACGCGGTAGACCTTTAGCTGTTATAGATGACAAGCGATCAAAAAATGAATTGCTGTTAATTCCGAATGAATTCAGTATGTTAATGCTCATGATGTTAGCGTCCTGCAACAATAATAGATGGCTTCATATCCTGTATCGGTCGCTGGCTTTAAGGCTTTAGAAACAGCGGGGTCAGGCCTGGCCCCTTTTAGTATTTAGAGATGAAATGGTTTATTCCATCAATATATTGCTGTCCAGAGGAGAGGAAGCCTTGATTATGTGGTCCGGATATTTCCAGAAATGATTTGGGTTGATTTGCTGCCTTAAAGAGTTTTTTACCGTGGTGCATGCCGATTACTTCATCTTCAGCACTATGCACAATGAGGGTTGGGCAATGGATATGCTTAACATTATCCTCTACCGGATATTTGAATCGGGTCAAATAGCGGGAAGGGAAGAGTGGGTAGGATTCTGCTGCAATATCGGGTAATGAGGTAAAGGTAGACTCAATTATTAGCATCCCTGGCTGATGTTTGCGCGCAAGCCATGATGAAACTGCAGCGCCAAGAGAGCGCCCGAGTATAATGATATTTTCAGGGGAAACCCCAAGCTCATTGACGATATAATTCCAGGCGGCTTCAGCGTCGAGGTAGGTTCCATTTTCAGTCGGTTCCCCCTCGCTTTGACCATATCCTCTATAGTCAAACAAAAAAGTATTGAGACCTAGCGTTGAAAAGATCCGAATCGATTCGATGCAGTCTGAGATATTACCGGTATTGCCGTGAAGGAAGAGTACCGTATAAGTGGCATTTTTAACTGGAACGTACCAGCCGTGTATATTGTAATGATCAGATGTTTTAATCCAAATATCTTCGTAAGGAAAACCGTGTTCGGTTGGCGAAGTGCCGGTAACCCTGGTTGGAAAATACAAATGTTTGGATTGCGACAAATAGAGCTTCATTGAAAGGAGCGCGTAACCGATAACCAGGACCACCAGGATTATTAGCAGGGTGCTCATGGGGTTGGACACAGTTCTTTCGCCAAATAAAATAAAGCCATATTAAGATGATTATCCAGGAAACAATAGCGAGTTTATTTCACCATTTTTAAGTTTTGCAGTATAGTATTTTTATCGACTGTTTTATTAATTTAATGAGTATTTTATGGCTGATAACAGGGATAATAAATTTCTAGGTGCGATGATAGGTTGTGCGTTGGGGGATGCCATTGGTGAGATGGCCACCCAATACGAAAGTCGCGCAGAATTGCTAAAAGCGGTATCTGAGGCTGATCTGCTTTATTATACTGATGACACTGCGATGTCGTTGGCTATGGCTGAATCTTTATTGGAAAAAGCTGAGGTCGATTCGCAGCATCTTGGAGATACATTCAGGCGTTACTATCACAATGAGCCACGACGCGGTTATGGGCTGGGTCCACCAAAAGTTTTTCATTCTGTCGAGCATGGTGGGATTACATATAAAGAGGCAGCGCGACTGCTATATGATGGACAAGGCTCGTACGGAAATGGTGCTGCCATGCGAGTTACTCCACTTGCTCTTTATTATTGTGATGCTGGAGATCTGTACCATAAGGCTGAATTGTCTGCCGAGGTTACACACTCAAATTCGATAGGCATTGATGGAGCAGCAGTGATGGCCAGGGCTGTCTCCGAAAGTGCGAAAATGAATCCGCGTCGACCATTCTCGCCCCAGAGTTATCTGAAAAAACTTGAATCGTTCGCGCGAACAGCCGAAATCAGGTCCCCGCTCAAGTTGCTTAAAACATTGCTGGATGATCGCATTCGGACCAGGCATGCGGTCGCCAAATTGGGTCACGATGTCATTGTGCAGGAATCGTTGCCCTACGCATTGTATTGTTTTTTGAGAAACCCGCATTCATTTATTGAATGTTTATTGGCAGCCATACTTTATGGTGGAGATAGTGATACGATTGGTGCCATGGCGGGTGCGTTAAGTGGAGCCTATCTGGGTGTAGAGGCAATCCCGGTTCGTTGGTGCCGGAAGCTGGAAAATCGGCAATTGATCGAAAATTATGCGCGAGAGCTGGCAGCGCGAACATTACATGACGAATCTATAGCGCTGCCCTGATATCTTTAATTACGTTGACTGTTTCAGGCCTGACGCCGCGCCATTGATAAAATGATTCGGCGGCCTGTTCGACAAGCATTCCAAGACCGTCAACAAGGATTTCCGCACCATGTCGAGATGCCCAGTCCAGAAAAACGGTGTTTTCTTTGGCATACATCAGGTCATAACACCAGCAATCTTTATCCAAAATGCTTTCAGGCAAGGGTAATGTTTCTCCTTGAAGACTCGCCGAAGTGCCATTAACGATCAGGTCAAAATGCATGCCTTCCAGTTCGTTAAATCCAACAGCATTGATCGGGGTTGAGCTGGCGAATTCGTTAGCGAGCGATATGGCTTTATCGATAGTGCGGTTTGCAATAATTATTTCAGCCGGATTTTCCTGGCAAATTGGGGAGATGATTCCGCGAGTTGCCCCGCCAGCGCCCAGTAACAGTATGCGCCTGTTTTTTAAATAACCTGAATGATTTATCTTGATGTCCCGAAGAAAGCCCGCGCCGTCGGTATTATCGCCAAACAGCGTGCCTTCAGGTTTGAAAATGATTGTATTGACTGCGCCAGCCTTTTTGGCACGATCGGTCATTTGGTCAACAATCTGGAAGGCCTCATGTTTAAAGGGGAGCGTTATATTGAGACCTTTCCCTCCATTAGCCCGAAAGTTTCCTACGGCCTGCTTGAATCCCCCGGCATCGACCTGAATGGCGTCATAAACCATTTTTTGTTTGGTCTGTCTCGCAAAGGCACTATGAATAGCAGGTGATTTGCTATGGGCAATCGGATTACCCATGACCGCATATTGATCAGGAGGCGAGTCAAAGTCAAATATCGAGGACATGAGTATCTATTATAGAATTGAGTTTTTAGGGTGATTTCTACACGGGTTTACTGGGCAAAAAATCAGTCGCGGGGTATTAAGCATACAATAGTAGTTGCTGCGGGACCTTAATTTCCTTTCAATTTCGTTGCGATATCTTTAGCGAAGTAGGTCAGTATGCCGTCCGCACCAGCGCGTTTGATAGAAATCAGGGATTCCATCTTGATTGCGTCTTCGTCAAGCCACCCATTTTCTGCTGCTGCCTTGATCATTGCATATTCACCACTTACCTGATAGACGTAGGTGGGTGCACCAAACTGGTCTTTTACCCTGCGCACAATGTCAAGATAAGGGAGACCAGGTTTGACCATAATCATGTCTGCCCCTTCTTCCAGATCCATGCCAACTTCCCATAATGCTTCATCACTATTAGCCGGATCCATTTGATAGGTATATTTATTACCGCCCCCAAGGTTTGCGGAAGAGCCTAACGCGTCTCGAAACGGGCCATAATAACTTGATGCGTATTTGGCTGAGTAGGCTAAAATCCGGGTATGGATAAATCCGGCCTCCTCCAGCGCTGACCGCACAGCGCCAATACGGCCGTCCATCATGTCGGAGGGGGCTACAACATCAGCACCGGCTTCAGCATGAGACAATGATTGCTTTACAAGTACGTCAACCGTTTCGTCATTTAATACATAGTTATCCTGGTTGATCAGGCCATCCTGACCATGTGTGGTAAAGGGATCCAGTGCAACATCTGTGATGACCCCAAGTTCCGGGAAATGACGCTTCAATTCGCGAACTGCGCATTGAATCAACCCTTCAGGATTATAGGCCTCTCGCGCATCTTCGGTCTTTTTGTCCTGAGGTGTAACCGGGAATAGCGCCACCGCAGGTATCCCGAGTTCAAGCAGGTTTTCTGCTTCACAGAGTAACTGGTCAATGCTGACGCGTTCGATGCCTGGCATTGAAGGCACTGATTCCCTGTTATTGTTGCCTTCAATAACAAACATGGGATAAATAAGGTCGTCAGCAGTCAATGTTGTCTCACGCATCAGACGACGACTAAAGTCCGAGTATCGCATACGACGCATGCGTCTCTGGGGAAAAAAAGCAGCTTTAATGTCTTTTTGTGACACAGGTTATTCTCTTTACGCAGTTAGTGTTATTTCTTTTTTGCAGTACTTTTCTTCCTGCCTGAGGTGGTTTTCCTGGTTACCTTTTTCCTCGTGACTGCCTTTTTAGCAGGTGCCTTCTTTTTAACTACCTTTTTCTTTGCAGTCGCCTTTTTTACTGATTTTTTCCTCGTGCCAGCGACCTTCTTTTTAACCGCCGCAGATTTCTTTTTGGCCGGTGCCTTTTTCTTGGCTACTTTTTTCTTTATCACCTTCTTTTTAACCGTTTTTTTGGCAACGGCTTTTTTTGCGGTTTTCTTCTTTGTTGATGTCTTTTCGGCCGCTGCCTTTTTCTTAACTACTTTTTTCTTCGCTGTTTTCTTTGCTGCCGCCTTTTTTACTGATTTTTTCTTCGTGCTAGCGACCTTCTTTTTAACCGCCGCAGATTTCTTTTTGGCCGGTGCCTTTTTCTTGGCTACTTTTTTCTTTATCACCTTCTTTTTAACCGTTTTTTTGGCAACGGCTTTTTTTGCGGTTTTCTTCTTTGTTGATGTCTTTTCGGCCGCTGCCTTTTTCTTCGTTGTCCCTGCTGCTTTTTTCTTTGTCCTGGTTTTTGCTACCGTACCTGTTGCCTTTTTCTCTGTTGCTTTTTCTGCAGCTTTGATTTTGGTAATAGCCTCGATGATGGGTTCAATACCCGCATCTAACGGTTTTGGCTCAGGCAGGTGTTTCAAAATTTTGGTGATGGCGCGCGCGATATCATTGATCTCGCCAATTCCCTGAACGGTTTTTTGAATATTTCGGTCAATGTAATACTCAATCAACGGTGCAGTCTGGCTTTCGTAAACTCTTAAACGATTACCAATGGTTTCCTCATTGTCGTCAGCTCGATGACGCAGGTTGCCACCACATTTATCGCAACGATCTTCCAGTTTTGAAGGTGATGAGTAGATGTTATACATCTGATTGCAGGATTCGCAGGTGCGGCGCCCGGTAATGCGTTGAATCAGGATGTCCAGATCCACATTAATCAACAGCGCGATTTGCAAGGGCTGATTGATTTTATCCAGCATGATATCCAGGGCCTTTGCCTGAGGTATATTCCTGGGAAACCCGTCAAGAATAAAGCCCTTTTTGGCGTCAGGTGCTTTTAAACGCTCTTTTATCATTGCTAATACGATGTCGTCAGATACCAACTTGCCTGCATCCATTGCTACTTTCGCCTGGATGCCTAATGGTGTACCGGTCCTGACAGCAGCGCGAAGAAGGTCACCCGTTGATATTTGTGGTACGTTGAGTTTTTCTGTCAGAATTTTGGCTTGCGTTCCTTTGCCTGAGCCGGGTGCACCTAATAAAACGATTCTCATTGTATTGTTTCCTATTAGCGCGACAGTTTAAAATATAATAAATTCAAAGAGTTATACGTATTAATCAACAAGATAGCATCAAGGGCGCATGACAGCCCCTACTTATGTTAAGAAATACTTTGTCTCTCTTCAATCAAGATTAGCGATTATCGTTATGATTTCTTGCCTATTTCTCGTATGCTTATAACGTTTTTTAAAGATGATTTAAAGCTTATTTTGTTATCTCATAAGACTGTAATTTCAGGTTCGGCGGTGCTGGAACCTGATTTTACAGGTTTGCAGGGATTGTGGTCAGGGAATTAACCGAGGGGGAAACGATGAGCAAGAAGAATGCATTTTATGCGCAATCAGGCGGAGTTACGGCGGTTATTAACGCGACAGCCTGTGGCTTGATTGAAACCGCACGTAAGAACAAGGATAAAATCGGCAAGGTCTACGCCGGGCGTAATGGCATTATAGGCGCGTTGACTGAGGATCTCATTGATACCAGTAAGGAGTCTGCCCGGTCAATTGCAGCATTGCGCCATACACCCTCGGGCGCTTTTGGTTCTTGTCGTTACAAGCTCAAGGGGCTCGATGAAAACAGAGCTGAATATGAACGATTAATCGAGGTATTCAAGGCGCATAACATTGGCTATTTTTTCTACAATGGTGGTGGGGATTCACAAGACACGGCTCATAAAGTCTCCCAGATAGGTAAAACTCTCGGCTATCCGATTACCTGCATTGGTGTACCCAAGACTGTAGACAACGACCTGCCAATCACAGACAACTGTCCTGGTTTTGGCTCAGTCGCCAAATATGTGGCCGTATCAATCAGAGAGGCAGCGTTTGACGTCGCATCGATGGCGAAGACGTCAACCAAGATATTCGTCATGGAGGTGATGGGCAGGCACGCAGGATGGATAGCCGCAGCAGGTGGATTAGCAGCAGAAAAAGAGGGCGATGCACCGCATATTATTCTTTTCCCTGAAGTGGTGTTTAATCAGGGCAAATTCCTGGCGAAGGTCAAAAAATCTGTTCAAAAATATGGGTATTGTGCAATTGTCGTTTCCGAAGGGGTGCGAAACAGACAAGGGCAGTTTCTTGCAGAGGCCGGCACTCGGGATGCATTCGGGCATGCCCAGCTAGGTGGCGTGGCGCCGGTTATTGCGGAGCTCGTTAAAGGCAAGCTTGGATACAAATATCATTGGGCAGTTGCTGACTATTTGCAGCGTGCTGCCCGTCACATTGCGTCGAAAACAGATGTTGAACAGGCCTATGCAATGGGTAAGGCTGCTGTGGAGCTGGCTTTGCAGGGTAAAAATGCGGTCATGCCAACCGTCGTAAGGAAGTCCGATAAGCCTTATCGTTGGACTATTGGTGAGGCAAAATTATCAAGGGTTGCGAATGTTGAAAAGATGATGCCGAAGAGTTTTATTAGCAAGGACGGATTTGGCATAACGGCCAGATGTCGTCGTTATCTGGCACCACTGATTGTTGGTGAAGATTACCCTCCATACAAGAACGGCCTACCGCAATATGTTGAATTAAAAAATGTAGCGGTGGCTAAAAAGTTGAATAAACCTTTTAAGGTTAGATAGATACAAGGGATAAGGAAAGGGCATGCTGGATTTATCCAGCATGCCCTTTTTGATATGAATGGTAACGGTAGGTAGGATTACGCCGTTAACAGTGGCGCTATCACCAGGCTAACGATAGCCAAAACATTGATGAGGATGTTCATCGATGGTCCCGATGTATCCTTGAAGGGGTCGCCAACGGTATCACCGACGACGCATGCCTTATGAACCTCAGAACCCTTTCCGCCCAGGTGGCCCTTTTCTATATACTTCTTCGCATTATCCCAGGCACCCCCTGCGTTAGCCATCGTTAGTGCGAGTAACACGCCGCCAAGCAAAGCGCCACCGAGCATGCCTCCAAGTGCCTGAGCACCGAGTCCGAAGCCAATGACTACAGGAGCCGCGACGGCCAGCACACCAGGAAGTACCATCTTTTTCAATGCAGCACGCGTTGCGATATCAATACAGCTGTCACTGTCCGGCTTCGCGGTCCCCTCGAGTAACCCCGGTATCTCCCTGAACTGGCGACGAATTTCATGAATCATGTCAAATGCTGCATCGCCTACTGCGGTCATGGTCAGGGCTGCTACAAGAAATGGAAAGATTCCACCGAGAAACAGGCCCGTTAAAACCATCGGATCACCCAGGTCCAGGCTAAAATCCGGGATGCGGATTGATACATCCTGAACGAAGGCAGTGATGATGGCTAACGCAGCCAGCGCCGCAGCACCAATCGCAAATCCCTTGCCAATCGCAGCGGTTGTGTTTCCCAACTCATCGAGTGAGTCGGTAATCGCGCGCGTGTCTTCACCCAGTTCACTCATCTCGGCGATACCGCCAGCATTATCAGCGACGGGTCCGTAGGCATCGATAGCCATTGTGATACCAACTGTCGCCAACATGCCAACCGCAGCGATGCCAACCCCGTACAGTCCACACAGTTGGCTGGAAATAAAAATGATGGCGCAAATGGTTAAAACCGGTATAACAACCGAGTTCATGCCTGTAGCGATGCCGGTTATCATCACCGTCGCGGGCCCGGTTTCACCAGACTTTGCGATATTCCGTACTGGCGCACCGGCTGTGTAATATTCGGTAACCAGGCCGATAACGATGCCACCGATGGCTCCGGTTAGGACCGCGCCCCAGACACTCATGCTGACACCCGCACCGAGGATAACGATGGGTGTGGCAATGAACGCGAATAGTACTGACGCGCTGATTGTGCCAATGCGTAACGCGACTTCTGGGGACTTTTCCGAATATTTGCGAACCATTTTGATGCCGATAATCGAACAGATGAGCCCCGCAGAGGCTAGTGCAAGGGGGAGAAACATCAGGCTACCGCGTTCACCCAGGTTGATCAGTACCTCGGTAGCCATTGTCGAAGCCATAGCAATGGTTGCGATCATAGAACCGCAATAAGATTCAAAGATATCGGACCCCATACCGGCTACATCGCCCACATTATCACCCACGTTGTCCGCGATGACACCTGGATTACGAGGGTCGTCTTCCGGTATGCCAGCTTCCACTTTTCCGACCAGATCGGCTCCCACATCAGCGCTCTTGGTATAGATTCCACCACCGACACGTGAGAACAGTGCAACGCTGGATGCACCCATGCCGAAACCATGGATCACGTGCGCGGTTTCCGGGTCTCCACCAAAAAACAGATAGAGGATGCCAAGCCCAAGCAGACCGATAGAGGCGACGGTAAGCCCCATGATTGACCCGCCAAAAAATGCAACGGTTAGTGCCTCTGGCGCCCCTTTTTCATGTGCAGCGACCGTGGTGCGAACATTGGCGTGGGTCGCGGTATACATGCCAATATAGCCAGCACTCGCCGAAGCGACTGCACCGAGCAGAAAAGCAAAAGTCGTACCAAAGCCAAGTGAAATGAGAAGCAGGAATGCGACCACTGCGACAAAAATGCCCAGCATTTTGTATTCTCGTTTGAGAAAGACCATGGCACCCTGGTGTATTGCATCGGCAATTTCAGCAATTTTTCCCTCTCCACCCGGGTATTCCTTGACAAGTTTATAGAAATAAAAGGCCGCATAAAGACCCGCACCACCCAGAATTGGTGGTAATAGATGAGTGATAAAGCTCATGAGCGCTGTCCCCCCTCAGTTTTATTTTTTATATTGAAGCGAACCCGTTTCCCTTGTCGAGTGCCTAAATTATGCAATCAGGAATGCGGGTTTGGACTATTCCTTAACTCTGGCGAGCATAGGTGAAAACACTGGGCTCTGCAATGGCGTAATCATATACCAGGGCTGAATATCGTGTTCGAAGTCACGGATTTGACCCCTTTAGCTACTGTTTTATCGAATAAATCATTGAGTTCGATATCAAAAAAGGTCCGCATTTTGTATAATTGCGCCCATTTCTTATTGATAAGGAACTAACTAGTCATGAATCTAGATCGGGTAAATCCAGGCAGTAATGCGCCAGATGAAATCAATGTCATAATCGAGATCCCCTCGCATAGCGATCCAGTGAAATATGAGGTAGACAAGGAAACGGGCGCGATGTTCGTCGATCGTTTTATGAGTGCCGCGATGTTTTATCCCTGCAATTACGGGTATATGCCACATAGCCTGTCAGCGGATGGTGACCCGGTCGACGTGCTCGTCGTAACCCCAACACCGCTGATCAGTGGCTCGGTAATCGTCTGCAGGCCTGTTGGTATGCTGCAGATGACTGATGAATCGGGCGCAGACGCGAAGGTAATCGCAGTACCCATCAGGAAGCTGTGCAATCTATACGATCATGTTGAAACGGCGGATGATCTGCCAGCCAGCCTGTTGGCTGCCATTTCACACTTCTTTCAACACTATAAAGATCTGGAATCCAATAAATGGGTTAAAATTGACGGATGGGCCAGTATAGAGGAAGCGAAGGCGGAAATTCTTGCGAGTATTGATCGTTACCAGCAGACACCCAGCAAGCCGAATTTTTAATGCTCTGGAACGGCGGCGGATGGTCGCGAGATGCGTAAAACAAATAAAGTATCTCCTTTATCTGAATAGTGAATTCCTGTCCTGAGAGTGATCTGCCGTGGCAGGTCTGCCCATAAATCATATAAAATCTCTGCATGCACGATCATGCCGGTCACCACAGCGTGGGTTTGAGGGGTAGTGCCCTGTTCGGGGCGCTTTTAGCTACCCTTGTCTTTGCAGCTATTGAAGCCGTTGGGGGCTGGTTGTCCGGATCACTTGCGTTGCTGGGTGATGCGGGACATATGCTTTCTGATGCAACAGCGCTGGGTTTGGCGACCTTCGCGGCCTGGGTGTCTCGCCAGCCTGTATCGGTGCGTCACTCTTACGGTTTGGGTCGTGCAGAGGTTGTTGCAGCGATAATCAACGGCCTGTTTATGGTCGTTATTGTCATTAGCATTGCCTATCATGCTGTTGAACGATTTAGCCAACCCGAGCCGGTGATGGCTGGCACGGTCATCCTGATCGCAGCCCTGGGTCTGTTGGTGAATTTGCTGGTTGCGAATATTCTCCATCGTGGAGAAAAGACGCTTAATACCAGGGCAGCCATGTTGCACGTTCTTGGCGATTTGCTGGGTTCAGTTGCGGCGCTGGTTGCAGGAATCGTCATCTATTTAACGGGGTGGATGCTAATAGACCCGATCCTGTCATTACTAATTTGTGCGTTGATATTGTACTCAAGTCTGCGATTGCTAAGAGAGGCTATCCATATCATCATGGAAGGGGTGCCAACATACCTGGACCTTCCTTCGGTTGGCAGGTCAATGGCATCGGTTCGTGGGGTACGGTCTATTCACGATCTTCACATCTGGACGTTGTCTTCAGGTGTGGTCGCGCTGTCCGCCCATGTCGTCATTGATGACCTTGCAGAATGGAATCAAATGCTTACCGCTATGAGGCAACTTTTACATGATGAGTTTGACGTCGAGCATGTGACGTTGCAGCCGGAACTCATCGATGATCTGCCTGGTCAACGTCTCTACAAGTTAGAAAACTAGCCAGATTCGTTTTTTTTATTCAGACGCTTATGGAGAATGATTATAGTATCTGTGATGGGATGGATTGTTTAGACTGTTATACTCTATCCATTTTAATATTCGGGTAATCAGATTGATGCGCATTAGATTTAGCAAAATGCACGGATTGGGCAATGATTTTATTGTGATCAACGCGATCGATCAGCGCCTGGAGCTGGATACCGAGCAGATTCGATTTATGGCCGACCGGCACTTTGGTATTGGGTGCGATCAGGTGTTGCTGGTTGAACAGGCGCAGCAACAGGATGTCGATTTTCATTACAGAATTTTTAATGCTGATGGTGGTGAAGTGAATCAATGCGGCAACGGCGCACGTTGTTTTGCACGGTTTGTTCGTGATCAGGGGCTAACTGACAAAGATCAAATTGTTGTCAGTACGGCTGCAGGTGTCATTCAGCCGCGTATAGAGCCCGATGGCCGGGTGACGGTTAATATGGGTTCGCCGAGCTTTGAGCCTGAAGATATTCCGTTTATTGCCGAACAAAAAGCGACTAACTATTTATTGGATATTGATGTTGAGCAGGTCGAGGTTGGTGTCGTATCGATGGGAAATCCCCACGCTATTCTGATCGTGGATGACGTTAGTCATGCCCCGGTCCAAAAGGTTGGTCCATTGATAGAAAGTAATAGTCGATTTCCTGATCGGGTTAATGTAGGCTTTATGGAGCTTGCAGACAGGGGGCTGGTCCGGTTACGTGTTTATGAGCGCGGAGTGGGTGAAACGCTGGCGTGCGGGAGCGGGGCTTGTGCTGCAATGGTAGTGGGCCATTGTCGTGGACTACTTAATGACACCGTTACCGTGGTGTTAACAGGTGGTGATTTACAGATTCGATGGCAGGGTGGAAATTCATCAGTTTATATGACAGGACCGGCGGTTCATGTTTTCGAGGGGGTAATTGAGGTATGACTGTTTCTCAGAATCAGCGCACAGAAGAAGAAATAATAAATGCGAAGAATGTCGTCAACTACTTGCAGGCGCACCCTGAATTTTTTAATAATCACCCGGAATTATTAGCAGATATCCATGTGCCGCACGCAACGGGTGCGACTGACTCACTGATTGAACGTCAGGTTTCGGTATTGCGTGACCAGAACAGGCATTATCGCCATCAACTGGAAGATCTGGTGAAAATAGCGCGCGAGAATGACAAGTTAATTGCCCGCATACAACACTTGACGTTGAATCTTCTGGATACCAATAACCTTAACGAAATCCTTGCATTAATTCACACCAGCCTGGTACGTGACTTTCAGGCAGACGCAATGACCCTTTGTTTGTTTTCTTCCCAAAGGGAGGTAACCCTGGATAGCAATGTTATCAAGCAGATGGATGTGATGTTGCTGGCACCCGATGACGAGCATCTGGTTAGCATGCAAAGCGTCATTGATAGTGGTGAACCTGTATGTGGCAAACTCAATCAGGATGTGCTGGATGACCTGTTTGGTAGCAAAGCAGCAGCGATCAGATCAGCTGCGCAATTACCGTTAATTTCCCATCTAAACCTGACTGGTCAGCAAAAACCCTATGGACTATTGGCTATAGGCAGTCAGAATGAATCAAAATTCCATGCTGCTATGGGCACCGTATTTCTCAGATATCTGGGTGATCTTGTCAGCCGCAAGCTGCAGCCCTTTTTTATAGGTGATGGCAGTTAACCCACTACCTATCTGGCAATGCATGCCTGGACTGAGCGATTTTTATCCCACCTGGTCAATGAGCGTCAGTTAGCCGCACTGACGGTAAAAAATTATCGACGTGATTTGCAAAAGGTGGTCGCTTACTGTGATAAGCGTGGCATTGAGTCCTGGCAATTGTTTGATGTCCATCATACGCGGGCTTTCGTAGCACACCAGCATAAAGCCGGATTGAGTGGTCGAAGTTTGCAGCGTGTATTGTCAACGATGCGGACTTTTTTTGCTTTTCTGGTTCGCGAAGGTGAGTTAAGGAAAAACCCGGTCAGTGCTGTGAAAGCACCCAAATCTTTACGTAAGCTTCCCAAGGCGCTTGATGTTGATCAGTTGGGTCATATGCTGGATATTACGCCAAACGACCCATTGGCGATCAGGGACAGGGCAATCATGGAGCTTTTTTACTCGTCCGGATTAAGATTGGCGGAGCTTTCGAGTTTACAGGTATCCGACGTCGATTTTATTGATGCAACGGTGAGAATAACTGGCAAGGGAAGCAAAACAAGAGTGGTGCCGGTGGGTCGGTATGCGATCAAGGCGTTAAATGACTGGCTGGACAAGCGCACGGCTATGGTCTCCAATGACGAGAACCGGTTATTTGTCTCAATAAGAGGAATGCCCCTATCCCATCGGGCAATTCAGTTGCGCATCCGGCAGTGGGCCATCAAACAAGGTACACCCGTTAATGTCCATCCCCATATGTTACGCCATTCTTTTGCCACGCATCTGCTTGAATCTAGTGGTGATCTGCGGGCGGTTCAGGAGTTGTTAGGTCATGCAGATATCAGTACGACGCAAGTGTATACGCATCTGGATTATCAGCACTTGGCCAAAATTTATGATGAGGCGCATCCCCGTGCCCGGAAGAAGTCATAAGTAAAGATTCCTAATAAAATATCTATTGAGGAAATAGTGTACAATCTGGACTTCGGTATTTCCGACTTTGTCGCCGCAAGGCCTTGATTTTCAGGTATAACGGCGCAATATGATTAACTATAAGAATAATCAGACCTTTCAATCACAAACTAAGGAGAATCGCTTGGAACAGTTTCGTGGCACGACGATACTTTCAGTGCGTCGTGACAATCAGGTTGTTATTGGCGGCGACGGGCAGGTATCACTGGGCAACACAATCATGAAAGGGAATGCGCGGAAGGTACGCCGTCTTTATTCTGATAAGGTATTGGCAGGATTCGCAGGTGGTACCGCTGATGCTTTTACGCTGTTCGAGCGTTTTGAGGCCAAGCTCGAAAAGCATTCTGGCAATCTAACCCGCTCCGCTGTGGAATTGGCCAAGGATTGGCGGACCGACAGAATGTTGCGACGACTAGAAGCGCTGCTGGTCGTAGCAGATAAAGAGGCTTCCTTGATCATATCGGGTAATGGTGATGTGATTGAGCCAGAAAACAGTATTATGGCGATTGGCTCGGGTGGACCGTACGCCCAGTCTGCAGCCCGGGCATTGATTGAAAATACAGAACTGGATGCGAGGGCAATTGTTGAAAAAGGCCTCGAGATTGCTGCAGATATATGCGTATACAGTAATCAGAATCTTACTATAGAAGAACTGGAAATTTAGTTGGCAGAATAATGATGTCTAATATGACCCCGAGAGAAATTGCTCAGGAGCTTGATAAACATATCGTTGGTCAAGATGCAGCGAAAAGGGCCGTGGCAATCGCATTAAGAAATCGCTGGCGGCGTTCTCAGGTAACCAATGAAGAGTTACGTAACGAAATAACACCGAAGAATATCCTGATGATTGGGCCCACTGGTGTGGGAAAAACCGAAATAGCGCGACGTCTTGCAAAGCTTGCAAACGCCCCTTTTATCAAGGTTGAGGCAACCAAGTTTACCGAGGTGGGCTATGTCGGGCGTGATGTCGAGTCTATTATCCGGGATTTAATGGATATCTCGGTCAAGATGACACGTGAACTGGAGATGAAGAAGGTTCGTCACCGCGCTGAAGATGCAGCAGAAGATCGGATCCTCGATGTCCTGCTGCCACCCGCCAGGGGAGCAGATAACGCATCGGATGAAATGAATACCACGCGTCAGAAATTTCGCAAAAAACTGAGAGAAGGCGAGCTGGACGATCGTGAGATTGAGGTCGAGCTAAGTGTCGCCAGCGTTGGTGTTGAGATCATGGCGCCACCCGGGATGGAAGATATGAGTAACCAGCTTTCGAATATTTTCCAGAACATCGGGGGGGATCGTACCAAAAGCAGAAAGCTTCGTATCAGGGAGGCATTTAAATTGCTAACCGATGAAGAGGCCTCAAAGCTTATAAATGACGATGACCTGAAGACGAGTGCACTGAATAATGTAGAGCAAAACGGGATCGTTTTTATCGACGAACTCGACAAGGTGACAAAACGTTCTGAATACAGCGGTCCGGATGTATCCAGAGAAGGTGTTCAACGAGACTTACTGCCGCTTGTCGAGGGTTGTACGATATCCACCAAGTTTGGCATGATTAAGACAGATCACATTTTGTTTATAGCCTCTGGTGCTTTTCATCTCTCCAAACCGTCAGATCTGATACCCGAGTTACAGGGGCGACTGCCTATTCGGGTTGAACTCAACGCATTAAATGTAGAGGATTTTGTCAGAATCCTTACTGAGCCGGATGCATCACTAACGGAACAGTACCGAACGCTTCTGGCAACAGAAGGTGTATCGGTTGAATTTACTGAAGAGAGTATTTCACGAATTGCAGAAGTGGCATTTCATGTCAATGAGACAACCGAGAATATTGGTGCCCGTCGGTTGCATACCGTAATGGAACGATTGCTCGATGAATTATCATTTACCGCATCAGATCTGAACGGCCAAACGCTGTCCGTCGATGCTGAATATGTCAATAAACATTTAGGTAAGTTAGTTCAGGACGAGGATTTGAGCAGGTATATTCTTTAAATGGATGTCCGGCCCACTGATATCAGGTTACACAAAAAGTCACGTAGTCTGGAGATAGTGTTTGATGACGGCACATGTTTTCAATTGCCGTGTGAGTTTTTGCGCGTTTATTCCCCATCGGCAGAGGTCCGTGGACATGGTCCGGGGCAGGAGGTCCTGCAGACTGGGAAGGAGCATGTAAATATCAGCAATATTGAACCGGTTGGCAGTTATGCTATTCGGCTGTGCTTTGATGATGGCCACGACACAGGGCTCTATTCCTGGGATCTACTATATAAACTTGGTAGCGAACATGATCAGCTGTGGCAAGATTATCTGGAGCGATTAAAAGCGACCGGGTATAGCCGTAACAATAATAATAGGAACAATGACCACAATGAATAAACCGGCAAAAAATGTAAAGACTCATTTTGGTTATGAAGAAGTTGAATTGAAAGACAAGTCTCGTCGTGTTGCCAATGTGTTTCATTCGGTTGCACAGAAATACGACCTGATGAATGACGTCATGTCGTTTGGTGTCCATCGGATCTGGAAGCGATTAACGGTTGAAATCAGCGATGTTAAACCGGGTGAAAAGGTGTTGGATATTGCCGCAGGTACCGGAGATCTGTGTGATCTGTTTGCCAGGAGACTGGGCAGGGATGGAGAGCTCATCGCGGTGGATATCAATGACTCCATGCTGAAGTGTGGGCGCAGTCGTCTCACTGATCGAGGACATGTCGGAATGATCAAGTATGTCCAGGCCGATGCCGAGCAATTACCCTTTCCGGACAACTATTTTGATTATGTCTCCATTGCTTTTGGATTGCGCAATGTAAGTCGCAAGGAGCGGGCGCTGGAGTCTATGTTAAGAGTATTAAAGCCTGGTGGTCGGTTACTGGTGCTGGAATTTTCTCATACTGAGCTGCCTTTACTTAAATCCATATATGACCTGTATTCTTTCAGGATCTTGCCAAAAATGGGTAAATTGCTCGCTGATGATGAAGACAGTTATCGTTACCTCGCAGAATCAATTCGCATGCACCCTGATCAGGAAACGTTAAAGACTATGATGGAGGCAGCGGGGTTTGATCAGTGCAGTTACCTTAACTTTAGCGGTGGAATAGTCTCGTTACACAAAGGGTATAAATTCTGAGATATGGCGGCATCTTTAAAAGTCGTTGCCTTG
This sequence comes from Gammaproteobacteria bacterium, assembly GCA_046754065.1. Lineage (GTDB taxonomy): Bacteria > Pseudomonadota > Gammaproteobacteria > SZUA-140 > SZUA-140 > JBHHVB01. The sequence goes on from JBHHVB010000003.1 coordinate 38,993, forward strand.
CGGGGTCTTGAAAAGAGTATAAACGAATTTTTGCGCCTGGACCCGGATATGATAGGTCGTGTCGCGCAGCTCAAGAATAAAACCATTGCAGTTGAGTTTCAAAACCTGGGCCTCGTTATTTATTTTGTATCGGGTCCAAATGGGTTCAGGTTAACGGATAGTATTGAGGGTGATGCCGATACAGTGCTGACCGGAACGCCGTTGGCGTTGTTACGTGCCGGCATCACCAACGACCAGCAGAATATGTTGTTTGAGGGTGACATCAGGATTAGTGGTGATACAGAAGTCGGACAACAGTTTAGAGACCTGTTACAGTCCGTCGATATCGATTGGGAAGAGCATGTTTCGCATCTGGTCGGCGATGTTGTAGCGCACAAGCTTGGTCATTTCACACGAGAGCTGGTTGGCTGGTCGGCTGAAACAAGTAATTCGTTGAATCAAAGCATCTCAGAGTATTTGCTAGAGGAATCCATGGTTCTGCCTCGTAAGGATGAGGTCAATAAATTTTTATCAGACGTTGATAAAATACGCGATGATGTAGAACGTATCGAACAGCGAATTTCTCGATTAAGGACTGATCAGCCAGGGGAAGCAGAGTGATGAACCTGAAGCAGGCGGCGCGTCTGCTACATATTAACAGGGTACTGGTTCGTCACGGGTTAGATGAAGTGATTCTGGCAACCCACCTGTTTCGTCCCTACCGACTCATTATTTACCTGATGCCCTGGAACTGGTTGAGTAAAACCACTCAACCGCGCGCGATCAGAATCAGGCAAGCACTCGAGGATTTGGGGCCAATCTTTGTGAAATTCGGACAGATTCTGTCCACTCGTCGGGATTTGTTGCCGGATGATATTGCTGAAGAGCTTGCGAAGTTACAGGACAAGGTTAACCCGTTCCCCGGTGATCAGGCCCGCAAAATTGTTGAGCGCGTGTATGGTAAATCGGTAAACGAGGTATTTGCCGATTTTAACGAGGCGCCGCTGGCTTCAGCATCGATAGCCCAGGTCCACGCCGCAGAGTTGCTGGATGGGGAAAGAGTCGTGGTAAAAGTTGTGCGCCCTGGTATCAAGAAAACGATTCAACGTGATCTGGGGTTATTATATGTGATGGCAGAACTGGCGGAAAGATACTGGTCTGAAGGTAAAAGGCTCCGGCCTCGAGAAGTCGTTGCTGAGTATGAAAAGACGATACTGGATGAACTTGATCTGGCCAGAGAGGCGGCTAATGCTTCGCAATTAAGGCGTAATTTTTCCAATTCCGAGTTACTTTACATTCCGGAAGTGTTCTGGCCCTATACGCATCGTGATGCCATGGTTATGGAGCGTATATCCGGCATACCTGTCGGCGATATCAGCGCGCTGGTTAGTGCTGGCGTAGACCTGAAACAGTTGTCAGAGCGTGGTGTGGAAATATTTTTTACTCAGGTATTCAGGCACAATTTTTTCCATGCAGATATGCACCCCGGGAACATTTTTGTGTCACCCGATGGGCAGTATATAGCCGTCGATTTCGGCATTATGGGTACACTGAGTCCTGAGGATCAGCGCTATCTGGCGGAAAATTTTCTCGCGTTTTTTAATCGGGATTATCGCCGTGTCGCTGAGCTGCACGTGCAGTCAGAGTGGGTGCCTAAAGATACCAGGGTCGATGAATTTGAATCAGCAATACGTAGTGTATGTGAACCTATTTTCGAGAGACCATTAAAAGAAATCTCGTTTGGCAGATTGTTGTTACATTTATTCCAGACAGCACGACGATTCAATATGGAAATCCAGCCGCAATTAGTGTTGCTGCAAAAGACATTACTGAATATCGAAGGCCTCGGCAGGCAACTTTATCCTGATCTTGATCTATGGAAAACGGCCAAGCCATTTCTTGAGCGCTGGATGAGCGACAATGTTGGCGCTCGTTCGTTTGCAAAAAACCTGCGTGATAATGCACCGCAATGGTTGGAGAAAATGCCCCAGCTTCCGGTAATGATCCATGATGTATTACAACAGGCTCAGAACGGCAAGCTCCAGGTAGAATGGCGTTCAAAGGAGCTGGAGAAGGTTCATCGGGAAATCAGGCGTTCGAACCGCAACACCGTAACGGCGATTATAGGGGCGTCCTTTGTCGTGAGTGCTGCCGTGTTATTGGGGCTGGATGGTTATGCGCTGACCATGGTTTGGAATGCGCCGGTGTTGACCTGGATATTGGGTGGTGTTGGCATGTATCTGTTGTTAATTGCGTGGCCGGAAGATTAGCCGCCGCCAGTCAGTGATAACTGGTTGTTTCAGCTCATGTACGGCGATGAGTGTAAAAGAAGTGGTATGGTCAGGGCAGGTTAGTATCATTAACCTGGCCAGCTGTCAGGAGTAAATGTAGACGTTATGGTCGTTGCAGCGTACTCTCGACCTGGTCCCTGACTGATTTGCCAACCAGGGTTTCAATTAACGTTAATGCAAAGTCCATCGCGGTTCCCGGTCCCCTCGATGTAATAATGTTATCATCGACAACAACCGGGTCTACACTTATTTGAATATTATCGATGCCCGTATTTTCCAGTGTCCCGGGGAAGCTGGTCGCGGACCTGTTATTTAATAGACCCGCATGGGCCAATACTTTGGGTGCTGCGCAAATGGCTGCAACGTATTTCCCGGCCCGGGCCATTGACTGTAAAATCGCATGAATGCGTGAGTCACTATCCAGGTGATCAGCGCCGGGCAGACCTCCCGGTAATATAATCATGTCAAAAGATTGCGTGAGTGCTTCATCCAGGGCCGTATCCGGGACAAGCACGGTTCCTCGACTGGCCTTGACAGGTTGGTCATCCAGGCCCGCGGTCGTGACGTCAATTTTTGCACGCCGTAGTAGATCAATGACGGTCACTGCCTCCAGTTCTTCACACCCCTGGGCGATTGGTACCAATACTGATGCCATAGAAAGACTCCTGAGCTGGTTCGTGAGTGATGTCGGTATTCAGATTATTGAATCTTTGTATTTTCTGATTTTACGCGGTCTGATGCAATAGGCCGTGCGGCAAGTATTGTCGCTTGAGAAGGTTTGTTTTGAGCTCTGACCAGGTCAATGAGTTCGGATACCGAAACGAGCTTAACATCTTTTCTTGCAAGTTTCGGCAGTTCCGCTTCCAGAACTGACAGGGTTTGCGGGTAGGGATGTCCAATCGCAACCGCAGCACCGTTTTTTTTGGCCAAAAAAAGTAATTTCTGAAACTGAATGCGGATAAATGCAGGGTTCTTATGGTGGTCAAGGAATATATCTCGTGGAATATTGGGCACGCCATATTTACTTGCTATGGAATCAGCGATCGAATGAGGTGTTGTACGGCTGTCTACAAAAAACAGATCATCCCGTTTTTTGAGTGCACGCATTACCCAATCCATATAACCGGCATGCTGCGTTAGCAGGCTACCCATGTGGTTGTTGATGCCGCGTATAAACGGGACCGCATCAAGGTCTTCGTTCAGCAACCGCATAAATTCCTTTTCTGCCATACTAATCTTTAAACCGCCTTCCCCCAGGTTATGGCGGCCGACCGCTTCCATGGGCAAGTGAAGCATGACTTCCTTGTCATGGCGATGTGCCTTTCTGGCAAGCAGGGTTGAATACGAGGTATGGGGTAAAAATGCGTAAGTGACCTGGCCCGGCAGGTTAACCGCACGCGCGCCAGCAGATAACTGGTCACCCAGGTCATCAATGATAATGCTGATGACTGGATCATTCCCGGCCGCGATCGAATCATCGGGTTCACCTGTAGCCGTCGTTACAAAGCACAGTAAAGACAGGATAATGCAGATTACAGCACATTCTCTTTTAAGCACGTTCTATTTTTCCACTTAATTTGTTGACTGCATTGACAATGAATTCAATTGTCGTCGATGCAGTTCAAATTTCAGCTTTTAACAGATACAATCCCTTGAGAATGTTTAAGGCCTCATACAGTTGAAAATCTGTGCTGGCGAGCGGTAATTGCTTTTTGTCCTCTGCGTCAGCCCCATCATTTTTATCGCCATCTTTTTCTTTATCCTTATTGCCATTAACAAGATGACCGCTGAGATCGGCTTCTTTAATTGGCGTAAAAGCGGGCTTTTCCGCCTCGGTAAGCTTCACATTACTTAGTTTTATATCCGGAATGATGCCTTCTGCCTGAATAGAACGACCCGATGGCGTGTAATATCGCGCCGTTGTTAGTTTCAGTGCGCTGTTGTTTTTCATCTGGAGAATGGTTTGGACAGAACCCTTGCCAAAAGATTTTTCTCCCATGATGATTGCCCGTTTATGGTCTTGCAGAGCACCGGCAACGATCTCTGATGCTGAGGCGGAGCCACCATTTATTAACACAACCAATGGCGCACCTTTTAGCAGATCATTGGGGGTTGCCTTGAATTTTAATTGTGAGTCATCCTGCCGTCCCTCTGTATACACGATGAGTCCTTTTTCAAGAAAGGCGTCTGACACATCAACGGACGCTTTTAACACGCCGCCAGGATTGTTACGCAGATCCAGTATCAATCCCTTGAGGCCATCATTATCTTTCTTTAGATTAGAAATCGCTTCAACCAGGTTCTCCCCGGTGTTCGATTGAAACTGGGTTATCCTTAAATAGCCAAAACCCTCTTCAAGTGTCTTGAATTTGACACTTTTAACCCGGATGATTGCGCGGGTGATCGTTATTTTAAGCGGTTTGTCCACACCTTCTCTGACAACGGTTAACACGATATCCGTGCCGGGTTTACCTCGCATGATGTCAACAGCTTCTCTCAGTGAAAGTCCTTTAACTGGCGTCTCATCGAGTCTTATCACCAGGTCACCTGAATGCATTCCTGCGCGTTGAGCGGGTGTATCATCAATAGGCGCAATGACTTTTACGAAGCCATTTTCCATACCGACTTCGATACCCAATCCACCGAATTCACCCGATGTTCCGACCTGAAGCTCTTTAAATGCATCGGCATCGAGGTAAGAAGAATGGGGATCAAGCCCGGACAGCATGCCTTTTACCGCATTATCCAGTAAGGTCTTGTCGTCAATAGGCTCGACATAATTTTTCTTGATGCTGGAGAAAACTTCTGTAAAGGTGTGCAATTCTTCCAAAGGCAGCGGGCTTAGATCCTTGCCATCCCGATCAGCAAGTACGCTTTGTCCAATAGTTAGAGAAATACCCAGCACCAGGCCAAGCGTCAGGATCAGGCTATTACGCATTGTTGTGTTCATTCAGTTGCTCCAGCAGCCCCAATAGGCTTAAACTCGTTCAGCTACTTGTTGTAGCAAATTCGATCGATACAGTTTAACTTAAAAATAAGGCAAAAATCATGCTAACTTGGTATAAAACATCAAATTTTTCATGATTTGCACCATTTTAAAGGATTTTTTGGTTTACCATTGTGACGGATTTCAAAATAGAGCCCTGTCATGTCCTGGCCGCCACTGTCTCCGATGCTCGCAATCGCCTCGCCTGCCTGTACCCATTCCCCAACGCTTTTGAATAAACTCTGATTGTGGCCATACAGGCTCATATAACCATCACCATGGTCGATGATGATTAGTAAGCCAAATCCACGTAACCAATCTGCAAACACGACACGTCCGTGGTAAATTGACTTAACATCTTTACCTTCATCTGCGTCTATCAGGACGCCGTGCCATTTAACATTGCCCAGTTTCCTTGACGCACCAAATTTTGAAGTAATTCGTCCAAGGGTTGGCCATTGCAGCTTGCCCCTTAATTTGGAGAATGGTTCTAGTTCATCAATTTCCACTGGAATATCGATCATAGCTTCTCTGATGCTTTCGATGAGATGACTGAGTCTTTTCTCATCGTCTAAAAGCTTGTCGAGTCGTTGCTCCTTGGTTTGTATCTCTTCATCTACCCTGATCAGAATCTGCTTTCTGTCTCCCCGTTTTTTTTGGAGTCCGGCTATTCTTTGTTGGTGTTCATGCTGAAAGGACTCCAGTTTACTTTTTTCTTCCGTAATTTTATTTTCGGTATGATTAATTTCCAGTATTTTGTCAGAGATGGACTCAATTCGGCTAGCGCGTGTTTTATTAAAGATATCGTAATAGGTCAGGACACGGCCAACTTCTACAGGATCACGCTGATTTAATAACAATTTGAGATAGCCTTGACGTCCCATAGCATAACTCGCGACGATTTGTTGAGAGAGCCTGAGTTGATGTACTCGAAGGTCTTGTTGTTGACGTTGTTTGGTCCGATTAAGTCTATCAAGCTCTGTTTGCTGAGCGATGATTTTTTCACCAATTTTTCTCAGGGACAGATTGAGCCTGCCAATTTCCATTTCGGTTGCTCGTAACTGGAGCTGCAACCTGTCTTTTTGGGTTCGTGAAGACATTAATGAAGTGCGCAACTCATTGATCTGCTGGCGGAGCTGGGTTAACTGCTGTTGTTTTTGAACAGTTTCATTGGCGTCAGCAATGCTGGTGAATGAACAAAGCACAAGCACTACCCACCGGACAATCCATTGTGGTCTTCTCATCCAGCCGTAGTTTACACATGATTGGGTCACGCCAAAAGTGTCGCGATTGAGTTGGGATCGGCACAATGTCGTTTTCAATGGCTGCAAAATGAAACTACGGCCAATTTATCCTGCCCTCTTTCGTGGGAACGCTATCCTGTTTTACGTTGACGTTCGGTTAGTTCTATTAAAGAACGGCCATCCATCTCTTCAGGGATATCGAGGCCAAGCAGATACAACATCGTTGGTGCAATATCCGCGAGTGAGCCACCACTGCTGCTCGCGGTTGCGGGTCTGCCAATATACATAAAAGGTATCGAATTGGTTGTGTGGGCTGTATGCGGTTGACCGGATTCGGGATTGTGCATTTTTTCGGCATTACCGTGATCAGCCGTCACAAGCATTTCACCTCCCGCTTCTGAAATAGCATCATATAATCTGCCCAGGCATTGGTCTAGTGCTTCGATGGCCGCTACTACTGCATCAAACTTACCGGTATGGCCGACCATGTCCGGATTAGCATAATTACAGATGATAACATCGTAGGTGTTTGCTTTTATTGCGTTGACGATGTTATCGGTTACCTCGGGTGCGTTCATCTCGGGTTGGAGATCATAGGTCGCAATATCAGGTGATTTAATCAGTATTCTGTCTTCATTTTCGAATGCGCGCTCTTCGCCACCATTAAAAAAGAATGTGACATGCGCATATTTTTCTGTTTCTGCAATCCGCAACTGTTTTAGGCCCCGGTTCGAGATATATTCTCCAAATACATTCTTTGGCCGCGCTGGAGGGAAAGCGACGGGTGCGCGATAGCCTTTTTTGTACCCCGTTAAACAGACGAACGTATCAAGTTCAGGGGAATGCTCCTTGTCGATTTCTCTAAACTCTTTCTCGGTAAAAATCTGTGTCAGTTGTCTGGCGCGATCGGCACGGAAATTCATAAAAATAACAACATCACCCTCTTCAACATGAATGGCTTTTCCGCCAGTTGGCACAATAGTCGTTGCCTTGACAAACTCATCGCTTTCACCGCGGTTATACGCCATATCAAGGCCATCCAGTGCAGATTTGGCCTGAAATTCAGCTTTAGATTGGGTAATGAGATCATAAGCGGCTTTGGTGCGGTCCCAGCGATGGTCTCGATCCATCGCATAATATCTGCCGATCATTGAGGCAATACGTCCATGCCCAAGCGAGTCAAAAAGGTTTTCGACTGCAATAATTGAATCGCGCGCGCTTTTCGGCGGGCAATCCCTTCCATCAAGGAACGCATGCAGGTATACATCAGCTGCGCCTCGTTCAACTGCCAGTTTGAGCATGGCATGAATCTGATGTTCATGGGCATGCACACCGCCTGGAGACAGTAACCCTAAAACATGCACCGCCTTTCCATTATTCTTAGCATTATCAACGGCATGGGTGATTACTTCATTCTTGAAAAATGAGCCATCAGCGATTGCATTGTCGATTCGCGTATATTCCTGATGAATAATACGTCCCGATCCCATCGTTAGATGGCCTACCTCGGAATTGCCCATCTGGTCTGCGGGCAATCCGACATCGGTACCCGACCCACCGATCAGTGTATGGGGATATGACGCCCATAATTTGTCCCAATTCGGCGTATTGGCCGCGAGGATTGCGTTATGTTCAATTTTTTCACTATAACCCCAGCCATCCATTACGATGAGGATGAGAGGTCTTATATCTTTATTTTTCTTTGTTAAATTCATCATTGGTTAAAGTAGTTTACAAAAATACTCGGTAATTCGAGAGTGGTTTCTCCTTGTCACAGTAAGTCCATGATTTCAGGATATTAATTGTTATCGCTTAATATTTGTACTACTATAGCATTTATCAAGTGCACCGATAAAAAAATAATAATTGTGCGTTTGACCGGAATTAATCAAAACACAGCTGCGGGGTATGCCATGACCACCATTGTCGAGGGCGTGCGTGGCACGCACAACGCACTTCCAGTTGTTGAGAGTACCGATATTGATAGTGCTGCGAACGCGCTTAAGGCAATTTCACACCCGATTCGCCTGAAAATACTGTGCATCTTAAAGAATGATGACCTAAGTGTTCAGGAGTTAGTGGACAGAGTGGGGACAACTCAAAGTAATATATCGCAACACCTCGCAATCATGCGAGAAATGCAAATATTGCGAACGCGAAAACAGGCAAACCGTGTCATTTATCGTCTAGAGTCAGCGGGAATAATAAGGTTAGTGAACCTGCTATGCGAAATGTATGGCGATAAGTGCTCCAGTTCATCCTGATACCTTCTTTGATAGCTTATACTCTACGCATCATTGCATGTTGAGAATGGCAGACGTCAGCCAGTTCAGTTTCTGGTAAAAGTCCCCTGACTCTTTGTTCGTATCATGGCATTATATCGGGCTTTACTCCGGTTGTGATTAAAACCCGTGTAATCAGGATGGTTAATTGGCATTAATCTGTCACGATAAGTTTCTATGAAAGACGCCGGAAAGATGTTACTGGAAAATTGGGAGTGGATTTTAGCCGCGATTCTTATCCTGATCTGGATAATGATGCAGAAGGCAAAATCGCGTTTACTGGGTTTTGAGGAAGTAAAGCCTATGGAGGCTACCCAGATTCTTAATCATCAGGATGCAATTATTCTGGATGTGCGAGAAGCTGACGAATATGTTCAGGGACATATATTGAATGCTATTCACATCCCGCTTGGAGCACTGGAATCCAGGGTGAACGAGCTGGAGAAATTTAAGGATAATGCTGTATTACTTAGTTGTAGATCGGGCCAACGGTCTGCACAAGCTGGTGTCATTTTAAAGCGAAACGGATTTGAAAAACTGTTTAAAATATCAGGTGGCTTAAGGGCCTGGCGAAATGACAACTTGCCGTTAACAAAAGGGTAACAGATACATTGGAAAATATATCGATCCGTTGACTGGATTCGTTTACAGGTCCGGGTTGCCATGGTCAGCACGACGATTGATCACCATCCTTAATTTACTAAAAAGACTGAAGGTATAATCAGGCAATGACAGAAACCGAGAATCATTCCACCCAATCGGGTGACAAGCAATTTGCAATTCAAAAAGTGTATGTAAAGGACCTGTCTTTTGAAACACCGAATACACCGGAGATTTTCAAAAAGAATTGGGAGCCCGAGGTGAATATGCAAATGGGCAACAAGTTTATAACCATTGGAGAGGGTGTCCATGAAGTAACGTTGATTGTTACCCTGACCGCAAAGATTGGAAAAAAGACCGCCTATCTGGTCGAGGTGCAACAGGCCGGGATATTTACCATTCAGGGGTTTGAACAAAGCGAGTTTGGAAATATGGTTGGAAACTATTGCCTGAATATTCTTTTCCCGTTCGCTAGGGAAACCATTTGTGATCTTGTGACCAGAGGTGGTTTTCCGCAGCAGTTACTTCCACCGGTTAATTTCGATGCTTTATACAAAGAGGCATTAAGTCAGAAACAGCAACAGGAGCAGCAGGCTCAAAATCAGTCTCCCCAGGCAGAAACCAAGCACTAGCCCGAATATTTCACCAAGGCGGCGAAATGATAAGATAAGTTGATGACTCATTTGAGAAAAAACGTATTGACCCAACAGTACAAACGGTACCCGGAGATGATGCCTGTCCCGGCCCTCGGTCAATGTTACAGACTTTACGCTAACTGCTGCATCCATGCAGTCGTGCCTAACGCCAGAGGCATCATCCGGGATCCTTGGTGAATTATTCGGGCTAGATCAATATGGGCAAGAATTTTTCAGTCATTGGGGCGGGTTCCTGGGGAACGGCGCTAGCCATGTTGCTGTCGCGGAATGGATGCCCTACGATAATGTGGGGGCGCGGAATTGATGAGCTGCGGCAGATGCAGAAAACGCGCAGCAACGAACGCTATTTGCCCGGTATATCCTTTCCCGAACTGTTACAGCCAGAGACCGAACTGGATGAAGTCTTAAGCCAGCCGGGCGACGTGTTGATGGCTGTTCCTAGCGAAGGATTTCGGCCTACACTTGAAATGATCAAATCAAGACTGTCCGTTAATGCACGAATTGTATGGGCAACCAAGGGTCTGGATCCGCAGTCAAATAAACTATTGCATGAGGTAGTTGAAGATGTGTTGGGTCTTGATCGAGCCTATGCGGTTATCTCAGGCCCTACATTTGCGAAAGAAGTTGCAGAATCTCTTCCTACGGCAGTAACCCTTGCCGCGAACGATGAGACATTAGCTGAGGATTTGGCGAATAGCTTGCACAACGATTTTTTTCGCGTTTATACATCGAGGGATATTATAGGCGTCGAGGTTGGCGGCGCGGTAAAAAATGTGATGGCCATAGCTGCGGGTATAGCCGATGGTCTGGGCTTTGGTGCAAATACACGGGCCGCCTTGATCACCAGGGGGTTGGCAGAAATTATGCGTTTAGGTGTTGCTATCGGTGGTGACCAGGAAACATTCATGGGGCTGGCGGGGCTGGGCGACCTGGTGCTTACCAGTACTGATAACCTGTCACGTAATCGAAGACTAGGGCTGGCATTGGCCAGGGGGCAAAACCTTGCTGATGCGATCAACGGTATAGGTCAGGCTGTTGAAGGCGCGCAAACGGTAAAACAGGTTCTATGGATCGCGGCCAAAAATAGTATTGATATGCCAATTACAGAACAGGTTTATAATATTTTATATCAAGGACGACATCCACGCGAAGCGGTGATGGAGCTTCTTGCGCGAGAGCAAAAAGCCGAGAATTGATGAAAGCGATGATCTTGGCAGCAGGTCGTGGCGAACGTCTGAGACCCTACACCGACTGGATCCCGAAGCCTTTACTGAAAGTTGGCGAAAAGCGCTTGATTGAATACCACATCGAAGCATTGGTCGACGCAAATATCCATCAGATTGTTATCAATTACGCCTATATGGGTGACAAGATAGTTTCCGCCCTGGGAGATGGTAGTCGATATGGTGCTGAAATAATTTATTCTGCCGAGGATGAACAAGGTCTTGAAACGGGGGGAGGTATATATCATGCGTTACCAATGTTGGGCCGAGATCCATTTATCGTAATTAACGGCGACATTTGGACGGACTATAATTTTGCAAAGCTCACCCTTGAACAATCAAAGCTCGCACACCTTGTCTTAATCGATAATCCACCCTTTCATGGGCAAGGTGATTTTGTAATAGATAACGGTAATGTTGTGGATACTGATGGTATAAGGATGACGTTTAGCGGCATGGGTGTTTATCATCCAGATTTATTTAGTGGCTGTAAGCCCGGTCGGTTTCCATTAGCACCTGTCTTGCGTAATGCGATGAAGAAGCATTGTGTTTCAGGGGAGTATTATCAGGGGCAATGGATGGACGTCGGTTCTCCGCAACGACTGGTAGAGCTTCAACGATTATTGAAAACTGACTAGTTACACAATATTAAGCTATACTAGTGCCTGGTCACTCCGGTCTTAACCAGATAATCAGCTACCAACAATTCATCCATGGGCGAAGAAATCTCCAGCAGTCACTTTTCGAGAAAAGACTTTGAGATATTCAGTCAGCGATTAACTGAGGAAACGTCGTTGTTAAAGACCTGGTTTCAGCAAGACCTGTTTGCTGACGCGCCACTGACTGCCGGATTCGAGCTCGAGGCCTGGTTAATAGACCAGGCCTGCTCGCCCATGCCAGAGAATGAGAAGCTAATTGAAAGTACGGGTGATCTGTTTGTCGTTCCCGAATTGTCGAAATTTAATATCGAACTCAATGGTACCCCCCGGGTACTGGAATTAAACGCGTTGAGCATGATGCAGTCAGAATTGGATGAAAACTGGCATCAATGCAACGAAGTGGCAGAGAAACTTGGGGGGCAAATGTCAATGATAGGAATTTTGCCAACAGTTAGTGATAGTGAATTAACACTGGAAAATATGTCTGGCTTTATTCGCTATCGGGCCCTAAATGAGCAAGTACTTAAAAGCAGAAGAGGTCGCCCGCTGATGCTGAATATTGATGGGCGTCAAAGCCTCCATACCAGGCATAATGACGTCATGCTGGAATCTGCTGCGACCTCCTTTCAGATTCATTTACAAGTCAATTTGGCTGATTCTACGCGGTTCTACAATGCTGCGCTTATCGCCTCAGCGCCCGTTGTGGCAGCTGCGGCAAATTCGCCCTATTTATTCGATAGGGATTTATGGGATGAGACTCGAATTCCGCTGTTTGAACAGGCTGTTGCAATTAACGGCAACAAGTCGGGGTATTGCGGGAATGTCCAGCGCGTCAGCTTCGGCGCGGGTTATATTGAAAATTCCCTGTACGAAGTTTTTTCGGAAAACCGGGATTGTTTCCCTGTGTTATTAGCGGCACATCAGGATGAGCACACTAAATGTATGCACCATGTGCGATTGCATAATGGCACCATCTGGCGATGGAATCGCCCATTAATCGGATTTGATGAAGACGGTAGTCCTCACCTGAGGATAGAGCACCGGGTTGTGCCGGCTGGCCCGACACCAGTGGATTGCTTTGCGAATGCGGCTTTTTTTTACGGGCTGGTGGTTGCACTGGCAGCGAGAAAAACAGCGCCGGAATCGACGCTTGATTTTCAAAATGCGAAACAGAATTTTTATAATGCCGCGCGTTCGGGATTAAACTCAACAGTAAACTGGATTGACGGTAAGAACCGGGCCATGCATCAGCTGATTCATGATGAGCTTGTTCCGTTAGCGCGCGAGGGCCTGGATTCGATGAATATAAGCAGTGAAGATATAGCGCGATACCTGGATATTATCAGTGACCGGGTATGCAGCCAGTTAAATGGTGCGGCATGGCAGCGTGCATATAAACAAAAAAACAGTTGTGATATGCGGGAGTTAACATCTGTTTATCAAATGAACTCCCTCACGGGGATGCCGGTGCACGAATGGTCCTTATAGCATTTGGTTTTTGCATCTTTTTAACGGATTTGTCATTGCACAGTAAGGTTTAATTGCGGCAGAAAAACTAAACAATGTTAACAATATTAAATGATATTCCGCCGGCTTTGTATGATGTTGAGGTTTCCCGGCTCTGGGAGGTGCTTCCTGAATCTACCCTGATTCATTTATCGGGAAGAAAAAAAGAGCCATTGTTTGTGTCGGTACTTTTGCACGGCAATGAGGAAACAGGCTTGCTGGCAATTCAATCCCTGCTAAGGGATTTTCAAACCAGGGAATTGCCGCGAGCACTTTCAATTTTTATTGGCAATGTAAAGGCGGCGCGTTTTCATATGCGACGTCTTGACGGCCAGCCGGATTTTAACCGTATTTGGTTAGACGGAAATACGCCCGAGCACCAGATGATGGCGAAAGTGATTGATGAGATGAGACGGAGAAACGTTTTCGCGAGTATTGATATTCACAATAATACTGGCATTAATCCTCACTATGCCTGTATTAATAGATTGGAAAACAGCTATCTCCAGCTGGCAACGCTTTTTAGCAGGACGGTCGTCTACTTTATAAGGCCTGAAGGCGTTCAGTCTTCTGCGTTTGCGAATCTTTGTCCATCAGTAACACTGGAATGTGGTTTGCCGGCACAACAGTTTGGTGTGGATCATGCACGAAGTTATTTGGAGGCGTGCCTCAATCTGGTAAATATACCAATGCATGCGGTGGCTTCAAGTGATATAGATTTATTTCACACCGTTGCAATAGTAAAGGTACCTGCCAGCGCAACCTTGAGTTTTGGTCAAGGAACAGGTGATTTTCAGTTCATTGCCGATCTGGATCAGTTAAATTTCTCCGAGTTACCGGCAAATACGCGTTTTGGAAAAATGACTGACTCGAGTAACTTTAGGCTAGAGGTTAGCGGGGAGCATGGTGAAAATCTGGGCCGACGTTACTTTCAGTATCGAGACAATGAGATGCGTACCGCTATGCCGTTTATGCCATCGATGTTAACACTGGATGAAAGGGTTATTCGGCAAGATTGCCTATGTTATATAATGGAGCGCCTGGATCCGAAAACCTTTCAACCACGCCACTAACGGTTACTACTCCGCGACAACCTCCATTACCTGATTGCAGGATAACGGTTAATGGGCAGCTCACTTGGGGTTGGTTATAAGAATGAGATTATAAAAATGGCGTTAAAAAAGCCCTGACAAGAATTCATGTCAGGGCGTAATGATCGAAGACAATAGTTGCAAATTATCGATATTCGTTATGGTGGACCAATAACGAATATAACTGGTCTTTTAGAAGCAATCGCTTCTTTTTTAATGTTTCCAGGTGGCTATCGGCGGTCGGTTGCATTTGGTTAATCAGGCCATAAATCTTTTTGTCAGTATTATCATACTCATCGAACAGGGTTGCGAAATTCCGACTATTTGTTTTTAGTGATTCGATGGCATGTTGGTATTCTGGAAAATCATGGGATAAATGGTGACGCACTCCATACATATGATACCTCCTTCTGAATGGTTAAGGTGGATCGCTTGAGAATGTTGGCGTTACATCATGGTGCCGTGGACGTATCAGAATTATTATTCAGTCCAGGCTCATTCCGTATGACTGGTGTTATGAGCCGGATAAAAGCTTGTCATGGAATGCCGAAGGAAGTCAATATGCAAAATTGATTGACCGCGTTTGTTTTGTTTGTTGTGAGATTCCCATATTACTACATATAAAACAACTAATTAACAAAATATTAGCGAGCCATCGATATTCGATATATTTTGTTAATTAGTTGTTTTATATGGAAATATACAGATATTAGGGCTCCGCCTCATGCGATTGTCATTTATGCAGCGGCATTATTTGTTAAGTTTTTGATATTATTTGTATTAGATCGCCTATCGTTTAGTACGCCACGGGTTTTTGAACGTCTGTCTTCTTGTATGCGAAGCTGGTTTTCCTTGGCGAAGGCAATAATAAATTGATAGGCATCCGGGTTCAGTTCGCTTAACCCGCGAGCGACAATCAGGCATTGTTTTCCCTCAATGATGCAGGGGTGTACAAGATCCGAATAATGTAGTTTATGGTCAGGTCCAAAGTGAGCGATCATTGCTGATATTCGTTCCGCCCAGTCGGAGGGACGAAATTTCCTATTATCTTCTGATACACCTTCAATGATAAATCGTTCGTTAGTCGCGTCTTGGACCATGATTTTCCTTTCTTTTTTCGAATTTTGAGTGAAAATTTTATTGGCTAGGTTATCGGTCAGCTCACAAATAAGTTTAGAAAAATAAATAAATTAGCCCGAATATTTCACCAAGGCGGCGAAATATTCGGGTTAGGTCTGCCAATACGGGTTGTGCCCGGGTGTTTTGCCTATTCAGGGATAAAACAGGTTTTTTTGATCATCATGTCATCGAATTATCGATGATTGGCAAGATAATGCGCTATGGCCGCTACTCGTTGTCTTCTGATTTCAGACGCAAGCTCGTTACCTGTCTTACCTGTAGCAATGATTTTTTGAACATCAGTTTGTTGTGCTTCAAATAATGAGCCGCTGAAGAGGTGCTTTTGTAAATATTCATCTTGCTCTTTACCTTTTCGTCCCTGGGCATCCGCCTGGCAGGCAATCAGAAATTGTTCGAATCGTTGAGGGCGGCGAAATGCATCAAGGTGCTCAAGTGTTTTAAGCATCGTGCTGGCCTTTAGTTCGAATGCTCTGTGGCAATGTGTGTGGTATTGGCAAACCAGTATGGCGAGCTGACGGTACTTATTAGGAATGCGCAATCGATGGCAAACAGAATTGATCATGTCTGTCCCTTTCATTTCATGGCCAATATGTTGAGGCCAGTCTTCCTTGTTCGTTGCAGCCTTTCCCAGATCATGAACCAGCACTGCGAAACGAATCTGTGGATCGGCGCTCAATTTGGCTGCGTGATCCACTGCCATGAGCGTATGAATGCCGGTATCAATTTCCGGGTGATCATTCTCGTTCTGGGGTACACCGAAAAGGTTGTCTATTTCAGGGAACAACACCTTTAGTGCGCCGCATTGTTGTAACACGGTAAAAAAAACCGATGGTGTTACCTCGGACAGCGCTTGCCGGGTTTCTTGCCAGATTCTTTCAGGTACCAATGCATTTGCTTCGCCGCTTTCAACCATTTTTGCCATCAGTTGCATCGTTTCATCGGCGATTGTAAATTGATTTGCCGAAAAACGGGCTGCAAATCTTGCAACGCGTAAAATTCTCAAAGGGTCTTCAGCAAAGGCTGGTGAAACATGTCTGAGGAGTTTGCGTTGCAAGTCCTGGAAACCTCCGAAGGGATCAATTAGCGTGCCATCATCAGTCTCGGCCATCGCATTAATCGTCAGATCTCTTCGCATCAAGTCATCTTGCAGGGTGACGTCAGGGGCGGCATATACTTCAAAACCTGAGTACCCGGGTGCGGTCTTGCGTTCGGTCCTGGCGAGTGCGTATTCTTCACTGGATTGCGGATGAATAAAAACGGGGAAGTCAGCACCTACCTGTTTATAGCCCAGGTCCAACATCTGTTTGGGGCTCGCGCCGACCACAACCCAGTCTTTATCCTTGATTGGCAGGCCAAGTAACTTATCCCTGACAGCACCACCAACCATATAAGTCTTCAATGATTCCCTCCCGGGGCTAGCTTTCGTGACGTGCCCAGAAACGGAAAAAGTAGTATCGACCGCGTTGGCCTTTATCTAAAAGAAAGGTGGGGACAATGGATTCAATCGATTTGGGTACAATGCCAAATATTTTTGGAAATGCTTCGTTGCAAACATTGTTACTCTTCATGGACAAAACATTGTCGGTTGTCAGTACTTTTCCAGGTAGTTTCTCCATGATTTTGGCCTGAATCTGGGTCATGGTATCACTCAGTTCTATAACTATTCGTTCGGTGCGTAGGGTATCAATTGTAAATTCAACGAGTTCGCGTAGCGTGTACTGGTTGGGTCCGCACAGGTTATAAATTTCCCCGATAGTCGCCGGATTTTGTATACAACCTAAAAGTGCGTGTACAACATCGCCGACAAAAACCGGTGCAAATCGCGCATTTGGACATGCCAGCGGAAATATTACAGGACTGATCTTGAGTAACCCAGCAAAACGATTAAAGAAGTGATCACCAGGACCAAAGATGACCGATGGTCTTAGAATGGTCACCTCTAATCCTTCATTGCCTGCGATGCTAAACGCATATTCACCGGCACCTTTTGTGCGTAAATAATCGCTGGATCCCTTGGTGGCGTCAGCGTTCAACGCGCTAACGTGTATTACACGAGATATATCATTATCTCGACAAGCAGTAATAATTTTGCCCGGTAACTCAGCGTGGATCTTTTCGAAATCCCCCTTTTTCTGTTCGTTCAGAATACCAACGAGGTTGATAACGATATCGCAGCCGTTCAGGTGGCAACTCAGATCAGACTGGTTGTGAATATCGGTTTCAACAAGCTTAATGTCTGGCAGAACCAAAAGTTCTCGATGACGTTCACGCCGCCTTGTTAACACCTTTAACGGATATCCTTGCGAAGATAGCTCTGCGGCCAGGCGTTGACCGACAAACCCGGTGCCGCCGAGAATACATATTCTTGGTTTTGTTGTTGAATTAATTGGTGGCTGCATTGGAATCCCCCGTTCCTGTCAAATTGGTGGCGTTTTCTGCCTTCTGGAGTGAAAGTATAACGCTTGTCATGCGGGTTATACTATAGTGTAAGTGATGACGACGAGGAGTAGCAGTTATGGCTTTTGAATCAATTAATCCAGCAACAGGTGAAATAGTAGGGGTGTTTGAGCCCTGGAGTAACGATGTGCTTGATGAGACGCTGCAGCAGGTTTCAGAGGCATCGAGAGGCTGGGTTGCCACCCCATTAGGTAAACGCTGCGAATATTTACGTTCGGTAGCGAGTATTTTAAGGGAACGATCGGAACAGTATGCGGGCATCATTACCCGGGAGATGGGCAAATTAATCGCTGAGTCACGTGCAGAGATCGAGAAATGCGCCTGGGTTTGTGAGTATTATGCGGATGAAGGGCCTGCATTTTTATCCGATGAGCTTATCGAGACCGATGCTGGAAAAAGCCTGGTTGCGTATCAGCCGCTGGGTACCGTCCTGGCTGTAATGCCATGGAATTTTCCGTTCTGGCAGGTTTTCAGGTTTGCAGCGCCCGCCCTGGTTGGTGGCAATACAGGGCTTCTCAAGCATGCTTCAAATGTACCCCGGTGTGCGTTGGCTATTGAGCAGGTCTTTAAAGAAGCGGGGTTACCCTCCAACATATTTCGTACCCTGATGATCTCTTCATCGCAGGTCAGTCAGGTGATTGAAGATGAGAGAGTGCATGCGGTAACGTTGACCGGGAGCGAGCATGCCGGCAAACAGGTGGCGGCATGTGCGGGGATGCAAATTAAAAAATCGGTACTCGAACTTGGCGGGTCAGATGCCTTCATCGTGTTGGAAGACGCCGAGCTGGACGATGCTGTCGGGGGCGCGACGGTATCAAGATTTCTGAATGCCGGGCAAAGTTGTATTGCCGCAAAGCGTTTTATCGTTGTCGATGCAATTGCCGATGAGTTTGTTGAGCAATTCGCAGGCGCGGTATCGGCGTTGCATGTCGGAGATCCTTTCGATGAACACACAACATTGGCACCCATGGCACGCATTGATTTAAGGGACGAGCTTCATAATCAGGTCATTATCAGTCTTGATGCTGGAGGAAAAAACATTTGTGGCTGTGAGCCGGTTGCTGGTGAAGGTGCATTCTATCCGGCTTCGATCATTGACCATGTTCAACCCGCGTCTCCTGCCTATAATGAGGAATTGTTTGGGCCCGTCGCGGGTATTATTCGTGTCAATGACGAAGAGGACGCGATTCGGGTTGCAAATGCATCGCGCTTCGGTCTTGGTGGAAGCGTCTGGACCAAAGATGTCAGTAGAGGGGAAAGGGTTGCCCGGCGCATTGAGTCCGGTGCGGTATTTGTCAACGGTTTTGTAAAAAGTGACCCTCGTTTACCCTTTGGTGGAATCAAGGCATCGGGGTACGGTCGCGAGTTATCTCGTCATGGTATGCGCGAGTTTCTTAATGCCAAGACCATCTGGATCAGATAGTCGTTTACCATTACTGGTTCGTTGTGTGGTTTGAACTGATTTTTTATCTTTTTCTTGGCGCCATCAGTGGATTCATTGCCGGATTGTTGGGCATTGGCGGGGGATTGATTATCGTGCCCTCGCTTGTAACTTTTTTCACATATCTTGCCATGCCGGATGAAATTGCCATGCATATGGCGATAGCGACTTCTCTGGGGACAATTGTCTTTACGTCGCTCTCGTCAGTTTATACCCATCACAGACATGGCGCTGTTCTGTGGCTGGTAGTATCAAAATTAACCCCCGGAATTGTATTCGGCGTTTTATCTGGCGTGGTTCTAGGTCGGCAATTACCCCACCAGGTTTTGGAAACTATATTTGGACTGTTTGCGATCTTGGTTGCCATTCAGATGATTGGAGATATAAAACCAGCGGCCTCGCGTTCGTTACCAGGCGTGGTTGGGATGACCCTAGCCGGTGGCGGGATCGGCTTTGTGTCATCGTTAGTCGGTATTGGTGGGGGGACGATGACAACGCCATTTTTGTATTGGCGTAAAACCAGCGTAAAACAGGCGATTGCTACGTCAGCCGCCTGCGGTTTTCCTATAGCAATTGTGGGTTTGGTGGGCTATATTTTTGCCGGAACTGGAAATGTGATTTTTCAGGAATGGAGTAGCGGTTATGTTTACTGGCCAGCATTGATTGCAATTTCCATTACAAGTGTCCTGTTTGCACCGTTAGGAGCGAGGTGGACGCATTATATGCCGGTGTTGAGACTCAAAAGGATCTTTGCAATACTACTGATAGTTGTTGCAGCGAGGTTATTGCTGCTTGAATAGGATAGTTCCTGGTAGGCTAATTGCTTGTTATGATTAAGAATTAATGTTTAGTTGTCTGTGGGGGCTTTTCTCCAGCGTCCAAATCCCGGTACATCGATCTCCTGCGATGCAAAAGAACCTTCCTCGGCCCTGGTGTGGCAAGCGTCACAATTGCCCAGGCTTCTGATATCCGGATTGTCCCGATACATAGGTAACGGAATTTCAAAGTGCCTGTTGCGAATATAAGGCACCTTCGTAATGCGCTCAGGCGTATAACTGCTTCGCATTGAACGCATTATCTTCTTCGACTTTTTTATCATTGTCTTGTCAGCAGAATGATTGACAAGATAAGTAAGCAGCGACTCTTTGGTTTTCTGGGGAAGTTCAGCACTTTCTCCGTAGTGGGTCTCCAGGTTATTCATCACGCGACGCCAGGATCGTGCTGGCAACAAGCCAGGTGGGTATGCAAAATGACATGCACCGCACTCGAAGCGATAGGTGGCATTGGCTACGGGTTCAAAGTCATAGCCTGAAGACGATGGATTAGATGAATGATTATCTTCTCTAGCGAATAAAGACGATGACGCTACAGCCAAATTCAGCCATAACACAACATGCAAACAAATTTTACCGGTCATGCTCTGTTCCTCTACTTGCCTCTTGTCAAAGGCTTACCGGTGACGTAGAAACAACAGTAAATCGCCTTTTTCTTGTGATGTACACAGGCGGTCCATTACCCACTTACAATTTCGCTTAAACCACTTTTCTATCGTTTCAGCGTCGGTAAATCGCTTGTTATTAACGGCGGGATCCATCGGGTCAATGATTTTTCCGGTACGGATGTGTTTGCCAGGTAGCTGCAAACTATTTGTATGGCAGCTGGTACAGCTACGTTTTTGACCTGGTTTCTCAGGATCGGGAAAGGGCTTGTTCCAAAGTTTTTTCCCATTGCTAGCGCTAAATTGAATAGCTCCATTAGCACTATAAATTTTTAACTGCTCATCAATGACATCTGCGGTTACTGCTGGCATAACACTAACAAGTGCCCCAAAGAGCAAATAACGTAAATACATCTTCACTGTTACCGGGCTCCGCAATTTATTGCGCGATCTAATTAATTATCTATTGTATGTTGCTGAAGCGCTTAAAGAGCACTGTACTCCGGCGTATTTGAACCAGTTTGAGTATAAAATAGTTCAAGCGTTACCCGGAAGCCACATTATAACATGCTCACAACTTCGGTAGCCACATTGCGGCATCCTCAAATGTTCCCAGGTCGGCATCAAAATGACAGGCTGCACAATTGCTTTTGCTGCCTACTAATTCGCTATCCCAGTACATCTTGTTGATATCTTTGTGTTTTTTATGCCAATAATGCGTTTTGGTTATGAATAACGGCGTTTCTGATTTCGGTGTCGATCGATTGATCTGATAGGCGGGTTCCGAAAGCTCGCTTTCAGCAGAATAGGTAAGTAAAAACTGCTTTATAGTTTCTGTTGTGTCGTCGTCGATGAAAACCGCGTCACCAAAGTGGTCGTCCAGTTGAGACATCATTTTTTGCCAGGACCTGGCCGGTAATAACGTTGGATGAAACGCCAGATGACAATCACCACACTCATTGCGCCATACGGTATTGTCTGGGAGCTCAGGCCCCTTAAACGGAAGAAAAGGATTTTCCAGGGTGTGAGTCAAATAACCTTTGAAGGTGAATATGCCCGCTATAAAAATTAGCACCAATATCAATACCCCTGCCAAATTATGTCGCGAAATATTTTCCTTGTTTTCCTTAACGTTATATTTATATCCACTGACCATGGCCCATATAAGGTTATCCTTATGAAAAATACTTTCTACAATAACGCCAATTACATGTATCGAAACCATGATGATCATTGTCCAGGCGCCGAATTCGTGGACTTCCTTGAATGCGGAGCCAACAGCAAATGGAATAACTGCTGCTAACGGTCCATGCCTTTCCTCGCCACCTAGAACAAACATACCGGCTATGGTGATGAGGAAGCCCAATGCAATCATCAGGAAAATGGACCATCCGCCAATGGGGTTGTGGCCAATATAGCGTGTTGCCTCACCGGTTATCAGGCCTTTCAAATATGCTTGAACCGATTCCCAGTTATGGGCGAAAACATGAAACCGCGCGTAATGACTACCGATAACGCCCCACAGCAATCGGAAAACCAGTAATGCCAGAAACACATAACCAGCAAAAACATGTATATACAGGAAGCGATTATCGTCGTGCGTCATCCACGCAGCTACGAATCCCATTGTCAATAGCCAATGGAACACTCGAGTCGGCATATCCCAAACGATAGTCTTATTCATCACTTGCGAATGTACTGCTAATAAACAACTGATAGCGCGATATCTTTTTGTGAAATTTGCGCACTTTACCCGTTTTATCTTAATGCTGGATTAAGAAATGCCGTATCACCTTCATGTAGTCGCAATACAGGCGAAGGTTGCCTTCTTCCAGTTACGGATTGGGCTGGACTAACTCATTGTTTAACCTTCTACCTTTTAGTACCCGGCTCCGTTTCTTGTATTGGTCAATTTCATTCAGGTTGACCAGTAGGTGTAATGATGCGTAATCTCCTTTAACCTGGTAGGGTTTTCCGTCGTAGGATAGCTCTCCCTGCTCACCCTCCCAAGCGTCTACGATCAACATATATTTTCCCTGCCAATTATTAGTATCCTCCGGGTCAGAACCGAAGTTAAGCAATTTCCCCTCTTCGAAACTGACAAAAACTGCATTTTCTTCAATTTTTTCAGCAATGGCAGGCGTCCCAGAGCGGATCATGATCTCCTCGATTAATGTGTCGTTAACCAACCGAAGGTTATGTTTGCGCGTAATGTTGGCCTGGTCTTTATTGGATGCGCGGTAAAGCACCATCTCTCCTGCAAGAAAAAACTGCATATGTTTCAGATCTTCGTTGGATAACTCCAGCTCCTGCCGAAGTTGTTGAGTGAAAGGTGCGCGTGTGGCGCAACCGGTGCTGAGTAGAACTAAGCAACAGAGTAGAGTTAAATGCCTCATTTATCGGTCCATGATCTTCCGGAAGTTGTTGATTATATGTGAGCGTTTAGGGTGAATCGATTGTATGCGTTTTATGTCATTTAAAAAAGTCGGATTTGGTGTTGAATAGTTTTTCGAGAAAAATTGTATTCGAAAGCATCGATGAACCAGAAAGGGAAACGATGGTATGTTTTTGGCCAGATACGCCCAACACCAACGTGCGCGATTGGAACGCAATCCGCAAGAAAAACTGCTGGATTATTAAACAATTGTCGAATAAAACCTGCAGTTTTGCTATAGTCGAACGTCAAGCATGCGTTGCGAAGTAAATTGGCGCGCCAGAATGTAAACTATTGTCATTTTCAGGGAGTCATCATCATGTCCAAGCTCGTTAACCCTCATGGCGGGGAAGCGCTTAAGCCCCTTCTGCTTGAAGGCGCAGCATTAAAAGAAGAAATGTCCAGGGCCCAGGGCCTGCCCAAAGTCACGATCAGTTCCCGAGAGGTCGGTGACTTGATCATGATGGGTATCGGTGGTTTTACGCCGCTGGATGGTTTTATGACTCATGCCGATTGGCAAGGCGTTTGTGATGGCTACAAGATGGCAAATGGGCTTTTCTGGCCAATTCCCATCACATTGTCTACAGATAAGGCCACTGCTGACATGATTAAGACGGGCGATGAAGTCGCGCTCGTTAATGGTGAAAATGACGAGATCATGGCTACCATGCAAGTAACCGAAAAATATTCCATCGACAAACAGCACGAATGTATGATGGTATACAAAACCGCTGATGAAGCACACCCGGGTGTCAAGATGGTAATGGAACAGGGTGAGGTTAATCTGGCTGGCCCGGTCAAGGTTTTATCTCAGGGCGATTTCGCCGAACGCTTTGGTGAGATATATATGACACCTGCAGAAACCCGTGCGTTGTTTGAAGAGAAAGGCTGGACCACTGTCGCAGCGTTCCAGACACGTAACCCGATGCATCGTTCTCATGAATACCTGGTGAAAGTAGCCATAGAAATCTGTGACGGGGTGATGATTCATTCACTGTTGGGCAAACTGAAGCCAGGTGATATCCCGGCAGATGTACGAAGTGCATCCATCAACGCACTGGTTGAAAATTATTTTGTTGATAACACGGTTGTGCAGGCTGGCTATCCACTGGATATGCGTTATGCAGGTCCTCGAGAAGCGTTACTGCACGCATTGTTTAGACAAAATTATGGTTGTTCACACTTACTGGTAGGTCGTGATCATGCCGGTGTTGGTGATTATTATGGTCCATTTGATGCGCATCATATCTTTGATGAAATCCCGGCGGACGCACTGGAAACAAAGGCGTTGAAAATCGACTGGACCTTCTGGTGCTACAAATGTAATGGAATGGCTTCAATGCGCACTTGTCCACATGAGGGGGCTGATCGACTGCTGTTATCAGGCACCAAGCTTCGTAAATCTTTATCCGAGGGCGAAGAGGTGCCGCCGGAATTTAGTCGCCCCGAGGTCCTGGATATTCTGCGTGAATATTATGCCAGTATCGATGAGGCTGATAAGGTAGAGGTTAAGTTGACAGGACACTCGGCCCGTTAGCAAGTTCTGCTAATTGTAGAATGTGACAAAGCGGTGCATGAATTCATGCACCGCTTTGTTATTGATATCAAATTTTCAAATCATTGCGAAGTTCCACTGCGGGGTAATGAAATGATACCGGGCCATTTGCCCGGCCCTTGAGTAGCTGTTGTGTCCAGTCGTTGTTTGATCGACCTAGCTCGTCTGGTGTTCCGTGTTCCTTGACCTTGCCTTCAGCGATAATATAAATGTAGTCGGCTATGGCCGCTATCTCATCGGCATCGTGTGATACGAGGATGCTCGAAATGCCTAAGCCATCGTTGAGCGATTGAATTAACCGCATTAAAACGCCGAGCGTAACCGGGTCCTGGCCAGAAAATGGGTCGTCATACATGATCATCATCGGGTCAAGTACTATCGCTCTGGCTAGAGCCACCCTTCTGGTCATGCCTCCGGACAATTCGCTAGGCATCAGGTCTCGAGCACCACGTAAACCAACTGCCTGAAGTTTCATTAAAACAATGCTGCGAATCATTGGCTCTGATAGATTGGTATGCTCCCTTAACGGATAAGCAACATTTTCGAACACCGACAAGTGAGTTAGCAGCGCGCTACTCTGGAACATCATTCCCATTCGCATTCGTAATTTAAATAACGCCTGTCGATTCAGTTTTGGCACCTCCTGCTCGTTTACGGTGACAGAGCCATTAATCGGATGCAACTGGCCAGTAATTAGTTTTAACAGCGTCGTTTTTCCTGAACCGCTTGGCCCCATGATCGCGGTTATTTTCCCGCGGGGAATGGAAATGTTGATATCATCAAATATAACCCGGTTATGGTAGCTGTATGCCACCTGGTCTAACCGGATGATCGATTGAGACAAATCTATTGCAACATTGTTTTGGGTGCTGGCCATGATAGATTATTGAATGACGATGAACGTTGCGAAATTCCCACGCCGAATGTTCATTAAAATGCCTCGTTGTGAGTTTCCCAGTGCCTCACGCATTTGGTCTATTGATTCAACACGGATTCGATTAATTGAGTAAATGACGTCATCTTTACGCAAACCGGCCCGCCATGCAATACTGCCTGGCTCGACTTCGGCAACGAGTATACCCGTTTTTTCACCACTTCGTGACGAGCTTTCGTGAACGGGGGAGAAAAATGCGCCTTGCAATAATTCACTGAGGTCCTGGCCTCGGGTTCGTTTGCGTTTGGTGTCGGCAATTGTCGCGCTGACCCGTTGCGTTTTTCCGTCGCGAAGTATCTCTATGTCAACTTTTTCACCAACGCGCAACAAACCCAGTACATTACGTAAATCCGCAAAACCGTGCACCTTTTTACCATTTATTCGGGTAATGATATCGCCAATTTGAAGACCTGCAATATCCGCGGGTGAATCGTCAATGATTTGCACGATAACAGTGCCATTTGTCTGACTTTTAATATCAAATGCACCTGCGAGCTCAGCAGTTAAATCCTGAACAGAAATACCCAGTCGCCCGCGTCTGACTTCACCATGTTCAATCAGTTGGCCCATAATTTGTTGTGCCATGTTTGTCGGGATGGCAAAGCCGATTCCAACGTTGCCGCCGCTGGGGGCGAGAATGGCGGTGTTTATTCCGACCAGTTCACCTCTTAGATTGACCAGTGCACCACCGGAGTTGCCCGGATTTATGGGCGCATCAGTTTGTATAAAGTCTTCATACCCCTCTATCCCTAATCCGCTTCTACCCAGCGCGCTAACGATTCCCGAAGTGACAGTTTGGCCAAGTCCGAATGGGTTGCCAATTGCTACAACAAAATCCCCAACACGCAGCTGTTCTGAGTCAGCAAGCTTGACTGCAGTCAAATCCTCAGACGGGATCTGAATAATTGCGACATCCGATGCTGGATCGGTGCCAATGAGTTCAGCATTCAGTTTGCGTCCATCGACAAGCGTTACGGTGATCTGAATCGCTTTGTCAATCACATGATTGTTGGTCAGAATGTAGCCCCGTTTAGCGTCAACGATAACACCGGAACCGAGGCTTTGTGTTTTGCGCTCGCGGGGTCGCTGTGGCAGATCAAAGAAGTAACGAAAAAAGGGATCCTGCAGCAATGGGTTGTCCCTGATCCGGACGCGCCCCTCGGTTGCAATGTTGACAACGGCGGGTGTGACCCTTTCAAGCATTGGGGCCAGGGTTGGTAATGTGTTGCCTTGTGAATCAAGCGTCGGCAAACCGGCCTGACTGGCCGATGCCATTACCATCATTAGGCTAAAAAAAACGGGCCTGATTAAGCGGTATGGTGAACTGATCATGCGGTAAAACTGGTTTAACATTAGGTCTCCGTTTGCACATCTATGCTGTGTCTTTTCAGGTTCTGGTGTTTGGGAAAGAATATTTTTAACACGCCTTTCCTGTATTGTGCCTTGGCCTGTGAATCATCTACTACCATCGGTAACTGAATGGCGCGTTCAAAGCTGCCATATGCGCATTCCATTACGTAATAGCGCCCTTCGGAGTGCTCTTTATGGGCATGTTTTTCGCCACGTACGATGAGCACATCGTCAACAACTGAGATATCAAAATCCCCGGCTTCCATGCCCGGTATTTCCAGCGTAACAATCACCTGCTTTTCAGCGTCCATCACTTCGGCCGCAAGCAACCCCCAGCGCGAAGAATTACGTTCAACAACTGCCTGCGCAGACTCTACGCTGCCCGGTTGTTTAACCGGATTGAAGCGGGTTAATGCGTGCGTTGCCCGATCTCGTAGCTGGTGCCAGCCTTCGGAAAGATTTTCCCATGTATGACCAAGCCCCTGTTTAATATGATCTATCGTTCTCATTACCTGTCTCCCATGATGTCAGAACTTTCAGGCCCCGGTTTTCCTTTTATGCCCTGGATTAGTATTTACCATAAATGATTTCGCGGATTTAGCGGAAGTGTTTCAGACATTTTTTGATAAAAGGCTTTTGCCGTTTCGTCCTTCGCCTCAGGCGTCACCATCTTCAGTGTAATGTGTTGATCTCCAACTGGATTTCCCGGTAACCCCCGACCTTTTAGTCTGAATATCTGTGCAGATTGCGATCCGGCTGGAATCTTCATCTCGATTTTGCCACCCAATGTCGGTACGATGACAGAGGCGCCCAGTGCAGCCTCCCATGGGGTGATGGGTAGCTCCAGATAGATATCTCTATTTTTTACGTTAAAAATCTTGTGTGGTTTGAAATGAACTTTGAGATAAATGTCGCCTTTTCTGGATTGATTGGGTAATTCGATACCCTGTCCAGGCAGTCTGATTTGTTGGCCCTCCGTAATACCTCTAGGAATTTTTACCTGGAGTTTTTTGGTCCTTGTCTGGGAGTGGCCGTGCGCATCTTGTTCAGTTTGCTGGAGGTGAATTGTTTCAGACTGACCCAGGTATGAGGATTCCAGCGGTATTTCAATCGTTGTGTGCTGATCCTGGTTTACTGACGCTTTTTTGTGCCCGGTGGTCCGGGTTGAACGAAAGCCACTGGTACCAAAAGGTTGATTGCCGCCGAACAGGCTCTCAAAAAAATCACTGAACGCGCCGGCTCCAGTGCTGAATCCACCTTGCTCGAAATGAAAATTGTTTTCCCAGTCGGGCGGAGGCCGGAATTCCTGGCCAGCCTGCCACCTGCTACCCAGTTGATCATATGCGGCCCGTTTTTCCTTGTCCTTCAGAACCTCGTAGGCCTCGTTGACTTCCTTGAATCTGGCTTCTGCATCGGGTTCTTTGCTGACGTCCGGGTGGTATTTACGGGCCCGTTTGCGGTAGGCGAGCCGGATATCCTCCTGGCTTGCGTCACGGGATAAGCCCATTATCTTGTAATAGTCTTTATATTCCATTTACGAACAGCGTAAAGTTACAAGATGCAAGGGAAAAGGGGTTGAGTTTCAGGTGCAGCAAAAATTATCTGTACTTCCCTCTTTTATCCTTCCCCTTGTATCTTTTTTTATGATTCGACGGATATTTTTCTTGGTTGAACGCGTTCCTGTTTCGGGATCGTTATCTCCAGCACGCCATTTTTCCCCTTTGCGCTGATGTTTTCAACATCAGCAGTATCAGGTAAAGAAAAGCTGCGATAAAAAGTGCCATGTGAACGCTCTACGCGCTTGAAACCACCGCGTTCATCTTCTTTTACAGATTTTCTGTCGCCCTTGATGCTCAAAACACCTTTTTCCATGGTGATTTCAATATCTTTTGCCTCAACGCCGGGCACGTCAACATAAATTAAGTACTGGTCTGTTTCTTCCTTAACGTCTACCGCTGGTACCCAGTCGCTTGTTGCAACCTGCGTATCGTCATGATGCATGCCGCTGATGCGATGATCGAATAAACGGTTGATGTCGTTATGGAACTCGTTTAGCGCTTTCCACGGTTCATATCGGGTCATGGTCATGATAAATCTCCTGTAATTAAATTATCCATAATTTATTAATGGGCATCAGTTTCTTGATTTTCAAGGGTTTCATTTCTGGTCTCGGTTGCGGAATTATGGTCAAATAAAAGGGTCCAGTCTGGGTTTGTTTTCTATAGATTGGAAGCCAAAATACCTCAATTTGTTTGAAATGATCAAACACAATATATTGTGGTTCCCCGTTTTCGGTTATGGCTATATTATTTCGATCAAATTAGATTGATTATTTGGCTATATGTTTGACAACTAATTGATAATTAATGATTTATAGTTTTTACCGTTGCTTTCCATAAAGTTGTTGACAGCTATATGCAAGTGGGATTAATCTTTTGGCTTAACACAATATATTGTGTTTCTGTTTTTTGCTGAATTTCGCAATTTCAGTACCAGGGAGCATAGATTACCGAGTGTTTTCTGTGGTTTTCAGTCAAGGGTGGTAGAAGGTAAGGGGAAGTTTTAACCATGAAAAGCGTGCACCTCCGAGTGGTTCCAACAGCCGTATCAGAAATAACATTGCAACCTGCATCACAGGATATATGGGATAAAAAGTACCGCCTAAAAAGCAAGAATGGCGGTGTCATCGATCAGGAAATCGATGACACCTACAAACGGGTCGCACAGGCGTTGGCTGAAGTAGAAGAAACGCAGGATAATCGGGATAAGTGGTATGAAGAGTTCTTGTGGGCGTTGAGGCATGGTGCGATACCGGCAGGACGTATCACGTCCAATGCAGGCGCTCTGGAGCACAAGCCCGCTACCTCGACCATTAACTGTACCGTGTCAGGCACCATCACGGATTCGATGAACAGTATTCTCGAAAAGGTACATGAGGCAGGTCTCACCTTGAAAGCCGGGTGTGGCATTGGCTACGAGTTTTCAACACTTCGCCCCAAGGGTGCCTACGTTAGCGGTGCCGGTGCCTATACCTCTGGACCCATGTCGTTCATGGATATCTATGACAAGATGTGTTTTACCGTTTCTTCCGCCGGTGGTCGTCGTGGCGCGCAAATGGGAACATTTGATATTGGCCATCCGGATGTTCTGGATTTTATCAAGGCCAAGCGAGAGGATGGTCGTCTTCGTCAGTTTAATCTGTCGCTATTGATCACCAAAGAATTTATGGAGGCGGTTATCAGTAATGGTAACTGGAAACTATGCTACCCGGTTACTCAAAAGGAAGTGGATACTGATGGTCTTGATATCAATAATAGTGACCAGGTGGTATGGCGCGACTGGCCTGTTA
The DNA here is from genome assembly GCA_046754065.1 of Gammaproteobacteria bacterium. GTDB lineage: Bacteria > Pseudomonadota > Gammaproteobacteria > SZUA-140 > SZUA-140 > JBHHVB01. The sequence goes on from JBHHVB010000003.1 coordinate 69,608, forward strand.
AGGCTGGCTATGTGAGCAATAATGATGGCCTCGTTGCATGCAAGGTCTATCGTAAAATACCAGCCCGCCGCTTATGGGATGTCATCATGTCATCCACATACGATTATGCCGAGCCGGGGTTTATTCTCATTGATAAGGTCAATGAAATGAACAACAACTGGTTTTGCGAAAATGTTCGTGCGACAAATCCGTGCGGAGAACAGCCTTTACCGCCTTACGGTTCCTGCCTGTTGGGATCAATTAACTTAACCAAATTTGTCCGTGACGCATTTACCGAGAATGCCTATTTTGATTGGGATGAATTCAGAAAAACGGTTTCTGTGTTTACCCGTATGCTGGATAACGTAGTAGAGATCAATGGCCTGCCATTGCAACAACAACGCGATGAGATTCATAGTAAGCGTCGTCATGGTATGGGGTATCTTGGTTTGGGTTCAACATTGACCATGTTGAGAATGAAGTACGGTGATCAGGCATCTTTAGAATTCACCGAGCAGGTGACGCGCGAGATGGCACTGGTGGGGTGGCAGGCAGCATTGGATCTGGCAAAGGAGAAAGGGCCGGCGCCGATCCTGGAACAGGATTTTACTGTAACAAAAGAGATGTTACACAGCAGACCCGAGATGTCTCGTGATGGCATCAAGGTTGGTGATGTCGTAAAGGGGAAGGTGTTGCACGCAAAATATAGCCGATACATGCAGAGGATCGCTGAAGAGGCACCTGAGTTGGTTGATGAACTGGTTAAAGTTGGTGCACGTTTTACCCATCACAGTTCGATTGCACCAACCGGAACTATTTCACTCTCATTAGCGAATAATGCAAGCAATGGTATCGAGCCAAGTTTTGCTCATCATTATTTCAGAAACATTATTAGAGAAGGGAAAAAATCCAAAGAAAAGGTAGGTGTATATTCCTTTGAGATGCTTGCCTATCGCGAATTAATCAATCCAAAAGCAAAACAGGATGCAGAGTCTGATGATGAAAAACTGCCCGGCTATTTTATTACGGCCGAGGATATTACGCCGAGACAACATGTAGATGTTCAGGCTGCGGCGCAAAAGTGGATCGACTCGTCAATTTCCAAGACTGCTAATGTCCCCAGTGATTACAACTACGAGGATTTCAAGGATATCTATCTTTATGCATACGAGCAGGGATTAAAGGGGTGCACCACCTTCCGTTTTAATCCGGAGGCGTTTCAGGGGGTGTTGGTCAAGGAAAAAGATCTTGAAAACACGACCTACAAATTTACGCTTGATGATGGCTCGATAGTAGAGCTTAAAGGCAACGAAGAGATTGAATATGATGGAGAAGTCCATACCGCTGCAAATTTATATGATGCGTTGAAAGAGGGTTACTACGGCAAATTGTAATTAGTTGCATCAATTCGAGATTAATAAAGAAGGATAGATCTGATTGGGAATCAGAAAATCCTGGGGAGCGAAGAGCAAATGACAGTGAAGATCACTAAAAAGATTGTGGACTACGGGGTCGTGCAGGAAAATGCGCCTGAGGCGGGCGACGCCATAGCAAAGAGCAAAGATGATACACCGCAGTCAAATATCATCCAGATGCATGAAAAGCTTGAGCGGCCAGAGGTGTTGCTAGGTTCAACCTATAAGGTTAAAACGCCGCTTTCAGAGCATTCGCTCTATGTAACGATCAACGACGTATTGTTAAATCCCGGTACAGAGCATGAATTGCGTAGGCCCTTCGAGATATTTATTAACTCAAAAAATATGGATCATTTTCAGTGGATTGTTGCGCTAACACGAATTATATCTGCAGTGTTCAGGAAGGGGGGAGATGTGACTTTCCTCGTAGAGGAGTTAAAGTCTGTATTTGATCCGCGTGGTGGATATTTCAAAAAAGGCGGCAAGTTCATGCCATCGCTGGTGGGTGAAATTGGCGATGTCATCGAGGATCACCTTTGCAAGATCGGCCTGATCAGTAATGAAAAGCTGGATGATCATCAAAAGAAATTTATTGAAGAGAAACGCCAGGAGCTGGGTTCCGTGTTAGAGGAACAGCAGCAGCAAGAGGGCGAGAGTGATTTTCCTGAAGGATCACAGCTTTGCGTCAAATGTAATACCAAGGCGATGATCAAAATGGATGGTTGCATGACTTGTCTGAATTGCGGTGAATCCAAGTGCGGATAGTCAAAATTTTGAATTAAGTGTTAATTAATAATGCAAGTGATTGATTGGTATAGGATTGACCGTTATTTAAGGGTATCTTATAGAGCATGATTCTGTTATAATGGGGCTTCAATATTTTGATTGGTCCTATAAAATCATAACAAGATCAATCTGGAGGGTGTGAAAGATGTCAATTCGGCAAAAACCAAGGGTCGGCACTTGGTATATGAACTTAACCGGTCAGCTCATGAAAGTTTGGGCTGTCAGCTTTTCGGCCGGTCAAGTCGACAAGATAATCGTTGAATATCTCAGCGGGCATAAGACTGTGATGGATATCCATGACTGGAACATGCTTGATCTCGAGTTCGATTTTACAAAAATTCGCAAAACCGACAACGAACAGATTCGTCGTTAAAACGGCGAGGTAAGAATTAGCTTATTTAGAACACCTGGTTACATCCGGGTGATACTTCTTTCCTATTCCACCCACCGCATCAGATAAGGCGAGAAAATCAACGCCATCAGGCTCGCTGTTAAATAATCTCTTTCTATACCAACATCTACTGCGTAATCAGCGGGCAAATTAGCGCCAGCACATAATAATATCACTGAAATGATTAGTGCCAGTCTACGGTGAACTACAAGCCCGGTGAAGCACAGAGCAATTAAAGACATTAGCAAGAAATCGGGATCGACACCAAAGCGAGCAATCATGCCATCAGGTAAGTTAATACCTATGGCCATCAATAGAACAAAAAATATTAGTGCAAATTTCATCAGTATGGTCCTGCAATCCAGTTCTGAAACGACTTTTCTCAGGAGATATTTCTTCCATATAAAACAAATAAAATCAGTCTCTGTTACTATTCAGATACAGATATTCTAATAGATCAGGATTGTCCAAACTGTGAAGAAAGTCGCACTTTTTATCGGTCCGCTAATCGGCATATTAACGCCACTTGTTGTCAATCTTGAAGGCTCCCCTCATGCATCATTAATGTTGGGAATCGTTATCTGGATGGCCTTATGGTGGATAACAGAGTGCGTACCGTTGGCAGTTACAGCACTGATTCCATTGTTGGCTTTTCCTCTTGCCGGGATTGCACCCGCGAAGGAAGTTGCCCCCAGATACATGACAAGCATCATGTTTTTATTTATCGGGGGATTCTTAATCGCACAGGCGATGGAAAAGACCGGACTTCACCGACGTGTCGCATTGCAGATTTTATCCTGGTGTCATGCCAGTCCGTTGCAGATTGTGATGGGTTTTATGATCACAACTGCAACGCTATCGATGTGGATCTCGAATACAGCCACCACGATGCTAATGGTGACAATTGCGTTAGCAGTGTTAAGCCAGTTGGATAGCGAGGGTGAGCAGTGTGATGTGACACCGTTCGCTGCGGTGTTGTTACTTGCGATAGCCTACTCGGCAAATATTGGCGGTATGGGTACGCCGGTTGGAACAGTGCCAAATATGGTATTTTTAGAAGTGATGACTGCGAATGCTAGTGATAAAACACCGAGTTTTTTACAGTGGATGGTTGTTGCAATCCCCATCGTCATAACCGCCCTGGTCGCCTTGTTGTTAGTCATCAGGCGCCGAGTGCAGGCTGTAACCTGGAATGTTGCCATTGCAGATCACGTGGCGCAGATGAGTGGTGCATTAGGAAAAATGCGCCGGGAAGAAAAGATCGTTGCCTGGGTGCTGGGGCTTACCGCGCTTGCATGGATGACACGACAGGGCATACAGGCAGAAAATTTTAATATTCCAGGGTGGTCGTCGTTGCTGCCTAATAAAGGCATCGATGATGGAACGGTTGGGATCGCAGGTGCTCTGAGCTTATTTCTATTGCGAAATGATCAAGGTAAACCGGTTCTGGAACAGGACGCATTTACGCGATTACCCTGGGGTATCTTAATCCTGCTAGGCGGTGGCTTTGCATTGGCCATGGGGATGCAAGTATCCGGTCTATCCGAATGGATTGGGAACCAGATAGATTTTACAGATAGTACATCGTTAATCATTGGTTTGTTATTAATTGCATTCTTGATGACCTTCTTGACCGAGGTTACCAGCAACACCGCCATAACCCAGGTGATGTTACCGATTCTCGCCGCGGTTGCCTTAGCCAATAATCAGGACATTGTATTAATGATGCTGGTTGCAACATTATGTTCTTCCTGTGCCTTTATGCTGCCGGTCGCAACTCCACCTAACGCAATCGTGTTTGGTACGCAACGAGTCTCCATGAGTGAGATGGTGAGCCTGGGTATACGTTTAAATATTATCATGCCACTCATTATTGTATTGATTGCTTCCCAGCTTCGGTTTTTGTTACCTTAAACCATCTTGGGAGGAATGGTGGGTAACGGCAATCATGTACTGATCCCATATGCATTGTCATTAAAGAAAAAGCGAAAGTTTAATACTAATTTGCTACAGCAGGTAAAAAAAAGCGATTCGTGACATCGAAAAGAAAACAACTGATTTGCGAGCTTTTGAAGGCAAGCGAAAAAACCGGGGTCAGGTCTTGCAATGCCGCATTCGCTTACTTAAAAGAGTCGCCAGATTAAGGCCACTATTACTATAAGTCAGTTAGCCCACTGTTCATAAAATGATAACCGATGTTACAGGTTACGCGGCTTTCTCTAGTGCCTCGATATCTTCTCCACCAAAAGCTTCGAACAGTTGTCGAATAAACAGGCCCAGTTCTAGTGTCATGATTGAAAAATCAACATCGAATCGCTGTGTATCGTCATCGCTTTCAACCTCGTTAACCTGTTCCTGTATGAGATCCAGAAAACGTAGTCGTTTAATAGACAGGTGCTCATCGAGGACAAATGTGAGGCGATCACGCCAATTCAGACCGAGTTTTACAATCTGTTTGCCTGCTTTCAGATGTGCCTGAATTTCGCTACTGCCAAGATCCTGGTGCTTGCAACGAATGATATTGCCTTCCTTATCGGTCGCGCGTAGCTCGCATTCGTCTTCAATGCCAAATTCGCTGGGATGTATTCCTTTTCGTAACCATTCGGTTAATACAATGTGGGGCGATTCGTTAGTAGTGGGTGGTACGACCGACAATGATCCAAGCGAACGACGCAGCAAATCCAGGAATTCATCACATTTTTTATTAGAGGCTGAATCGATAACCAGCAGGCCTTGTCCCGGGTCGATGTATGCGTACGTTTGCGAGTTTCGGCATAACGCACGGGGCAGCAGGTCAGTCATGACATCGTCACGAATTCTGTCTCGTTCCTTCTTGCGGACATCTCTTGCTTCGATTTGCTCGATTTTATCAACGCGTTCACTAACCATTTCCTTTACCAGTGTAGCAGGGATAATTTTTTCCTCTTTGCCAGCGCAGATCATCATAAAACCGTTGGCCGCATGTACCAGCATTTCGCCTTTGCGTCCCAATGGTGGAAGCCAGCCCTGTCTCATGATCTCATGCGGGTTACAGCCACTGCCACTTAGGGGGCGCAATGCCGCCTCGAGTGTTTCGGCAGAATAGTTAAAGGGCTTCGTGAATCGATAGAGTTTGAGATTTTTAAACCACATAGTTTTTCTATATTGACCGCTATGGAAGACATAAACAGGCGTGAATTATATCGTCAGAATGGTGATGGTGTCATCATCGTACACCGTTATTCGAACTTTTTGATAAGTCATTCAACCACTTTTCCAGGCTACGAACCGGGGTTACTCCTCAAAAATGATATCGTTGTCTACAATGCTGATTTCGATTGACTTCAGACCTTGGTTAACACAGGGGCCGCTGATGCATTTTCCATCCTGAATCCTGAAATGGGCGTCGTGGTTCGCACACTGAATAGTTTTCTTGCTCATATCGAGAAAAATGTCGGGTATCCAGTTCAGTGGTGCACCGGTATGTGGGCAGCTATTGGCATAGGCGAAGATCTCGCTGCTCTCCCTGACCAGAAATATCGGGACAATCTGACCATTTTGATAGATCGTGACCTCCTTGGTCTCCAGGTGTTTCATATCCGACAAGTTTCCGAGTACTTGTTTCATCGTATACAGACTATATAGTTAATTCACAGGCTCGCTTTTATACCACAGTCCAGATCCCGGTAATCCAGGGTTAAATTGAGTTCGTTGATAATACGTGTGTTATCAACACGTTTCGATTCACGGAGAAACTCGAGCATGGTTGGCGATAGCTTATCACGGGCCTGATCCCAGCTAATAACGGGTGGCCTTTCAATACCCGCTATATCCGCCACCCGGAAAAAATAGTCGGTCATTGATAAGGGATGTCCATCACAGACATTATAGATTTGATGTTTCATATTCTGATTACCGACTGCCAGACAGATCCTGCATAGGTCGTCGACATGAATATGGTTCGACCAGGGGCTTACCCCCTGATCCAAAACAGGTTCTTTGCGTTCTATTCGGGTTAACGGTAATCGGTCTGGGCCATATATACCTGCTACACGTAAGATGACCAGGGGTGTGCCGGTTTTATTATGGTAGTTCTCAAAAGCGAGTTCCGCTGACCTTCTTCGTGCGCTACGCAGTGAGTGTGGGTTTACAGCTGTTTGTTCAGTAACCCAGTGACCCTGTTGATCACCATAAACCCCTGTTGCGCTTATGTATATGATTTTCGCTGGCTGATTATCTGGCCCGAGTGACGAAATAAAATCGATGCAACGTCGGTCAGTCTGGTGGTCAGGTGAGGGTGGGGCGAGGTAATAAACAACTGATTGACTGCAATCGAGGTTTTTATAACTCTCCAGTTTGTCCAGGTCGGCCCTAAGGTACGATAACCGAGGGTTTCTTGTTTCCGATGGTTTATTGTGACGTGATAAAGCAGTTATGGCAGCTCTTCGACCTGTCCACAGAGAAGCTAACCGCTGCCCTACGTAGCCAAAGCCAATAATGACTACAGAAATACTACGGTTATTTTGTGTCGTTTCAGCAAACATAGGCAGAGTATTGTAGAATATTCCGGCTACATATAAAGGGTTAAGGGAATATTGATGAATCATAAAGTTGTTATTGAACCAAGCCAACGAATTTTTACTGTTGAGCAGGGCGAGTCCATACTGGATGCTGCGCTTCGTCATGGGTTGAACTTACCTTACGGTTGTCGAAATGCTGTTTGCGGCAGCTGTAAAGGGCAGTTACTAGAGGGGCAGGTTGAATACGGTGAATTTGAGCCCGAAGGATTAACTAAAGAAGAACAAGACCGGGGACTCATATTGTTTTGCAGAGCGATACCGAAATCTGATTTGAGGATTTCAGCAGAGGAGATGACCACCACCCAGGGTATAGAAATTAAACGGCTACCTGCAAGGGTAACCAGTCTTGAGAAGATCGCCCCGGATGTAATGAAATTGCTGTTGAAAATACCGCAAACCGAGCGCATGCAGTTTCTGGCTGGACAGTATATCGATATATTGCTTGAAAATGATCGTAAGCGCAGTTTTTCGATTGCCAATGCGCCACACAATGACGAGTTAATCGAATTACATATACGTCACGTCGAGGGCGGTGGATTTACCGATCATGTGTTTAACAGTATGAAGGAAAAAGATATCCTTAGAATTGAAGGGCCATTGGGGAGCTTTTTTCTTAGAGAGGAATCAGATAGGCCCAAGATATTTATGGCGGGCGGTACCGGTTTTGCGCCGATCAAGGGTATCATCGAACATGCATTTGCCGAGGGGCTGACTCAACCCATGGCGCTTTATTGGGGAGCAAGAGCCAGGGTAGATTTATATCTGGATGAACTGGCGCGCAATTGGGAACAGCATGAAAACTTTACCTACGTTCCCGTGCTGTCTGCGCCGGATGCAGCGGATCAGTGGCAGGGCAGGCAGGGTATGGTTCATGAGGCGCTTTGCAAAGATTATCCCGATATGCAGGGTATTGATGTTTATGCGGCGGGACCGCCACCGATGGTCCAGGCAGGTAAAGCGCACTTTTTTGATCAGGGCCTGCCGGACGATCGTTATTTTTATGATTCTTTCGATTTTGCGCCTGACGCTGCCAGGAAATAATCCGATGATGGTGTGTGGGCTTGCACCAACGTTTCACACAGTTTTATTTAAGTGTATGAAACGTTGGTAAGCGTGAGTAATCAAGCCGAGTTTTGTGTGGGTAATAATCGCGGCTGGGAAACGGTAACACCAGGCAAAACATGTTTGTCAGCATTCGGTGCCAGCAGCTTGGTTCCAAAAGAATTGGTTCCCTTACGATAGTATTCAAGCGCGGTTTCCTTTTCTCCCATATGATCCAGCAGTCGGGCATACTCCTGATAGGTTTCCGGTTGAGGATCGATTTCGATACTGGCCTCGAGGTATTTTCGAGCCTTTCCCCACAACTCGTTCCGAATGGCCAAACGGCCGGCGGTGAGGAGTGCGATCGCGTTGTCGCCATACTTATTAACCAAGACCTCAGAGCGCCCAAACTGGATCGCGTCATCGGCTCCTTTGATCAGCCCATAAATATATCCCAGTGAATCATTCCAGCTTTTGTTGAGTGTATTGTAGACGAGTTCCTCAGCAAACTTTCCGGCATTGCAATTCATCAGGTAAGTCGCGTAATCCAGAATCAGGGTGCGATCCTGGTTAATGTCTCTTGGTATGCGCGACCAGGCGCTGACCAGGGTTTGGGCATTGTTCGTACGGGATGCATTCTTCAAGAGTTCTGCATGGCCAAGAGTTTCCAGACGCTTTGCTTCCGAAGCTTTTATTGCATTCAGTTTGCGAAGCTGCGGGATAATATCCAGTAATCTCTGCCAGTCTTGCAGCTCGGTATACAAACGAATGAGCAATTTTAATACAGTGGTATTTTTCGGGTCAGTGTGGCGTACATTATTGAGTGTTGCGAGCGCCTGCTCAAGTTGACCATTACTGATCTGCAGCTCAGCACGGGTCAGTGCAACGGCGCCTTGCGCGTTTGGTGAACTCTGGTGAGCCAGCTTAAGGTATTTATCCCGCCTGCTATTGGCTCCTTGCTTTTGCGCAGCCCGTGCAGCAGACAAATAACCAAGCATGGGAGAGTCGCTATAGCTGACATTTTTTAGCAGCTGTCTTTCAGCTTTATTCCAGTGTCCCCTTGCGAGAGAGATCATGCCTTCGGTCTGGGACTTGCGGGCCTTGTTGGAGCGTCGATGCTGATGCCATCGGGCCAACCGGTTTGGCATACTGCGGGTCCCCGATAGCATTCTGACAAGGTAGTAGAATGCAACGAAGGTAATCAGCAGAAAGACCACTGTTAAAACCAGGCTGGCCTCAATTGACCACTGCCGGTAATTGATCATGACATAACCCGGGTCTTCACGCGCATAGAGAGCGAAGATGACGCCAAGTACCATGACAACGAGGATAGAAAACACAAAGCGCATGATTATGCTCCTCCCTCACTATTGGTCTTTGTCCGGGCAGGCAAAACCGGTGGCTGGATGGTAATCGAAGCCATTACCTTGCGGAGTGCATTCAGGGAGCCGGAAACATCAGGCATTGGTGCATTAAGTTTAACCTTGTCCAGTTCGTCGATGGATTTCAGCATGCCCTTGGTATTGGCGGCATCAGCGTCAAAATACTGATTTACCCAGTCCCGAGTAGTTTTCAGGCTTGCGTGAAAGCTTGGGTCATCATGGCGGAACAGGGAAAGTCTGGCGGTTTCAAGTTTTAGTCTCAGGTTCTGCGCAAGGAAATCCCGTTGTTCTGGCGAAAGTAACGGGATATCTGCATCGCCGATTTTTTTGATCGTAACCAGTCCCTTTAGCATGCCCCATAATTCAGTAGCGACAGCTTGCCAGTCGTAGGAACTGATGCTAGACGTCAAATCGGGTGCCGGGACGTCCTGCTTCAGTGTCTTGAATGGCGAATCCTTTAGCGGTAGCTCCTCAACACGGTCTTGCAGGCTGCTCAAAGTAAGACCCATGCCGGCCAGGTCCACCTCGGCTACAGCCTTAAGTGCTGTTATCTCGTCGGCTAATAAACGCCGGGTTTCGATCAACGCCGGGTGACCCAACGCCTTTAATCGTGTATCCGCCGTTGAAAGTGCCGCAATGGCTGTATCTACATCACGTTCGAGCAGGAGCCTGTTGTTCGCGATTCTTATCAGGTAGTCGACTTCGGCCAGTACCCAGTCGCGATCCTCTTCCTTACCAACTTCTTCCTGAATTGACTCGAGCGTTTCCTTGATAATTTTTTGCGTATCCTGGGTAGTCTTGATTGCCTGAGCGTCTTGATCCAGTTTACTTGTCAGATCGCTTTGAAGTGATGCCAAACCGGACTTCACCGACGAGACCTCCGGTTGAATCGTGCCGATAGACGCAACCGTTTCGTCAACCCGGTCAATGAGCTGTTTTTGTGTATCGCTGCTCTGTTGCCAGGATTGCGTGCTGGATTGCCAGATAATGTAGCTGCCGCCCAAACCGGCTAACGCGAGAATGATGGCTATAATACCTAGAGCACTGCCGGATTTTGCGGGTTTAGGCTGAGCGGAATCTGTCGTGCCAGCAGCAGGAGTGGATTGGGAAGTTTTGCCAGAGTCCTTCCTGGAACTAGAAGATGCGTTGGACTTGCCAGCCTCTTTCTTTGCGGCCACTTCTTTGTTTTTACTAGCATTTTTCTCTTCTTTTTGAGGTTCTCTTTTTTCTTCAGTCTCTTTTTTTTGCATTTTCACCCTCCCAATGATCCCCGAATTAAGGGGATTTTGCTGCATACCAATCTTCTATGGCCTTGACCAGGCCATCATTGCTGGCGATTTTCGCGATTGTTGGTTTATGTGTGAATCCGAGCTTCATTGCCAGAGACGCGCACCGCTCGCTCAAAACGGCGATTGGTTTTTCCAATAACCATTGACGATGAGCCCCTCCCACGATTTGGTAGAGGTTTTGTAATCCCTCATTACTTGTAATCGTTATGATATCGATATTACCAGTTTTCACAATTTTCTCTATGTTTTTGTCGTCAAAACGGGGTATTTTTCGTTGGTAGACCTCCGCATAGGCAACGTCAGCACCGCGTTCGGTTAATGTATTGGCCAGTTTTTCCCTGCCACCGACGCCGCGAAAAATTATAATCTTTTTCCCTGATACCTTACTGAGCTCCGGCGTATTAAGTAGCGATTCGCTATTAAAAGGAGGCCTGGGTTCGATGTCGACTTCGAATCCGTGGTTTATTAATTGTTGGGTTGTCTGCTGGCCCACACCCGCAATTTTAATGTGCGCGGGCCATGATGGCGGAGGTAACAATGGTATCGTATGTGTCACCGCGTTTGCACTGATAAATAAAGCAATATCATAGTCTTGGATTTGTTCTATGGCATCGGTCAGCTGCGCGGTAAGTGGCGCAGGAGACATTTCAATAACGGGCAATAAAACAGTGTCTGCACCCTCTGTTTGGAGGCATTGAATCAGTGGTTGCGCCTGGTGTGCTGGGCGCGTAACAAGAACATTGAGTCCGGAAAGTGGGCCTGTTTTCTGGCTAGCCTGCATACACTGCTTTCAGGATTTTATCTGCACCCCGGTTCAAAAGGTCTTCAGCCAATGTGGTCCCCATGCTCGCTGCTTCACTAGCGGGTCCGGAAACACTGCCTTCAATCAATCGACTGCCATCAGGTTCTCCCACTAATCCACGTAATGTCAGCATATCATCTTCCAGTTGGGCAAAACCGGCTATGGGTACCTGGCAGCCTCCTTCCAGACGGTAATTGAGTGCGCGTTCGGCGGTGACGCATATGTTGGTGCTTTCATCGTTTAGCGAACTAATGAGTTGATTGATTCGTGGGTCATCGCTGCGACATTCAATGCCTACGGCACCTTGTCCGATGGCCGGTAGACAGGTTTCACTGTCTATCATTTGGGCAATGCGTTCATCCAGCTCAAGGCGTATCAGGCCAGCAGACGCCAGAATAATCGCATCATATTCATCCTCATCGAGTTTTCTTAATCTTGTGCCGACATTGCCTCTTAGGCTAATAATATTCAGGTCGGGTCTGCGTGCCTGCAATTGAGACTGACGTCGCAGGCTGGAGGTGCCTAGTCTGGCCTGCCGGGGCAAATCTTCAAATGCATCGTATTTATTCGAGACGAATGCGTCCCGCGGTTCTTCCCTGTCAAGAATCACTGCCAGGTGGAGCCCATCGGGCAAATCTACCGGCACATCCTTCATCGAATGAACCGCAATATCTGTCGTGCCATCAAGAAGACTTTTTTCCAGCTCTTTGACGAAAAGGCCCTTACCACCGACTTTGGCCAGTGGGGTATCTAGAATCTTGTCACCCTGGGTGGTCATTTCAACAAGCTCGATCTGGAGATCCGGATGGGTCTCGACCAACCGAGCTTTGACATGCTCTGCTTGCCAAAGTGCGAGTGGGCTTTTACGCGTTGCGATGCGGATTATATTATCAGACATAAAAATTTTTGATGCTTGGTTATAAAAACGAGAGGGCTAATGCTAAGTCGTCGGGCCCTAAGTGGCAAGTACAATGACCGAATCGGGTTATTTATTTACTGCGTATCATTTTTCTAATGGTGCTGGTGTGCCGTCGACTAATCTCCGGTTTATCGTCAGTACCATGAAGGAGCACCTGAAAATGCCCACTGTTACTCTTCTCCACGCCAATCAAATAATCTTTACGAATCAATGCATTGCGGTGAATTCTGGTGAATTGTGAGTTGAATTCTTTTTCCAGGGAGATGAGAGGTTCATCGATGAGCAACTCGCCATGCTTGTGTTTCACCAGGACATATTTATCCTCGGCCATGAAATAAATGACGTCCTTTACCGGAACCAGCTGCACAGAGTCTTTAACCCGAGCGGAGATATGATTACGCATCAGCTTCTTGCCCAGTAGACTGCCTACGTCATCCAGTTGACGAGCATTGAGCTTATGTGCCTTCTCGAGTGCTTGCTGCAGTCGAGTAGAACGAATGGGCTTTAAAAGATAATCAATAGCGTTCGCTTCAAATGCCGCGAGCGCATGGTCTCCATAAGCGGTCGTAAAAATCACAGCCGGAGGCTTTTCCGATTTTGCCAGATGATACGCAGCCTCAAGTCCGTCCATGACCGGCATACGAATATCCAGCAGCAGAATATCCGGTTGATATTGTGCGCAGTAATTCAAAACGTCGAGACCATGTTCAGCCTCATCAATTTTGCCATCGTAACCTGACTCAACAAGGAGACTACGCAGCCGTTCCCGTGCGAGTGCCTCGTCATCGGCGATCAGAATTGTCATGGTCTTGCCCCGTGATAAGGAAATTCGAGTATGACCTTATATTGCGAGCCCGCCTTATCCAGCCTAAGTTGGGCACCCTCATCAAAAAGCATCTGCAATCTTTGTCTGACGTTGTCCAATGCCATTTGATTGCCCTGGCGTCCGGTGGTGGAAATTGAAGAAACCGGATTGGTGATTGCAATGGTTATTACATCATCTTTGACTTGTCCCTTAATCGTTATTTCTCCCGGTGTCCCCAATGGTTCTATACCATGGTATACAGCGTTTTCTAACAGCGGCTGTAATGTTAAAACCGGAAGCTTTGTGTTTTCAGGGATTGTGTCAATATCCCACCTGACGATTAATCGGTTACCAAGCCGTAGTTTTTCTATGTTTAGATAGCGTTTCGCGAGTTCAATCTCTTCATTCCAGGTAGTCTGGTGCTGGTTTTCCGAGAGGCTGACCCGGAACAGATCTGCTAGGTCCTCCACGACCTCTTCGGCAATTTTGGGTTTGCTTCTGGTCAGACTGGCAATGGTATTCATGCAGTTAAACAGGAAATGAGGTCTTATCCTTGCCTGCAAGGCCTGTAAACGGGCTTCCGATTCAGCGGCTATATTTTCCCTCAGTTCGGCCTGCAGGTAGAAATATCGCAATGCTACGACAGTGACGATAAAGCTGATCGCCAGGTTTCGGGATAAAAAACCGAAATGCCAGTTGAGTGGTAATAGTATTTCCAACGGGGTGGAGCGGCTTATCCACCATGCAGCCTCACTGGCAACCAATGTTGTTATTTGAATGACGGCAATACTGATAACCGATGTTTTGAGATTTGATGAAGAACCCAGATGTCTTCGTATAACACAAAGTAGTGAGGCACAGGTCAAAGCGACCCACTGGATCAATAGCGAAATCATACCCAGGTTATCCCAGCGGTCCCCCGTCGATCCCTGTGGACCGAGCGCCATGATAAAGGCTAATAATTCGCCAACAATAATGATTGAGAAAACAGACCTTACGCTACATAAATCCGGAAGATAAGACGTGCAGTCGGCGGGAGGCGGATCCGATTTTAGGATGTCTGGTTGCTTCATGTTGAATTGGTGTTGCCCGAATAATTATATATATCGGCCTATAAGGAATCTTCTGCAGTGGTTTCTACCCCCGATAGCAATGTAAGGTGCTGAATTCAGACCATATTGGGTGGGAAAATAGAAAACCGGATTAACCCGGATAATGCTCCAAGACAGCGTCTAAATCGTGTCAGAAAAGAAATCTTGCGGGATACTCGACGAAATATCCGGATTAATGCATTTGATGGCGAAATGTTATACTGCCTGCTCGAAAATTTAACGCCAGGTTGAATGTATGACGAAAAACAGTTCTCCGGATAAGCCGTGGTCAGGACGTTTTACGGAACAAACGGATCAATTTGTTGAGGCGTTTACTGCTTCAGTTGATTTTGATCGACGACTTTACAAGCAAGATATTGAGGGTTCAGTTGCGCATGCACGAATGCTTGCTCATGTGGGTGTGCTGACCGCAGAAGAATGCGATACGATCATATCGGGGCTTGAAGATATCAGGCACGATATCGAGCGGGGGGATTTTGCCTGGTCGGTCGAGCTTGAAGATGTACATATGAATATAGAAGCGCGGTTAACCGAAAGAATCGGGATTGCCGGTAAAAAACTGCATACCGGGCGTTCACGAAACGATCAGGTTGCGACCGATATGCGCCTCTATTTACGTGAATCAATTGATATCATTCTCAAAGATTTAAGACGCCTGCAGGGTGCGCTGCTGGACGTCGCCGAACGTGAGGCTGATACAATCATGCCCGGCTTCACTCATTTGCAGGTAGCCCAGCCGATTACCTTTGGTCATCATATGCTGGCGTGGTTTGAAATGCTGGAGCGTGATCACGCAAGAATCACTGACTGCCGCAAGCGAGTGAATATTATGCCGCTGGGTGCCGCAGCACTGGCTGGCACAAGCTACCCGATTGACCGGGCTTATACCGCTGACCTGCTGGGATTTGATATGCCAGCCGGTAACTCACTTGATGCAGTCAGTGATCGGGATTTTGCGATCGAGTTTTGCGCACATGCGGCATTGCTGATGATGCACCTGTCACGGTTTTCGGAAGAGCTAATTTTGTGGTCGTCCGCGCAATTTGATTTTATCGATTTGCCGGACAGTTTTTGTACCGGTTCATCCATCATGCCACAAAAAAAGAACCCCGATGTGCCCGAATTAATCCGGGGAAAAACAGGTCGGGCAAACGGAAACCTGATTTCACTGCTGACGCTGATGAAAGGTCAGCCATTGGCATACAATAAGGATAACCAGGAGGACAAAGAGCCGCTGTTTGATACGGTCGATACTGTGGGTGGTTCTGTTCGCGTGTTTGCCGATATGATGCCGCGAATGCTGGTAAAGCAAGGTAACATGCTGGTTGCCGCCAAATCCGGATATTCAACGGCAACTGACCTGGCTGATTACCTGGTGCGCAAGGGCGTTGCTTTTCGTGATGCGCATGAGATTGTGGGCCAATCGGTGCGCTACTGCGTAGAGAATGGGAAAGATCTTTTCGATCTAGGTCTGGCAGAACTGAATCAATTTTCTTCCGTCATTGAAGAAGACGTTTTTGAGGTACTAACAGTTGAGGGATCGGCAGCATCGAGAAACCATACGGGTGGCACTGCACCGGAGCAGGTTCGAGATGCGATTACCAAGGCACGCAATCAGCTGTTCTAGCCACGCCTGCTGATGGGTAGGCGGCTCTGTCACCTATACTGCGAGAACATGGTCCTCACTGTTTTTTACCGTCGCCAGAACACCTTCGGCGCGTCGTAGCAGTTTGCCAGTATCATCACCCTTGTTCCAGTTTGTAATCCCAAAACAGACATCGACGGAGCTGGTCTGCCCCTTAATATCCAGATACAAATTGCACAATTGGCTGCTAAGCTTGTTCGCCAGTTTTGCGGCTTCCTCTTTTGACGTTTCGGGTAAGACAAACAGGAATTGATCATCATCCAGTCGGCCTGCCATATCAGCCCAGCGAAGCTGATCATTTAACATATGACCGATCGTCGCCAGGATTTTTTCTTTCTTCGTCTCGTCACGGTATTTGACAATATCCATTCTGATGACTGACAAAGGGTTATTGTAACGTCGGCTGCGCGTCAACTGTGTTTCCAGTACCTGGTGCAAGCCACGTTGGTTGAGTAAGCCGGTGAGTGCGTCGCGGGTGTTTTTTTCATCCAGATCTTTTTGAAGCGCTGTCACTTCCTTGCGCAGTTTTTCATTTTCACTGGTATCGAAAAAGAAATAGGCGTTGATGCCACTCGTCAATGGCTGATTGAAACACTTTATTGTCCGTGCCTCTTCTGTGGATGTTTCAGGTAGCGACAATATGTCGTTGGAGTTTAAAACAGCCTCAAGATTTGCCTGCGTAATATCATCAATGGTGTGCCCGACAATTGCGTCATTATCGACATCCAGAAAATTGCACAGCACCTTGTTTGTCCACAGGACTTTCTGCTGGTTATCGAGCACCAATATACCCAGTGGTATATTTTCCATGATTTCAAGTGCTTGAGGTAAATCGAGTGGATTGGTCATTGTTTACTCCCGGGTTGATACATTATTACGTCTATGACAAAAACAAACTATTTTAAAGGAAATGTATTTTTATTCGGTTGGCTCTTATGACGGATCGTATAAACAAAACTTTAATATCTTTTCGTAAACGGGTCAGGGTTGAGCGTGTTAATCCAATAAATTGTATATTCGTCGGCTATTTTAACAATAATAGCCCCTGCAAATAAGGTTTTTTAACACATGGAACACCGCCTGGATAGATTTGCGGCTGTTCAACAGCCTGCGACTACACCGGTTAAATAGATTGTTTGATATTGAAGGTATGGCGTCGACTGCCGATAGCTTATTTGTATAAACCTTGAATAATTTAAAGCTCCGGGGGAACATGCTTAACCTCAATGCAGTCAGGAAGCGATTTCTGGCGATTAATCGGGAACGCCTTTTACGTACGCGAGAATCCTTGCGCAGTGGCCAACAGGATTTTCTCGATATATTGCCATTACTGTTTCATGCCAATCACCCGATATTTCCCGGATATATTTCAAATAGCACGCCAGCTGGTATTTCTGACTATTCTCCCACCAAGCGTAGTCTGAGTGCGGGCAAAAAACTTGTACGCAGCTTTGATTACAAGAAAAAGGCATTGTATCAGTACGATATTCAGTCGATGTTTCTGATGGGAAGTAGTGGCACCATCGCCTACTCGGACAAGAGCGATTACGATATCTGGTTATGTCATCAACCCGGATTATCGAATGCACAGTTAGATGAGTTGCAGCTGAAAGCGTCCGCCATTGAAAAATGGGCGGCTACCTTTGATCTTGAGGTGCATTTCTTCCTCATGGAAGCAGAGAGTTTTCGTAAAGGGGCGACAGTTGAGTTGTCTGTTGAGAGCAGTGGGAGTGCACAACACCATCTTCTGCTGGAGGAGTTTTACCGTACCGGATTATTAATTGCCGGACGCTATCCCGTCTGGTGGCTTGTGGAGCCCGGCAAGGAAAAAGACTATGAGCGTGAAGTACATGATCTCAAGTTCAAGCGGTTTATCAAGGAAGGTGAATCGATCGATTTTGGTGGTTTGCCGAGAGCGCCCGCCGAAGAATTTTTTGGTGCTGCCTTATGGCAACTTTATAAAGGGGTTGATTCTCCTTACAAGGCTGTTCTCAAACTCATGCTGATGGAGGCCTATGCGAGTGAATATCCAGATGTGGACCTCTTGTGTATAAGATTCAAGCAGCTTATCCATGAGGGTACGATCGACCTGGCCAGTCTTGATCCTTATATTATGCTCTATCAAAAACTGGAGGAGTATTTACGCAGCAGGAATGATCTCGAGAGGTTGGAGCTTGTGCGTCGTTGTTTTTATTTCAAGGTAAATGAAACGCTCGGTTCACCTGATACCGCACGTAACATGACATGGCAGCGTGAAACGATGCGGGAAATTGTTGACAAGTGGGGATGGAACGAGCGCTATCTTGCGCTAATGGATTCTCGTTCTAGCTGGAAGATCAACCGGGTACTGGATGAAAGAAAAAGCCTTGTCGATACGCTCACCCAGAGCTATCAGTTTTTATCCAGATTTGCCCGTAATCATACGCAACTATCCAGTATTAATCAGCGAGACCTGAATATTCTTGGTCGTAAGCTTTATGCGGCATTTGAGAGAAAGGCTGGCAAAATTGATATCGTCAATCGTGGCGTCTCAGATGATTTATGGGAAAGCCATTTGTCGTTTCATGAGGTCGGTAACGCCGACCAGGTGAGCTGGACATTGTATCGGGGGGTTGTCACCGCAGAAGATACCGCGATTGTTAAACCTTTAAAACGTTCGCGCAGTATCGTTGAACTGCTGGCCTGGTGCTTTTTTAATAACCTGATGGATGATAGGACGATCGTCGCGTTGTACAACCGGGAAAGTCTTGTCGCAGTGAAAGATGCGCACGATATTCTCAGATGTTTTCACCAGCTTTTTCCAAACGCAAAGCTGGGGAAAACCAGCATGGATGACCTGATGCAGCCTCCGCGCCTGGTGAAGACAGCTGTTTTTATTAATATAGGAAAAGAACCACTATCGAATCGTCTTCGCGATGGAAAGCAGCTAACAAGTAGCAAGATCGATGCGCTGAGTTACGGGGGGATTTGCGAAAATCTCGTGTTGTCGTTTGATCAGGTTCAACAGACGAGCTGGCAGGAGGTGCTAACCTTTCGATATGAGGGCGTTGAAGGGCTGATTGAGTGCCTGAGTGCATACATTCAATGGTACAAACCGACACAAAGTATTATTCCGCCCCCGATGAAGGTGTTTTGTTTCACCTCCGGTCGCGCCATGTCTATCGCA
Organism: Gammaproteobacteria bacterium; assembly: GCA_046754065.1. GTDB lineage: Bacteria > Pseudomonadota > Gammaproteobacteria > SZUA-140 > SZUA-140 > JBHHVB01. The sequence continues at coordinate 88,899 of JBHHVB010000003.1, forward strand.
AACCGGGTTGAAGAGTTGTTCAACGATATTATTTCCTGCTACTGCAATAGCGCGCACCCTGAACAGACTAGATATCTGCTTCGAATAGAGCACAAGTATTTCATGTTGATGCTGGGAAATAATGCGTTTGAGCATTACGAGGCTGATACCTATCAGGATTTGCTGCGTTATTTATCGCTTGAGCAGAAGACATTCAGTCCGGTAGTAGTCGATCGTTACGCGTTGCAAGATACCGTGCTGCCATTGATTTTCCACCAGAACAGGGAAGGTGTAATCCAACTATTCTATCAGCTAGACAAGACCAGGGTTGATGTCTATGTCATCGATGAAAAGGGTTCACTCTTTTGCCAGACTATCCACGATATGGATGACCGTGTAATCCTCGGGCACTATAAGCGATTTTTCAGGTCGATGATGAATCGACAACATTTCCAGATATCCTCCGGATTTGATAATGGCTCAACTTTTGATGACATCGAGATGGAATTTTTCCAGATCAGGAAGGTGCGTGGCGGAGATCTGCGACTGGTCAGAAAGGAAGTCGAAGGTGATCAATCCAAAGGTTACTTTAATTTACAGGTCATCGGGGAAGATCCAGGTTATGGAAAACCGATCTTTACCATGTATTGCGATGATGATGAGCTGACATCGCTGGAGTTTGGGGACCAGTTATTCCATGAAGTCGCTAAACATGTACTGGAACAAAGAAAAAGCGGTTTACTGTATCCCATATACATTACAGATATTGATTTGCCAGGTACCCTGCTTGGTTATGACGATGACGGATTTCCGCAAACGATCAGTTTTCTTAACTACAAGAAGGTTATCGAGGAAAAGCTCAACCGCGCATTGAGCGCATTAGGTGATCAATCGGGTAGCGAGTATCGTGCTAACTCCAAACGCCGTTAGCCAGTCATTCTGATTATCTCCCGTGTTGCTGCGGTCCGTGCCCAATCAGCGTTGAAATCCACGCCGAAATATCCCTGATTTCTTCGGGGCAAACCATGTGGGACATGGCATATTGGTGCCACTGCAAATCAAAACCCATCGATATCAACGTCTCTGATGATTGTCTGGCGAGTTGTACTGGTATCACATCATCGACACTACCATGTGCCATCATAATTGGCATGTCGGCTTGAGCAGGAGATTTCTCCTTATTCACTTTGTCAGCTACAGGGAGATAGGTAGAAAGTGCTAGTATTCCCCCGAGGGGCTCCGGGTGACGTAGCCCCAGGTGAAGCGCGATTGCCCCGCCTTGTGAAAAGCCAGCAAGCAAGATGTTTCTTGACGAAATCCCGCGATTGACCTCGTTTTCAATTAACTCCGTAACTGCCTCAGCAGAGGCGCGGATTCCCTGTTCATCTTCCCTGTTTACAAATTCCAGTGAGTCAATATCATACCAGGCACGCATTATATGGCCGCCATTAATCGTTACGGGCTGCATGGGTGCATGCGGGAACACAAAGCGGATATTTCTGTTCCTGGGCAGATCAAGCTGTTCAACAATTCCAACAAAATCATTGCCATCGGCACCCAGGCCGTGTAGCCAAATCATGCTACAGTCAGCGGGTTTTTCAGGATTGATTTCAATGACCGGTAGCATTCAGCTAGCTTCCTTCGGCATCTGGGTTGTCAGGATAGTCATTGTCCACTAAATCCATCTTGGTGCAAGTTGTGTTCAGGCTAATAAAATAACATGTCATCGTTTATACTGTGCACTTTATGACGAGCGCAGGTGAAGCGGGATAGTGATGCTTGAAAGACATATGTTGAGATTGGGAGTGATATTGACGGCAGTTTTGATAGTGATGCTGGCGGGCTGCGGGCAAAAAGGTGATTTATATCTGCCCGATGAAGATCAGGTTTCATTAGAGGTTATTCAGGACGAAAACAGGGCTTAGTTTGACGCATGGATTACTTTAATTACAAAAACGGGCATCTAAATGCGGAAGACATCGCGGTCAGCAAGATTGCTGAGTCGGTTGGTACGCCATGCTACGTCTATTCACGCGCCACGATAGAGCGTCATTGGCATGCGTTTAATGATGTTTTGTCCGGTCATGATCATCTGATCTGTTATGCGGTAAAAGCCAATTCAAATTTGGCGGTATTAAATTTGTTGGCGAGGTTAGGTTCCGGTTTTGACATCGTTTCAGGTGGAGAACTTGAAAGAGTGATAGCGGCTGGAGGCGATCCTGAAAAAGTCGTTTTTTCGGGTGTCGGCAAAAGCAAAACAGATATTCAAAAAGCATTACAGGCAGGAATTGCGTGTTTTAATGTCGAGTCTGAGCCCGAGTTACACAGAATAAACAGTATCGCTATAGAGATGGGTAAGAGAGCACCGGTGTCTTTGCGCGTGAATCCGGATGTCGATGCAAATACGCACCCGTACATCGCAACCGGCCTGAAGGAAAACAAGTTTGGTATTGATATCAAGGACGCAAGACGCGTCTACCAAAAAGCAAACCAGCTCGAAAACCTGGACGTGATCGGTATTGATTGCCATATTGGCTCCCAATTGACGGATACCGAGCCTTTTATCGATGCAGCGGACAGATTGTTGCTCTTGATTGAGCAGCTTGAGAGTGATGGCGTCAGAATTCGTCATCTTGATGTCGGTGGTGGATTGGGTATCACCTATAACGAAGAATTACCGCCAACCCCATCGGAGTATGCAAGTGCATTACTCAATAAATTAGGCGGCAGAGGATTCAAGATTGTTATAGAGCCCGGCCGCGCGATAATGGGTAATGCCGGCATCCTGCTGACAACGGTTGAATATCTGAAACATGGCCAGGATAAAAATTTTGCCATTGTTGATGCTGCGATGAACGATTTATTGCGGCCTGCGCTGTACAATGCCTGGCAGATGATTATCGCTGCGGATGAGCACCCGGAGAATGAGCCCCGCATCTATGATGTGGTCGGACCGGTTTGTGAAACGGGTGATTTTCTCGGCAAGGATCGAATGCTTGCGATCTCCGAAGGAGATTTGCTGGCGGTCAGGTCATCAGGCGCGTATGGGTTTACCATGAGTTCCAACTATAACTCCAGACCTCGTGCCGCTGAGGTGATGGTTGATGGAGATCAGATTCATCTGATAAGGGTGCGGGAAGAAACGGGTGACTTGTTCAAATTGGAGAACGTTTTGCCTTAATCAGCGACTGAATGGAAACGTTGTGAAGATCAGATCCCGGCTATTTGAGTTGAATCTTGCATCTAATTCGTGCCAAGCACCATTGTTGTAAAATAATCCGACTATTTTGAGCGGTAACTGTTAATTTTAGCTTTCAGCCGCTATTTTTTAACGGGCCAACTATTCTGAATTTTTGAAATACACCGCTTTAGAAGCTAGGCATTTGCGATATCGGAGAAATGTGTAGTAAAATAAGTGCCGTATATAGAGCTTCGCCATGCCAGGGACGTGCATGTAGTAAAGGCCAAGCACTTATTCCAAACTATTATAACTATAAATGAATAAGTGGATGTTATTAGCTAATACTCACAGAACTTGTCAAAAGGCATATCAACCAATCTGCAATCAGCCTGATTTCGCTGGTTTTCAGGTTATCACCTTTTTAAAATTCTATAGTGGAGAACGGAATCTCTCGGTCGTGAGCTGGTTAGCGCTTTAATGCAGAGAGTATGACGATGACTAAAAAGTTACCTGGTTTCTTCGCAGCAGTTTTATTTTCGGGCTTTGCCTCTTCCTCATTCGGGGCGATTATTGCTAATAGTACCTTTGATACCTACCTTGATGGATGGACAGCAATATCCGGCCAAACGACATCAGTCTCATTTTCAGCGCCCGGGGGGAATCCTGGAGGTTATGTCAGGAATGTTGATAGCGGCCCAACCGGCGGACATATTTCCGCGCCAACAAAATTTCTGGGTGACTGGTCCAGTTTGGATGGTACCGGTACCCTGAGCTGGGATTTCAAGTTATTTAGCAAGGGTCCTGGGAATATAAAACCATTAAGGGCCCACCTATTTGGTCCCGGTGGTTCAGCATCTTTTAACTCGGGTGTTATTGCTCCGGTTGGTAACTGGATCACGGTCGATGCTGCTATTATTGAGTCGCAATGGACGCTGGTTTCCGGTACCTGGGCTGGGCTGCTGGCCAATGTGACCTCGCTTCGGCTCGCGATAGAAAACGTCTCTGACGCTGGTCTTGCCGGCGGTGGTAGCGAAATCACTGGTATTGATAACGTAGCACTGACAGCGGTACCTCTGCCGGCAGCTTTCTGGTTGTTTGGCGCAGGTTTGGTCACACTGTTTAGATTTAGAAGTAAAACCCCAAGTGTATAAATTGTCCAATATTTGGAAATTGACCAGGGGGAACCCGGCGGTTATCCCTGGTCAACTTTTTTGAACTACACGCCCTTGCCTTCGATAATTGGTGAAATAGACGGGTCTGTACGCTACACTGGGATCCCGCAGTTAAATCGAAAAAATTAATCACTTGCTTCTGTTTCAACAGATAGTTTTCTATAAGCATTTTAACTACATTAGTCCCTGTAAAAAAATCTTTACACTTTTTTAAATTCAGCTCCCGTTAAATCACGCAAAAATTATCAGGAATCCTGTAACTACCTGTTACTATGGAAGAAATAATCAGTTATTCTTTGTGGGCACGATCATTGCTGTATCGATAAAGATAATTCTAGGTTGTAACCAAGCAGAATTTATAAACACCATATATAACCATTTGCATTTAAAGAATGAAACAGGCTAGGTTCTGTTTTCCTGATTAACGGTCTGAATTGAAATGTCTCAAAATGATATTAAAGAATTAAGCGATTATTTGGCGATATTACGTCGCCGCAAATGGCAACTGGTATTGCCGGTAGCCATTATCTTCGCACTGTGTAGTGCAATTGCCTTTTTGCTGCCGGCCCAGTATCAGTCGAAGGCAACCATTCTGATTGAGCAGCAGGAGATACCCGCCGACCTGATTCGATCAACCATCACCAGCTATGCAGACCAGAGAATCCAGACTATTAGCCAGCGGGTGATGACCAGCAAAAACCTGAATGCCATTATAGACAAATTTGATCTCTATGCCGATGAACGTCGCACCCGTAGTATGGATGTGGTATTTGAAAAGATGAGAGACGATATCGCCATCGATCTGGTCAACGCCGATGTTGTGGATCCCCGTAGCGGTAGACCAAGTCAGGCGACGATTGCCTTTACATTGACATTCAACAGTGAATTCCCGCGGATTGCGCAGCAGGTGGCAAACGAACTGGCCTCGCTTTATCTCAATGAAAATATCAAATCCCGTACCCAGGCCGCGATAGAAACCTCGATTTTTATGGAAGATGAGTCGGGTAAACTCAGGGAAAAACTGAGGAAACTTGAAGTAAAACTCGCATCCTTCAAAGAGAAAAATATCGGACGCTTGCCCGAGTTGATGCAACTGAATATCCAGCTCATGGACAGAACCGAGCAACAACTGCTTGAAACCAAGCAGCAGATCCGGGCGTTAAATGAACGGAAAGTCTATCTTGAATCAGAGCTTGACCAATTGGCACCCAACGCAATCATCTATTCGTCAACGGGGGAGCGCATACTAGGCCCTGAAGACAGACTAAAGGCCCTTGAATCGGAATACATCGGAATGGCCGCCACGTATAGTCCAGAGCATCCCAGCCTGGCCAAGGCAAGAAGAGAAATTGAGGCTTTACGAGCCGCAGTGGGTGGAGAAGTTGATACATCTGAACTTGCACTGAAAATCAAGGGCATGAAAGCAGATATCGCCGCGATGGTAAAACGTTATTCGGCAGACCATCCCGACGTCATTCGCAAGAAAAAAGCGCTTAACGCGATAGAGACAGAATTGGCGGAACGCATCGCAAATGGTGTGCAAAACCCTGCGGAAACTTCAAAGCCGGATAACCCTGCCTATATTAAATTGCAGGCATTGCTGGAGTCGGCCACCTCGGACCTGGAATCGCTAAAAATAACCGAACATGAGCAAATCGAAAAACTGGCGGAGCTTGAAAAGCGCCTGACAATGACCCCCCAGATAGAGAAAGAGTATCTGGAGCTCAAGAGAGAACATGAAAACACCAATGCCAAATACAATGAAATCAAGGCAAAGCAACTTGAGGCCAATTTGGCAGAATCACTGGAACGCGAACAAAAGGGTGAGCGCTTTTCTTTGATCGAGCCGCCCATGCTGCCGAGCGAGCCCTCCAAGCCGAACAGGCTGGCCATCCTGTTTCTGGGATTTATACTTTCTTTGGGAGGGGGGGTCGGCACAACGGCCGTTGCGGAAAACCTGGATAAAAGCATTCGTGGTTCGAAGTCATTGACCGGTGTGGCAAATATTCCTCCCATCGCGATCTTACCGTATGTTGAAAGTGAAGAGGAAATCAAGAAGCGCTCGTCTAGAACGCACTTTATCATCATAGGCGCGATCATTGGTTTAATCATCGCTGTGGCTTTATTTCACTTTTTTGTGAAACCACTGGATGTAACGTGGTTTATGCTGCAAAGAAGGTTTGGGCTTATCTGATCCTGGCGGTAGGAATATAGCTAATCATTAACATGTCGCGACAAGCGCTCGACAAGGCTGGAGAAAATCGACATGACTCAACCGACGCCGCAAACGGAGGGGATGTCGACAGTGTTGAAATGCTGTCTTTTGTTCAGCGAAAATAGCCGGGTAAGTTAACGACTTTACCTTTGACCATCCGAGTTTTAACAAAAAAGAAATTATTGATGTGAATGAGAAAAAGAGAATGGAACGACTACAGAGAGCGCTAGATAAGGCTGGCGAAAAGAGAAACAGGCATGTCAGTGATGCAGTGGAACCGGAAAAGATTGCCGTGTTAAGTGAACGGGCACCCGAAATTCACGAGCCATCAGCTGATGAAAAAGATCATAGCGCAGACATACCGGTAGTCGAATCCGGGATCCAATACACCCGGACAAAAGTCGTTCCGGTATCAATCGATACATTACGAAAAAACAGGATAGTTGCTGCCATGAAACATGATCATCGTGCCGACGCGTATAAAATGATGAGAACCAGGGTGTTACAGAGCCTGGGTAAAAACAACTGGAAAACGGTGGCGATTACCAGCCCGGTGCCCGGCGCAGGCAAAACCCATGTCGCGACAAACCTGGCAGTGAGTCTGGCGCAGGAGGGTAACTACACAGTGTTACTGGTAGACCTTGATTTGAGGAAACCAGGCATCCATAACTGTTTTGACCTGGAACCGGAATACGGCATCACGTCAAGCCTGATCGATCAGGTTGAACTCGGTAAGTGCCTGATTAATCCAGGTATCGAGCGTCTGTCAATTCTGCCCGCGGGTGAAGCACTGGTCGAATCGTCCGAGCTGCTATCATCGCCACGCATGCACGCGATCCTCGAAGAAATCAAGAACCGTTATGAAAATCGGATAATCCTGTTTGATTTGCCGCCCATGTTAACGATCGATGATGCGCTGGTATTTGTACCGCATATCGATACCACATTACTGGTGGTCGAAGAAGGCAAAAACACACCCGCCGAAGTGAGGGAGTGTTTGCATCTGCTCGAAGGTACCAACCTGCTGGGCACGGTACTCAACAAGTCGGACGAGAAGATTAGCGCTGGTGGATATGGCTATGGGTATGGCTACGGGTATGGGTATGGTGAGAAAAACAAGTAACCACGCCACCCAGTAAAACGCTGGAGCGTGCTGTATACAGGCTGCAATCATGTATGAACAATACTTCGGACTAAAAGAAAAGCCATTCTCACTCAATCCAGATCCGGATTATCTGTATCTGAGTAAAAAGCACCAGGATGCCTTAACCACGCTGAATTATGGTTTAAGGAGTCAGGCAGGTATTACCGTAGTCACCGGAGAGGTTGGGTCAGGTAAAACAACACTAATTCAACATATCCTTAATCACATGGAAAAAGACCTGGCAGTTGGCCTCGTGTCCAATGTGCAAGGGGCGTACGGTGAATTATTGAACTGGGTGCTTAATGCGTTCGAACTGGAGCATGAAGGAAAAGGCCGGGTGACCTGTTATCAGGATTTTTATGATTATCTGGTCGATGAATATTCAAAAAACCACAGGACAGTGCTGATTATTGATGAAGCACAAAACCTCGGGAAACAGATGCTCGAGGAGTTGAGGTTATTATCCAATATTAATGTGGGCAAACACTTCGTGTTGCAGATGATTCTTGTAGGTCAGCCCGAATTGCTGGAGTTGTTGCAGTCAAAAGAGCTGCGTCAGTTCTCTCAACGCATATCGGTGAACTACCACCTTGATGCATTAAATCTTGAAGAAACACAATCCTATATCAACCACCGTATAAAGATAGCAGGCGGTAATAAAGGTGTATTCACCAATAGTGCATGTGCGGGAATCTTTTACCACACCAGTGGTGTGCCGCGTCTTATTAACTCGCTGTGTGATATGGCGCTAACCTACTGCTTTGAAGCGGATAAAGAACGCGTTGATATCGATACCGTTATAGAAGTTGTTAAAGATAAAAGCGTGGGTGGGATTGCAGCGATTGGCAAGCCGCAGAGTCGGGAGGCGGAGGAGATCTACAATATGTTAAAAGCAAACGAGAAAGGGGATGTGGGTGGTGGGGTTGATGGATGAATGCTGATGTCTCGCTGAAAGGGTACTGCCTGTGTTGCAAAGAACTTCAAAATGCTCGTTTACTACGTGTAAACTCTACTTTATCACTTCTTTTCGCCTTGTCATTATCCCTTTGATATACACATCAGAGACTCCTTAAATAGTGTGGGATTCTGAGTAAGAAGATAATGTTGTCTGCGGGCTATGTATCTATAACACACAAGTATTTCTATGAATAACGGCCGCTCAAAAACTAAAATAGTTCTTGCAGATCAAGTTTTGGTCAGTGGAGTTAATTTTCTTACTGGTTTATTGCTAGCAAGGTATTTAGGTCTTGAAGGATATGGGCAGTACGTCTTAGCGTATGGCTTAGTTCTGTTTTCAGCAGGATTCCATGTGGCAATGATTGTTTCACCTATGATGGTGATTGCTCCAAGATTTAATGGGGAGCATTCTGAAAAGTATTTTGCAAATGTATATGTAGCAAATATATTGTTTTGTATTTTGTCTTTATTGAGTATTTTTGTTGTTAGCAATTTATTATCATTTTTCTTTCCGCATTGGGAGCTAGGTTCTCTACTATGGCCGCTGTGCATTACGGCCCCATTTTTTTTATTGCAAGATTACTATCGTAGATATTTTTTTGTTATTGATAAACCCAAATTGTCATTGATTAATGATTGTATTACGTATGGTTTGAGGTTGGTATTTTTGTTGGCTTTTGGCTTTAGTGGTTTGCTGGGTGCAGCAGAGGCGATATGGATTGTAGGTGGTTCAGCCGCTATTGGCGTGGCTTTGGCTGTTTTGCAAAATAAAAACCTCCGAGTCTATGGGCAATTAGATTTCGATGGGTTAAAAAAAGTAGTTATTGATCACTGGAATTTTGGGAAATGGTTGATTGCAAACAATTTAACATATTGGGGTGGTAGCCAATTTATTATATATATGGTTGGCGCTATTTTGACTACGGCTTATGTGGGTGCAATGAGTGCAACACTGAATTTGGTTGGTATTGCTAATGTTCTATTTCTTGCGCTAGAAAATATCGTTCCTTCACGTTCATCTCGTATATATTCCAATAGCGGAAGTAAAGGGCTTAGTAAGTATTTAAGTCGCATTTCGTTGCTGGGAGGTTTGGCTACGCTCACTATAGTAATGATTGCCGGAGTTTGGTCCGAGGAATGGCTAAGCTTGATATACGGGGAGGAATATTTGGGATATGGCTGGCTTGTCTGGTGGTGGGGTTTGTATTATTTCGTTGGTTTTTTTCAGCGGCCATTATCTGCTGGATTAAGGGTTCTTGGTTATACCAAAGGAATATTCTACGCAAGCATAGCAGGTTCTGTATTGGCGTTAATCTGTGGCTACATATCAATTCAGTGGTTGCAATTAGATGGTGCAATGTTGTTGCTATGTTTTATTCAAACAACAATTTTAGTATCAATGTATTTATATTATAGAAATGTCATGGGTACTGCAGCTCATTAAATGAAAATGTTAGAAATAGCTTAGTATAATTATTGGTTCTGTTTTATTAATGTAAAGATATGGGTAAATGAAGAAAATATATCTAATTATTTATTATTTGTTAGGTGTAAGGTTTCCAACACAGCCTGTGCCAGGCTACAAGATAGGTTATAAGCTACGAAGAATATTAATTCAGCATATAGCTGAGGAATGTGGAAGGGATATTGTAGTTAAGCAGGGTTGTTATGTTGGAAGTGGAGTAGGTCTGCGTATTGGAGATAGATCACAGTTAGGCCATAACGCGAAAATAGGGCAATTCGTTACGATAGGGGATGACGTTGTTATGGGGCCTGATGTAGTGATAATGGCTAATTCGCACGCATTTGATAATCTCGATATACCAATAAATCAACAAGGTGCCTTACCTGTTAGACCG
>JBHHVB010000004.1:0-85664 GCA_046754065.1 Gammaproteobacteria bacterium
ATTCTCGGATTTAGAAGAGTTACATGGTGATATAAGCTTTGCCGATGATCCAGCGATCGTTGGTGGTTTGGCCAGGTTGGAGGGAAGACCGGTGGTGGTCATTGGCCATCAGAAAGGGAGAGATACCAAGGAAAAACTGCGCAGAAATTTTGGTATGCCCCGACCTGAAGGCTATCGAAAAGCTCTCCGACTGATGAAATTGGCTGAGCGGTTTAATATGCCTGTTTTAACCTTTATTGATACGCCAGGTGCGTACCCTGGTGTTGATGCGGAAGAGCGTGGGCAGAGTGAGGCTATTGCTCGAAATCTACGCATAATGTCTACGTTAAAAGTACCTATTATCTCTACCGTGATAGGCGAGGGCGGCTCTGGAGGCGCATTGGCTATCGGTGTTGGGGATAGGCTATTAATGTTGCAATACAGTACCTATTCAGTGATATCTCCTGAGGGATGCGCCTCTATCTTGTGGAAAAGTGCTGAAAAGGCGTCTGATGCAGCAGAGGCGATGGGATTGACGTCAGATCGCTTGAAAGAGTTGGGGCTAATTGACCAAATTATTGAAGAGCCGCTGGGAAGTGCTTATAAAGATATCGATAGTATGGCGACAAGCCTGAAACGGGCCTTGCTGGATAATCTGGAAGAATTGAATCGTCTGGAACTTGACGAGTTGATATCGCAGCGTTATCAAAGATTAATGGCGTATGGTCAGTATAAAGAGTAGTTCGAGATAGCCGTCAATCCTTACGAATGTGTCAGTTCCCGTTCCAATCTGATCGCTTTGTATTATTCCGTGGGCTATCGCGGTTACTTCCATTAGTAGTTTGATTAACCAATGTGAATACGCTGACCAAGAGTCAATTTACTCCCGATGTTTTATTGGATGTGCTACGTAACCTGCCGCAGACTGAGCGTTATTGGATCTCTTACAGCGGTGGCATGGATTCCCATGTGTTATTACATGCTATCTGTGTATTAAGGGATCGACACCTGATCTCAGTTCGAGACTGCGACGATGCGGTTCATGCGGTGCATATTAACCATGGGTTATCAACTAATGCAGAAAAATGGGAGCAGCACTGTGAGATTACCTGTAAGCAACTCGCTGTTTCATTTCATCATGTTTCGGTTAATGCTAATCCGCCAGTTGGGGAGAGTCCGGAAGCAGCTGCAAGAAAGGCACGCTACCAGGCAATTTCCGCGTTCATTCAGAAAGGAGACTGCCTGTTAACTGCTCATCATCAGGATGATCAGGCGGAAACATTATTGATTCAACTGCTTAGGGGGGCTGGACCGCATGGTTTGGCCAGTATGCCGTTGTATACATCATTTAAAGATGGATTACATGCGAGACCATTATTGACCTTTACCAGAAACCAGTTGCTCGCTTATGCCAAACAGAATGGATTACGCTGGATCAATGATGAGACTAATCTTGATACTAAAGTCACCCGAAACTTTATTCGTCATGACGTGTTGCCGGTCCTTAGATCCCGATGGCCAAATGTGACCAAAACACTGGCAAGATCTGCCAAACATTGTGGTGATGCTGCCTTTCTTATTGATAAGCAGGGATTAATTGATCTACAGGGACTATCCACTGAAACAAAATCTGTTATCGACATTAATAAATTAATGCTACTCGATGATCGCAGGCGACGAAACGTGATACGAGTTTGGTTGCGTCAGCTGGATTTTCCTCTTCCGTCAGCGATTCAGCTTGAGCGCTTGTTAAACGATGCTTTAAGCGGCAACAATGACAGTGCAGCTAGCCTATGTTGGCAAGGTGTGGAAATCAGGCGTTATAGAAATTTTTTGTTTGCGCAGCATTCAAAATCTGAATTCGATAGCGCGATAATTATGGATTGGGACATGGATGATGAGTCCGAGCTGGTTTTACCAGATGGGCGGTTGACATCGAGTCTGGTTTACGGCCAGGGAATCAGCTACGAAACATGCCAATCCGGGCGAATATCGGTTAGATACAGGCAAGGCGGTGAAAAATGTAAGTTACCCGCTCAGCGGTTCAGCAAGCGACTGAAACAATTGTTTCAGGAAAAGGGAATACCTCCGTGGCAACGAGATCGCACGCCGTTACTGTTTGTTGGAGAAAAACTGGCTGCCGTCATTGGGCTCTGTATTTGTGAACCGTTTGTTGCCGGCGCTGATGAGCCTGGTCTTGTAGTAACCTGGGTGCAAAATAGCCGATAAAACGTGAAAAGGAGATTGTCAAAAAATTGATGCATTCAAAATTTAATCATAAATAATGATTGAGCATTCCAGCATATTTTGATAATCTATCCTCCCGTCTAGTTGGTCACACCAGCTCCTTGTTTTTCTTAGAATTAAATATTTCATGACCAAATTTATATTTGTAACCGGCGGTGTTGTTTCATCATTAGGAAAAGGGATAGCCGCTGCGTCTCTCGGGGCAATTCTCGAAGCGAGAGGCCTCAAAGTCACCCTGATTAAGCTCGACCCTTATATCAATGTTGATCCAGGTACGATGAGCCCGTTTCAGCATGGCGAGGTATTCGTTACTGAGGATGGGGCGGAGACAGATCTGGACCTCGGTCATTATGAACGGTTTGTTCGTACGACCATGTACCGCTTTAATAATTTCACGACGGGGCGGATTTATGAGAATGTTATCGCCAAAGAACGGAGAGGTGACTATCTCGGGGCAACTGTCCAGGTAATTCCGCATATTACCGACGAAATAAAGCACTCTATTTTGGACGGGGCGGGAGATGCCGAAGTTGCCATGGTGGAAATTGGCGGGACTGTCGGTGATATCGAGTCGCTTCCTTTTCTGGAGGCAATACGACAAATGGGAATAGAAGTCGGGCCAGAAAATGTGTTGTTTATTCATTTAACGCTAGTTCCCTACCTGGATTCCGCTGGTGAAATCAAGACAAAACCTACCCAGCATTCTGTGAAAGAGTTGCGATCGATTGGTATCCAGCCAGATATCTTGATGTGTCGAACTGATAAGCCTTTGCCTCCGGATGAGCGCAGAAAAATTGCATTGTTTACCAATGTTCAAGAAAAGGCCGTGATATCAGAAGTGAACGTTGACAGTATCTATAAAATTCCGGTCCTTTTACATGAGCAGGGGCTCGATAATATCGTTACGGAGAAATTGCACCTTGATGTGCCCAAAGCGGATTTGAGCGAATGGAAACGAATTATTTATGATCTTGAACATCCGGAACAGGAAGTCGATATCGCGATTGTTGGTAAATACATTGATCTGGCGGACTCCTATAAGTCTCTATCTGAAGCGTTGATCCATGCGGGCATCCATACTCGTACAAAAGTGATTATTCATTATATTGACTCAGAGGAAATTGAAGCTGATGGATCATCGAGGCTAAACCAGGTAGACGCTGTTTTGGTACCCGGTGGATTTGGTGAGCGAGGTATCGAAGGAAAAATTGATGCCGCACGTTTTGCCCGGGAAAGGCAAATTCCATATCTCGGCATTTGTCTGGGATTACAGGTGGCGGTGACTGATTTTGCGCGTAATGTTGCCGGTTTGGCTGGTGCACATAGTACCGAGTTTGATCCCAACACTCCGTATCCGGTCATTGCATTGGTAACGGAATGGATTAATTCACAAGGTAATGTTGAGACCAGATCCCATGAATCAAACCTGGGAGGAACCATGCGCCTGGGCGCACAAGAGTGTAGACTCTCAAAAGGGAGCAAGGCACACCAGATTTATGGCCAGGATGTTATATTTGAAAGACATCGGCATCGTTACGAGGTCAATGGGCGATTGCTCGATACGTTAATCAGTGCTGGATTGGTTGTTTCAGGCACCTCTTTTGATAATCAGCTCGTCGAGATGATTGAATTGAAGAATCACCCCTGGTATATCGCCTGCCAGTTCCATCCCGAATTTACATCGAACCCCAGAGATGGCCACCCATTATTTACCGGCTTTGTCCAGGCGGCAAGGTCATTACGTAATGCTTCCGAAGAACAGGTCATCAACGCATGAAACTTTGTGGCTTCGAGGTAGGGCTGGAGCAGCCTCTGTTTCTTATTGCTGGTCCGTGCGTCATTGAAAGCGAGCAACTAGCTATTGATACAGCGGGTAAGCTCAAGGATATCACTTCTGATTTATCAATCCCGTTTATCTATAAGTCATCATTTGACAAGGCAAATCGTACGTCAGCAGACAGTTTTCGCGGCCCCGGAATAGAAAAGGGTCTCGGTATTCTCGAGAAAGTACGTTCCCAGATTGGAGTGCCTGTTTTGACAGATGTTCATGAAGACACGCCACTGGATGAAGTTGCTTCCATTGTTGATGTTTTACAAACACCGGCTTTTCTTTGTCGTCAGACTAATTTCATTAAGAAGGCCGCAAGCACGGGAAAACCGGTCAATATCAAGAAAGGCCAGTTTTTGGCACCCTGGGATATGAAAAACGTGGTTGAAAAAGCCCAGGCGACCGGTAATCAACAGATTATGGTTTGTGAGAGAGGAGTCAGTTTCGGATACAATACGCTGGTCTCGGATATGCGTGCACTGGCGATACTAAGAGAAACGCATTGTCCAGTAGTGTTCGATGCAACACATTCTGTACAACAGCCGGGTGGTCGTGGAACTGTATCGGGAGGGCAAAGAGAATTTGTACCTGTGTTGGCTAGAGCTGCGATAGCGGTAGGTGTGGCTGGCCTGTTTATGGAAACACATCCTGACCCCGATAGTGCATTAAGTGATGGGCCAAATAGCTGGCCAATCGATAAAATGAGGTCATTATTAGAAACACTAAAATTAATTGATGACAATGTTAAGCGCTCTGGCTTTTCTGATGGCGCATTATAGGGCGTGTTATTAGGTTATACTATTGCAATTTGAATAGTAGAAATAGTTGAAAATTATTTTAGATAGGTAGGTTATGTTATTGATAGGCGGGGATTAATGTCAAAAATAAGTGATGTAAAGGCAAGGGAAATTCTGGATTCACGCGGTAATCCAACGGTTGAAGCGGATGTCGTACTGGATAGTGGGGTTGCTGGACGTGCTGCCGTGCCGTCTGGTGCGTCAACCGGTTCTCGAGAGGCGGTTGAGCTTCGCGATGACGACATGACGAGGTATTGCGGAAAAGGTGTTTTGAAAGCGGTAGCGAGTGTCAATACCGAGATTCGTCGTTCGATAATTGGGCTTGATGCCACTAGGCAAAATGAGATAGATCAGATAATGATCGACCTGGATGGTACACCTAACAAGGGCCGCCTGGGCGCAAATGCGATATTAGCCGTGTCGCTCGCGACTGCGAGGGCTGCGGCCCAGAACGCTGGTCTCCCTCTGTATCGTTACTTGGGTGGTAATGATGATTCCAGACTTCCGGTGCCTATGATGAATGTTATCAATGGGGGTGCCCATGCCGACAACAGTGTCGACATGCAAGAGTTTATGGTGATGCCCGTAGGAGCGAATAGTATTTCTGAAGCGGTAAAAATTGGTGCAGAGGTGTTTCACGCGTTAAAAAAGGTATTGGCTAAGAAGGGACTCAATACAGCTGTCGGAGACGAAGGTGGCTTTGCTCCAGATTTGTCATCAAATGAAGCCGCGATCGAGGTTATTCTGGAAGCTATCACCAATGCTGGCTATGACGCAGGTAAAGATGTTTATATAGCGTTGGACCCTGCAAGTTCCGAATTCTACAAGAATGGAAAGTATCATCTCGAATCGGAAAACAAGCAGTTGAGCTCAGAGGAGTTTGCGGATTATTTAGCGGACTGGGCCCATCGATATCCGATAATCTCAATAGAAGATGGCATGGCTGAAGACGATTGGGAAGGATGGAAACTGTTAACTGAGCGTATTGGTGACAAGGTACAGCTGGTCGGAGATGATCTTTTTGTAACCAATACCGAAATATTGCAAAAAGGGATTGAATTGGGGGTAGCCAATTCGATATTAATCAAAGTCAATCAAATAGGTACATTGACCGAGTCACTATCGGCGATAGAAATGGCGAATAATGCGGGCTATTCTGCGGTTATCTCCCACCGTTCGGGTGAGACCGAGGATACATTTATTGCAGACTTGGCAGTGGCTACCAGTACTGGCCAGATAAAGACGGGTTCTATGTCCCGTTCTGACAGAATTGCAAAATACAATCAGCTATTACGTATTGAAGAAGAGCTGGGTGACAGTGCAAAATTTTCAGGCGATTCATCATTTCCCATGACGTAGCGTCAGCTAGGCTTTTTGGCAACACTTGATCTGGTTCCTTCTGGCTATGGGTGATCCTGGACGCATCTGTGGTCATGCTGAATTGGTAGCTTTGCGTTTGTCGTCCTGGTGGATTATCTGGATCAACACTATATGAAATTTATTCTGGCACTATTCGTTGTCCTTTTAGTCCTGCTTCAATTAAGGCTGTGGCTTGGTGAGGGTGGAATCGGCGAAGTACTGCATTTGCAACAGGCCGTAGAGGAACAAAAAGAGCAAAATTCTGCGTTATCCGAGCGTAACCAATCCCTGGATGCTGAAGTGAAAGACCTGAAGCAGGGCAGTGAGGCTATTGAGGAAAGAGCCCGTAGTGAGCTGGGAATGATCAAAAAAGACGAAACCTTTTTTCAAACTGTCGAAGAATGAGTTTGGTCTAACTATATTATCAGGGCCAACGCCGATGGAATCTCAAAATCGTTACTGGGCTATCGTGCCCGCTGCTGGTGCCGGCAAGCGAATGCAATCCGGGCTGCCCAAACAGTATCTGAAAATTGGTGATCTGACAATTATAGAACACACACTGACCCGATTGTCGTCATGTTCCAGACTTTCCGGAATCGTTGTAGCGATTTCGGATGACGATCCTTACTGGGAGCGAATCGAGCTGGATAGTTTTGAAAATATAATGGTTGTGCCAGGTGGAGAAGAAAGATGTCATTCCGTTTTAAACGCATTGTCAGAACTTGCAGAATTGACTGTCCCAAATGATTGGGTTTTGGTTCATGACGCAGCACGTCCTTGTTTAAGATTAGAAGACATTGAGAAACTGATTAAAGAGATTTCCTGTCACCCTGTCGGGGGAATTCTAGGCTTTCCGGTTTCGGATACGCTTAAGCGTACGGATGGTAGCAGTCACATTCTCGAAACGGTTGATAGAAAACTGTTATGGCGTGCGCTGACGCCACAAATGTTCCGTTTAGGAGAATTGCGAGACGCAATAGAAGTAGCAGTTAAGCGTCATCAGCTGGTTACTGATGAGGCGAGTGCAATGGAACTAGTCGGAAAGTTTCCTCGAATCGTTGAAGGGCATCCTGATAATATCAAGATCACTTTACCAGAGGATCTTGATCTGGCGTCTATGTATATCATACAACAAACCAGCGAGCATTAAGATGAGGATCGGACACGGCTACGACGTACACAAATTTTGTCCGGGAGACGGATTTGTTCTGGGTGGTAAATTTATTTCCTGTGATAAAGCAATTATCGCCCATTCGGACGGTGACGTATTAATCCACGCGATTTGTGATGCATTGCTGGGTGCTGCCGGTTTGGGTGATATTGGAAAACATTTCCCTGATTCAAATGATAAATTCAAGGGTGTCGATAGTCGATCCCTGTTGCGAACGGTAATAGACTTAATCAGGCAACGGAATTTATCAATTTCGAATCTTGATACGACCTGTGTCGCACAATCACCCAAATTATCACCCTACATCGATGTAATGAAACAAACACTATCCGATGATCTGGCAATTGCAACTGACCGCATTAATATCAAGGCGACGACGACCGAAGGGTTGGGCTTTACAGGACGCGAAGAAGGTATCGCTGTCCATGCCGTAGTAATATTAACTGAAGATTGAAACTCTCATGAGTTATGTGCATGCGGAATTATCCAGAGCATATTCACCGCTAGGTATAAGCGCATTATTTCGCCAGGAAATTTCTGATTTCAAGGTTGAAGAAGTCCTAAGTTTTACTCCTTGTGGCTCGGGTATTCACAGCTATTTAAAAATTCGAAAAGAAGATATTAATACCGAACAGGTTGTTCAATATATTGCCAGATCGATTGGGATCAGTTCAGGGTCTATAGGTTATGCAGGTTTAAAGGACAAGCGGGCCATCGCAACGCAATGGTTTAGTATCGATATGTCTCGAGTTAAAGACATAAACTGGGATGCGTTTGGAAACAATAACATCAGGATTAAATTACAGACGCGCCACGGTCGTAAACTAAGACGAGGCGCCATCAGGGAAAACAGGTTCGATATATTCCTGCGTTCAGTTTCCGGTGATCATAATGAAATTATGAAACGCATTGAAAGAATTTCCAGTCAGGGCGTGCCCAACTATTTCGGTGAGCAGCGTTTTGGCAGTCACAATCTTGATCGGGCGTTATCCATGTTTGATAGAAGAACACAAGTGAAAAGTGTTTATAAACGAGGCATCTATTTATCTGCAGCACGCTCAATGTTATTTAACCAGGTGCTATCCGAGCGAATTAAACGGTATGGCTGGAATAAGGCGATGAACGGTGATGTGCTCATGCTGAACGGTACAAACAGCGTGTTTTCTACACAGGAGATCGATGAAGAGATACATCAACGCCTACAACACGGAGATATTCATTTAACTGGACCGATGTGGGGATCCGGCAAGCCGATGGTAAGTAGGGAGGGGCTTGCTTTTGAGCTAGAGGTGCTTAATAACTACCAAAAATGGTGTAAAGGGTTGCAACAATTTGGATTAAGGCAGCAGCGTCGGGCGTTGAGAGTTATACCTAAAAATTTTCGTTGTGAATTTACCAATAAAAATTTGGTTCGCTTATCGTTTCACTTGCCAAAAGGTAGCTACGCCACTTCCGTGCTACGCGAGATCGCTGACTATAATCAAATCAGCTAGCATGTCTTTTTTGGTACGGCTCTCGCGCAATAATTTTGCACAAGCGGGGTTTATCAAGAATGTTAATGCGGCATCGGTGCAGCTCAAGCATGCCATCCTTTTCAAACTTCTTCAATACCCGGCTGACGACTTCACGAGCCGTGCCTAGCTCTGTAGCGATTTGCTGATGCGTAGTAATGATGGAGTCGCGTTTCTCATCACCTAATAGTAGCATCAGAAGGTTGGCTATTCTTTGCTCCATCGGATCAAACGCTATTGTTTCAACGAGAGTAACAAGCTCCGAGATACCCTCGTCCAGGGAAGAGAAAACGAAATCCCGGAAAGTGTCAGACTTTGCTACGGCGGTCAAAAATGCTGTTTTGGGTATAGTAACAATGATGGCCTCTTCGGTCTCGGTGATTGCTTCAGCGTGGTAATGATGACCACCTAATAAACAGGTGGTGGTTAATTCACAACACTGCCCTGATTCTACTCTGTATAAAGTAATTTCGTGACCATCTTCGGATATTTTCTGGACCTTGATGATCCCTTCAAGTACCAGGATATATCGGTTACACAGATCGCCTTCACGAAAAATAGATGAACCGGAGCGGAGGTGAACGAGACTGGTACAATCAATAACAGGCTGGAGGACCGCTGCTGGTACTGATTCCAGCTCAGGGTAAACACTTAGTAGTAGCGGGGTAATATCGTTTTTCATTTCGGCCTTCGTCCCAGGCAACATTATCGCTTCATGAGTTTAATCTACAGAGAAGTTGCTAATAAAAAGTTATACAATTCAATGGCTTTCTCACGAAAAAATGTTTTAACTCAAAAAACTGAGAAATTTCGGGTGGAATATATTGAGTATAGGCAGAGATTTAGTGAGAAAGTTCAAACTAGCCAGCATATTTGCTGGCTAGTTTTTGACGTTGTAGATAGGCTTGCCTGGCTATTTCAATGTCTTCAAGAAAATGGGGAAGCTCTTTCATTAGCAGAGCTTGCGGACCATCGACCAGCGCCTTGCTGGGTGCAGGGTGAAAATCAACCAGAACCATATTCGCACCGGCGACAATGCCCTGGGCCGTTACATGCATGACGTCAAGAATTCCATCCGGACCGCTGTCCCTGGATCCTACTGAATGAGAGGGATCAATGCATACCGGCATTCTGGTCAGTCTCTTGATTACAGGAACGTGAGAAAAGTCGACAAAATTTCGGTGAGGATCTCCCATATTCGTTTTCATTCCCCGGAGTCCGAAGATGACCTTTCTGTTTCCCTCACTTGCGAGGTATTCAGCGGCATTAAGTGACTCCTCCAGCGTGATACCAAATCCTCTCTTGAGTAAAATAGGAAATTCCTGCTGTCGGCCAACAAATTTCAATAACTCAAAATTTTGCGTATTTCTGGTGCCTATTTGCAACATAATGCCGGTTGGATGACCCGTTTGCTCAAGTGCGGTATTAATTTCATTGATATGGGCTTCGTGGGTAATTTCCATCGCAATGACCTTGATATCATATTTGCCCGCCAGTTCGAAAACATAAGGTAAGCAGCTATTCCCGTGGCCTTGAAATGAGTAGGGATTGGTTCTCGGTTTATAGGCACCCATTCGGGTGCACTGCTGACCGTGTTCCTTTAGTGCCTTCATCATTAATTCAACATGCTCGGGATTATCGACGGCACACAGTCCAGCAAATACATTAAGCGTATCCTGACCGAATTTTATCCCGTTATAGCTAAACGAAGTTGCTCGCTTGTCGTCCTTATGCCTTCCCAATACCCGGTATTCTTCAGAAATCCTGACAACTCGTTCAACGCAGGGGAGGCTCTCCATGTCTTCGATAACCAAAGAAGTCGTTTTCCCAATCAGATAGAGTTCACTGAGTGTTTGCTGTTCTCCAATCTCTTGATGAACACGAATTTGAATATTGGGAATATTCGTCAGGTGGTCCATTAGCTGACGGAACTCAGCGCTTTCGTGCTCGGTATTAGGCGTTAATATCAAAATCATTAATCTTTACTGTCCAGTTCAATTAGGTTGAAAATGTGCCGCAGCTGCCGCCCCGATACTATATCACAAATCCATTATCGCTATCTTTTGCATATCTCGGGAAACCGGTCAGACGGTTTTGAGGATTGCCAGTTATAATTATTATTTGAAGCGCTTTTTCAAATCATCATAGGCGTCAATTCGTCGGTCTCGCAAAAATGGCCAGGTTTGGCGGGTTGTTTCACTATCTTTCGGATCAATACTTGATAGGATGACGGCAGATTGATCTTCAGGGGCAGTAATGAGCACTTCGCCAAATGAGTTTGCAATGAAACTTGATCCCCAGAACTGGATGCCTTCGGATTGGTTCGACGGATCAGCTTCGTAACCTGTACGATTACAGGCGGCAACCGGTATGCCATTTGCGATTGCATGAGATCGCTGAATTGTCATCCACGCTTTTTGCTGACTGATCCTGGTTTCCTGATTATCTCGGAGATCCCATCCAATGGCCGTCGGATACAACAGGATTTCTGCCCCGGATAGCGCCATTAGCCGAGCTGCTTCTGGAAACCATTGATCCCAACAGACCATCACTCCAAGAGTTCCTGCTGATGTGATAACTGGTGTAAAGCCCTGGTCTCCTGGAGTAAAATAATACTTCTCGTAGTAACCCGGATCATCGGGAATATGCATTTTCCGATAACCACCAGCTATACTTCCATCCTTTTCAATGACTACTGCAGTGTTGTGATAAATGCCGGGACCTCGACGTTCAAATAGAGATGTTACAATGACAATTCCTAATTCAGCAGCCAGTTTTCCCAGTGTTTCAGTTGTAGGTCCAGGGATAGACTCAGCTAAACTGAAATATGATTGATCTTCTTGTTGGCAGAAGTATGGGTAATTGTGAAGTTCTTGCAGTAGAACCAGTTTTGCACCCTGGTTGCTTGCGTCCCTGATACCTTTAATGGAATGATCAAGATTGATTTGTTGCGATGACGAACAAGCATGCTGAACCAGCGCTAATATAGTTTTCATGGGCTTCCAAAGCTAGTCTTTTGGTTCAAGTATACCAGCAGGGAGCTGCATAGTAACACAGTGTAAACTCCCATATTGCTCAATTAGTGGTCGACAATCTATGCCAATAATCTCTCTTTCCGGAAAACATGATTCAAGGTTTTTATGCGCTATGATGTCTTCGGGTACGTTATAATGCGGCAACAATACCGCGTTGTTGATGATCAGGAAGTTAGCGTAACTGGCTGGAAGACGATCACCGGCCGCATTTGCGATCGCCGCTGGTATGGGTAGCGGAACCAGCTGATAAGGTTGATTGTCAGTTGTTCTGAAATTGACAAGTTCACTTTCCATTGCTTTTAGTGCGAAATAGTGTTCATCAAGATTATTGCTGCAGGCTGAGTAAGCAATCGTGTTTGAATTGCAAAATCTTGCGAGCATATCAATGTGGTTGTCCGTGTCGTCTCCTGCCAGATAGCCATTTTCAATCCACAGGAATCGTTCGATTCCCAGCAGGAATTTAAGCCGAGTTTCGATTTGATCTTTGTTTAAATCAGAGTTTCTCGAGTCACTCAGAAGACAGTCTCTCGTGGTTAAAAGGGTACCCAAACCATCCGAATCAATACTGCCGCCCTCAAGTATAAAATCGATCCGATTTAATTCGGAATTTCCAAATATCCCTGCCTTTTGCATATTCAGGGTGATGCTGTTATCTAATGTGAACTCGTGTTTTCCACCCCAACCATTGAACTGAAAATCAAGCAGGATTGGTGAATGATCTTCTAAGATAGTTACGGGGCCATGGTCTCTGGCCCAGGTATCATTCGAAGGTGTAACCGTGAACTGAACATTGCTGAGGTTGGTTGATTTTAGATGTAAAATTTCTTTGATGTGATTGGCATGGCTTTCATTCCAGCAGTTAATTAGCACCGACTGTCGGTGAGCAGCGTGATAAGCGATCTCTGCAAATACTTTTTCAACCAAAGGCAAGGATGATTGCCAATCATTGTATTGGTGAGGCCACGTTAGGATAATACCATCTTGTTTTTCCCATTCCGCAGGTAGTCTTCGCATTTAAAATTAAAATCTGTCGCAATAATGATAAAACTTAAATCGTACAGAAAGATAATGGTGGAAACAAGATGCCCGGCTACGTGCCAATTGAGGTTTGGCGGCCATACTGACGGGCAGGGAGAGTTTATTTCAAATCGTCAAAAATTTTAGTGCGGTTTCTACCGTCAGATTTTGCCCGATATAACGCAGCATCAGCTTTTTCGAACAGTGTTTCGCTGTTGTCGCTATTGTCGAAACATGCAATGCCAAGACTTGCGGTAACCGGAATCTCGGTACCATTAAATATGCATTTATCAACTGCAATACTGGTGCGAATCCGTTCGGCCAGGAGCATTGCGCCTTCCCGATCAGTATTACTTAACAATACAAGAAACTCCTCTCCACCATACCTACAAAAAATATCGGAGCTACGAATACAGGTGTTTATTTTCTTTGCAATACCTTTGATTACACTGTCGCCGGCAGCATGACCATAAGTATCATTAATGTTTTTGAACTTATCGATATCCAGAGCGATTAAGCATAGTGGTGTGTTGTGTCTTTTTGCCATTTCGATTTCGCGTATGATCGCGGTATTCATGGCACTACGATTATTTGCTCCTGTCAGTGGGTCTTTTAGCGCAGCCGTGACTGCATTTTTGTAAAGAATTGCGTTACGCAACGGGTAAACCAGACTGCACAACAGGTACTCCAGCAACGTAGTCTCGGATATTGTAAACTTCTTCTTTCTGGTTAATGTCAATTGTCCAAGTGAATTGTCTGCGGCGACCAGTTGATAGGTGCAGCTGTGTTTGGCCCTTTTGCCATGTTGAATTTCAATATTTTGATGATGATTTTCGTAACAGATACTGTCATGTGGTATCAGAGGGCTGGATTCATTAGAAAATATTTGAATCAGATTTTCTATATCTAACGTTGTCTGTAAAACATTTGCGATTTGTAATGCCAGGTTTACGCCTTCATGACCAACCTCGGTTTCTATATAGTTAGACATTTGAGCAAGATTACCGGGCTCAAACGTGGGTGAATTGTCGTTAGGTTGTATGTAAGGTGTTGGCATTCGTTTGCCTCCAACGTATTAGTTTGTCTTTGAGAATGCAAGCTATGTGCCAGTAAAGTACCGTTTATCAAGTTTGGTATGATCAGGTTGCAATTTGCATACTTTTCAATACATTA
This sequence comes from Gammaproteobacteria bacterium, assembly GCA_046754065.1. Classification (GTDB taxonomy): domain Bacteria; phylum Pseudomonadota; class Gammaproteobacteria; order SZUA-140; family SZUA-140; genus JBHHVB01. The sequence continues at coordinate 14,118 of JBHHVB010000004.1, forward strand.
AATAACTTAGTAGTGATGGTTGATATCTAGTCAAAGTATTGACGAATGTGTGTTTGCACATAAAAAATGGTCAATTTGTAGTGCGTCCGGCATAACGGCAAAAATGGTCTTGCTTCCCGTGATCTGCTTAGCTTGGGTTATTAATCGGGTTAATGATCTCATTTGCACACCCGAAACCGCTTTGTACCGCTCCCTCAAGGGTAGCCGGATGGTTGTTGTGGATATAATCCCCTGCCAGGTATAGCCCGTCAATTTCCGTTTTCAAATCCGGGCGCATTCGGTCGATATCGGGCTTGCACAAAAATGTGGCCCGTTTTTCTTTGATAATCATACTCTGAACGGGTTCCGGCCACTCCGGGAAAAGGCAGGCCAATTCTTCTTCTACCTGTTTGCACAACAAGTCATTGCTTAGTTGCATATGTGGTCCCAGGCTGCTGATGACGACTGACATAAGCCCATCTTGACCATAAATTGAGCGATCAAAAATCCACTGACTGGTAGAATTGATAATGCCAACCATCGGTTTTGATAACCGGGTGCCCGGTGGATATTGAATATAGATGGTGCATATTGGCGCGTGTTCTAACTGAATCAGCATTCGATTAATACGGTTAAGTGAATAGACCTGCGCCGTTATTTTTCGGCACGCAGCTGGTGGTATAGCCAAAATCACGTTTTTTGCCTTGATCAGTTGTCCATCCGCAACAATAACGCCATTGATCTGGTTATTGTCTGTCGAAATTCCCGTCACGCGCTGGTTATATATAATCTGGTTACCTTTACCGTTAATATAGCTGGCAGCAGGGTGGGCGATTGCTGCACTCATGTCAGTACAAAAATATAACAGGTCGGAGTGTTCCCGTTTAATGGTGAATGCGTCTTTTAAAACCTGTATAAATACCTTTGTTGATGCAAGATGGAGGGGGGTATTCATCGTGGCAAGACAAAGCGGTTCCCAAAGGGAACGAATCGCACTACCTGACTGCCGGTTGTTAATCAGGTACTGTTTCAAAGGTTGATCTCCATCAAGATTACCATTTAATACCTTAAAACACATAGCTAAGGCGTAATATTTGTCTCTTAATGACAAGCTACAACCTAACAGTCCAAAAGCAGGAAAACTCGGGAGCTTCAGGCAGAATTTACTTTTTTCACCGAACGATTGGATTTGTAGGTCCAGACGCGTTCTTCTGAAGACGCTGTTTTCCGTAGTGTGTAGTAATTTTATCAGCTGAAGCACATTGCGATAGGCTCCAATCATGAGATGTTGGCCATTATCTAGTGTGTAGCCATGCATATTAACGCTACGCGCTCTTCCTCCAAGCTGTTTTGAGCATTCTATTAGTGTGACGGGGATATTCTGTCTGCTGAGTTCTACGGCTGCCGCGATGCCTGACCAGCCGCCACCGACGACAATGGTATGATGACTATCTGGAGGATTACACATGAAACGCTTAAGCCAAGGACTTGATACGTTGTTTTTCCTGCCGTACGGTTTTCCATGCTACCCATAGTTTTCGTAACGGTGTCAACTTGATCCTGTTTTGTAATACCCTGAATCCGTCGTTTTCAATTTCTTCCAGGGTTGCGATATAGATATTTGCCATAATCAGGCCGCTTAGCTGGTTAAATCTGTCTTCATTGGGAAGTTGTTCGAAAGCCTGATCGTAATACTGCCTTGCACGCTGCGCCTGGAACTTGAATAGTGCCTGTATGTTGCTACTCGTTTTAAAAGATTCAATATCCGACACTGATACCCCAAACTTATCCAGCTCATCTAATGGAATGTAAAGTCGATTGCGTGAAAAGTCTTCGCGAACATCCCTGAGAATATTGGTTAATTGAAATGCCATACCCAGGTGATGGGCAAACTTTAGGGTGTTTCTGTTTTTATAACCAAAAATCTCTGCTGCCATCAGGCCTACGATGCTGGCCACCCGGTGGCAGTATAACGAGAGATTTTTAAATGAACCATAGCTGGAGTAGTCGAGATCCATTTCCATACCATCCAGAATTTCATAAAAGTGTTCACGAGGAAGATTAAAATCTTTCGTAGGTTCAAGCAGGGCGTTGGTTACAGGGTGTTGGGGATTGTCGTTAAATAAATTATCAATCTCGTTTCTCCACCACGCAAGCTTGGTTCTGGCAATCTCAATATCAGTGCACTCATCGACAACGTCGTCAACCTCCCGACAGAAGGCATATAATGCGGTAATCGCCAGCCTTTTATGACTCGGCAGAAAGAGAAAGCTGTAATAGAAGCTGGAACCACTTTTTGCTGTCTTGTCTTGACAATATTGTTCGGGTGTCATGAAAGTACTTTAGCCGGGGTGATGTAATAAGTTTGGTAGATTAAAGTCGTTAATGTTACCGAAGAACGCTCTATATAGCATCCACAATTTATCAGTGACCGTTAATCTTGGTCGGGAAAACTTGTCATTTCCCTGTCGATAGAGTTTGCGCAGTATCGTTAAACCACCATAGGCTATCAGACGAATCTCGAATTTAATTCGACCTTTTAGCTTCCAGGCTAATGGTGCGCCATCTTTTAACAGAAGCCATGCTCGACTAATCTGCAATTCGATTAATTGATCCAGGTTACAGTCTTTTGCACGTTGTAACAGTATCTCCTCAGAAATGCCATATTGTTTCATATCATTTTGAGGAATATAGACTCGTTGATTTTCCTGCAGATCCTGCTGGATATCTTGTAAAAAGTTTATCAGCTGCAATGAGGTGCATATGTTATCTGAAAGTAACAGATTATGGTCGGTTGCCTGATTAAAAAGATAAAGTAGCGATCTTCCAACTGGATTGGCTGAGTGGCGGCAATAAAATAGAATCTCTTTGAAGTCAGAGTAGGTTTTTTTTTCTATATCCATTCGAAAAGCGATTAATAAGTCGTGAAATAGCTGGTAAGGAATGCTGAAGTGATGGATTGTATCGGCAAGAGCGATGAAAACAGGGGTGTCAGGTACCTTGCCAGTTTTAATATCAACAAGTTGCTGATCCATTTTCGTCAGTAGCCGATAGCGCTCTTGCGCATCAATGTTTCCTTCGTCAGCGATGTCATCCGCCGTTCTTGCAAATGCATAGACTGCCGCAACAGGGTTACGTAATCTGGTCGGGAGTAACCAGGATGCAACGGGAAAGTTTTCATAATGGTTACTCGCTAACGCTTTGCAATATCTATAGGCATTTTTTATTTTTATATGATTCATTATTTAATTGCTTGATAAAAAAATGACTATATAATTATTTACGGATATTTGCGATTAGTCGTTAGGTATTTCGTGTTCAATTGATCTTGTGATGTTATCGATTGGATCAAGTTTCTCGGGTGGTTTTGGGGGATTTATACCCATTTCAGAGAATTTTCTGGCGCTGGATAATACCTGCCTTTGAAGCGAGCCAACGGCATTATTATAGTGGTCGACGCTGTTGTTTATATTTTTCCCCAATTTAGCCAGGTGGCCGGTGAACGTACATATTCGTTTATAGAGTTCTTCACCAAGCACCTTGATTTTTTCTGCGTTATCGGTGATTGACTGCTGGTTCCAACCATACGCAATGGCACGTAGAAGTGCTACGAGGCTAGTCGGTGTTGCGAGGATTATTTTTTGTTGCAGTGCTGATTCGAGAAGCGAAGGGTCTTTGTCCAGGGCGGCGCTGAGGAAGTGATCACCCGGGATAAACAGCACAACAAAATCAGGGCTATTGCTAAACTGGCTCCAGTAAGATTTGCTTGCCAATTCCCTGATTCGTTCCTTTACCTTTCGGGAATGTTGTTCAAGAAAATTGTCTCTGGACTGTTCATCGCTGGATTCGACTGCATTGAGGTAGGCATCAAGCGGTGTTTTTACGTCGACAATGATTTCCCTCTTTCCAGGCATCCGTACAATCATGTCCGGCCTGAAGGCTCCGTCGTCAGTTTGTTGATGCTCCTGTTCATAAAAATCACAGTGTTCGACCATGCCGGCAAGTTCAACGAGTCGTTTTAAGGTCATTTCTCCCCATTGGCCTCTGACTTCCGGTCGTCTGAGGGCTTTTACCAGGTTTTGTGTTTCCCCATGCAGCAATTGCTGGGTTTGAGTCATTGTTTCAAGATATTTGGTAATCGAGCCATAGGCTTCTTTTCGTTCACTTTCAATTTCCCGGATTTGTTTTTCAGTTTTCTCCAATACTTCCTTAATAGGCTTGACTAGGTTTTCAATGGCCTGTTCTTTTTTGTCAAGGTCATGTTGGGCCTGGACATTAAATCGTTTCAGGTTTTCCTGCGCAAGCCGCAGAAATTCTTCATTATTGGTTTTTAATGCATCGCTGGAGAGTGCCTTAAATGTCTCCTTGAGTTGATCGCGGTTTTTTTCAATTTCGGCGAGCTTGTCCTTTGCAATATTTCGCTCAATCTCAAGTGTGGTGTTAAGCGAGCTATTGTTCTCTCTTAACGAAGAAATCTTTTTTTGAAAATAGAGATAGCTCGCAATGGCTCCAGCGGCCAAAGAGATCAGGGCAGTCAACATGATTTCTATCGTAAACATGGCATAATTAAATTGAATCAGGTTTATTAAAAGTTTCTATCCAATCCAGAATTTCACCGGGATGGCTTATCATACCATCAGCATGCCAATCTTTTGGACAATCTGATTGATTAATATATCCAAAAAGCGCAACGAGTGTTTTCATTCCCGCACGCCTTCCGGCCTCGATATCGCGTTGTGCGTCACCAACGTACAGACAGTTACCTGACATCACGTCAATTTGTCTGCAGGCGTGCATTAATGGTTCCGGATCCGGCTTTCGTGAGTTTGTGCTGTCACCACTGACTATACAGGCTGCGCGCCTGTCCAGATTCAGATCACTCATTAGAGGCTCGGTTAAATACCCGGGTTTGTTCGTTACTACACCCCAGTTCATCTGCAGGCCTTCGATTTCATTGAGAAGCTTATCCATGCCCGGAAACAATATAGACTTTGAAGACAAATTCTCCAGATAAATCTCCAGGAATCGTTTTTTGAGGCGAGTGAATTCAACCTGCGTCGGATCAGCGTCAAAGCCTACATTTAAAATTGCATTGGCTCCATTTGATACACTCGGCCTGATTTTTTCATAAGGAATAGTTGCAAGGCCATTTTCTTCACGTAGAAGATTTAATGTATAAGCAAGATCAGGCGCTGTGTCTATCAGAGTCCCGTCAAGGTCAAATAGGATAGTATTAATTTGTGGTCGCAATGCTATACGGGGACAATTTTGGTTTTAGTAAAAACATGATATCCGGAATAACCTAAGGCGGTATGTTTATTCCGCAGAGTTTGTCGCATGGACGAGGTAGTTAATATCAATATTTGGGCCGAGAGAATAAGCTTTTGTTATTGGATTGTATTCCATGCCGGTTAGGTCATCTATTAGCAGGCCCGCCTGTCTGGTCCAGAGTTCAAGTTCTGAAGGTTTAATAAACTTTGCATAATCATGGGTTCCTTTCGGTAGCATTTTAAGTACATATTCCGCGCCGATAACCGCTGCCAGGTATGACTTGGGATTTCGATTGAGAGTTGAAAAGAAAATATCGCCACCAGGTTTCATAAGGCTGGAGCATGCGTTGATCAGAGATGCCGGGTCGGGGACATGTTCCAGCAACTCCATACAGGTAACAATATCAAATTTTTCTGATTGTTGGGAGGCCAAGTCCTCTGCAGTGATCAGGATATATTCTATTTCAAAACCGGATTCCAGCAGGTGTAGTTGTGCAACATTGAGCGATGCATCCGCCATGTCGATACCAGTCACTTTCGCGTTAAAGCTGGCCAAACCCTCTGCAAGGATGCCACCACCACACCCAACATCCAGCACTTTTTTACCTGATAATGGCGCATGTTGATTAATATATTCCAGGCGGAGGGGGTTGATATCATGCAGGGGTTTAAAATCACTGTTTTTATCCCACCAGCGAGAGGCTAATGCATTAAATTTGGACACTTCATGTTGATCTATATTTTGCTGCATATTGGATTCCCGGTGCGTTTTTTGTGAAATTAAGCTATTGTTGGTCACTATTGGCGATTTTTTGTTGCCATTCAATGGATTTTGCCTTGATACGATGCTCGTCCATCGTCGTTAAAACGCGGTTTTTTAATACATGTTTCCCGCCAATCCATACATCGGTTACCTTTTCGCGAGTTATTGCATAAACCAAGTGTGACACCGGATTATAGACTGGTTGGCAATCAAGACCACCGAGATCGACGGCAACCAGGTCAGCGGCTTTACCAACGGAGATAGAACCAGTTTCGTCGCCCAGCCCCAGCGCCTGAGCACCATTCAGGGTTGCCATGCGCAATGCAGTAGAGGCAGGAACTGCACTAGCGTTATTCGCAACTGCCTTGGCCAGAAGCGCAGCGGTTTTTAATTCGCCAAACATATCAAGATCGTTGTTGCTCGCTGCACCGTCAGTGCCAAGGGCGACATTAATTCCCGCATCGATCAAGCGGGCTACAGGGCAATATCCGCTCGCCAGTTTTAAATTGGATTCCGGGCAGTGAATGACGTTGCAGCCTGTCGCTGCAAGCAGGTCTATATCTTTATCAGTTAGTTGGGTCATATGTACCGCAATCAATCGGGGGGACAAAAGTCCGATTTGCTCAAGCCGTTTTATTGGCCTCATACGGTATTGTTCATTGCTGGTTTCAATTTCGTGAGCTGTTTCATGGACATGCATATGAATGGGAATATCCAGTTCATCTGCAAGTGTCTGGACGCGCGACAATGGCGAGTCAGATACCGTGTAGGGAGCATGCGGTGCAAATGCGGTCGAGATTAGTGAATCATTGCGATAGTGATCCTGAAGCGCAAGACCTTTCTCAAGGTACTCATCTGCATCGGATGCCCATGCCGTGGGAAAATCAATTAGTATCAATCCTAAAACCGCGCGTATGCCAGCATGACTGGCAGCGCGTGCTGCTTCATTTGGAAAAAAATACATATCGTTAAAACAGGTGGTACCGCTTCGAATCATTTCGACAATCGCTAACTGGGTCCCGTCGTAAACAAATTCACTATTAACCCACGTACCTTCTGCAGGCCAGATATGCCTGGTTAACCAATCCATCAGCGGTAGATCATCCGCAAGCCCACGGAATAATGACATTGCCGCGTGCGTGTGTGTATTGACCAGACCCGGAATTAGCGCGTGTTGATCAAGCTTGATGGTGACACGTGGTGTGAAGAGGGAGGTTGCTTCGGTAGAGGGCAGTAAACCAACGATTTTTCCTTCATGTAGTGCTACACAATAATGTTCATGAATGATTTCATCTGGTTCAATCGGGACTATCCAGCGTGCGTGTATGATGGTATCAATTTCTTTCATGAGTGTTGTTCACTATTGACTGAACAACACTATATCAGTTGATGGATAGCTAATGTAGATGATATTCAGATATTTTTGACTTATTATCCGATGAATATCGAAGTGGACAGATAAATTACCTGTCGGGGTGAGATGGGTGCTGGATGCTTTACCTTGCCTTGTGCTGAATGATAAAAAGCTCAACCCGTCTATTTCTTATTTGGCCTAAATGGTTCCAGTTTTCATCAGTCGGGAATGTTTTTCCATAGCTGGTAAGCTGCAATTGGTTCGCCGGCAGCCCTTGGCTAACGAGGTAGTCTTTAACTGCGCTGGCCCGCTTTCCTGATAGGCTAATGTTGTATTGCTCACTGGCAATACTGTTAGCATGGCCATCAATCAGTATTTTTTGAATCTGTTGATTGTCTAGAGCGTATTTCGCAACGGAGTCTAGGTATTGCTTTGATGCGCCGTCCAGAATGGCCTTGTCATGATCAAAAAAGATATGTCTTAACGCGACAAACTCGAGATCGTGCTTTATTGATGCTAACGCGTCTACGTCAGATTGAGCAATGGTCATGTCACTTAAATCTGAAAATGTCAGGCTCTGGCTCGACTGGTCGTTTTCAGTGATTTGAACAGAATCAGTGTTCCCGGTATTCCGGGACCCGGATAAACTGGCTGTGCCCGCTTCAGATGTCAGGCCCAGAGACATAACGAGAAAAAGCGTGCAAATTATTTGTTGTTGGCGCATAACGGTGATCTAGATTTATTGATTTTGTCTATATAGACATTATCGGCAAGTGGAGCAGATCCCTTGAACGGATCCTTGCCATGGGTACCACAGGTGGCAAACCAGGGTATCTTGGGATAAGCTATAAAAAACAATAGGTTATTAATTTATAATCAGCAGGGTGAGGTGAAATGGCAAATATGAATCATGATAATGTTCGGGCGATTGAGTGGGATGGAAAGCGGTTAAGACTGCTTGACCAACGGATTTTACCGCAACGGAAGGAGTACATTGAGTGCCGGAATTCGAAACAGGTTGCTGACGCAATTAGCGATATGGTAGTGCGTGGCGCACCTGCGATTGGAATAGCGGCTGCTTACGGTGCATTGTTAGCCGCGAGGCAATCCAGTGCGCACGGCGAACAGTGGCTAACCGATGAATTAACATATTTGCAAAACGCGCGACCCACTGCAGTTAATCTAAAATGGGCCGTAGAGAAAATGCGTGATATTTTGGAGTCGGATCAAGGCCGTGACCTGGACTTGCTCGAAAGGGTAGCCGGCAAAATCTTTTCAGACGATATTGATGCAAACAGAATGATGGGGGATCTGGGAGCCCAGCTAATCGGCAATCCTTGCGCAGTTTTAACCCATTGTAACGCTGGTTCACTGGCTACCGGTGGGTATGGTACTGCGCTGGGGGTTGTTAGATCAGCATTTGTAGCAGGAAAGATTACTCAGGTTTATGCGGATGAGACCAGGCCTTGGCTTCAGGGCGCGAGATTAACAGCATGGGAGCTACGGCAAGATCATATCCCGGTAAAATTGATAGCGGATGGGGCTGCCGCGCACTTGTTTAAACAAGGTGAGGTTAAATGGTTAATCGTTGGATCGGATCGAATTGCGGCAAATGGTGATGTTGCAAATAAAATAGGAACCTATACGGTGGCTGTTGCTGCGCGTTATCACGGGGTAAAGGTGATGGTTGTCGCTCCAACCTCCACCATTGATCTGCGCACATCGAGTGGAGACGATATTCCTATAGAAACACGCTCAGAAAAAGAGGTAACCGACTTTGCGGGTAATTCTATCGCCTCGCCAGACGTGGGTGCATGGAATCCGGTATTTGATGTGACGCCGGCCGAGTTGGTTGATTTTATTGTGACTGAGAAAGGTGTCGTTGCTTCACCTGATGAGAAAAAAATTCGTACGGTGATGCAGTCGTAAAATTTTTCACTATTCTAGTCATTATCTATTTTCTTTCGTTGACCACAGGTTGCCAGATTCCGTTATCACTGGACGCAGTATTCACTGTCGTATCGAACAATTATGCCCAATATCTGGATGCAGTGGGTAGACATTTTATGTTAGAATTCCTAGCTTTGGTTCGAGTGTTCTGGATTAGTTATAACTAATTGTAAGTAAAGGGAATATTGGGTTTTTTATTTAAGGGTAACGTTAAGATAGATGAGTGAGATAGCGAAGGAAATTCTTTCAACGAATATTGAAGAAGAAATGACCCATTCGTACATGGAGTACGCTATGAGTGTCATAGTCGGGCGTGCGTTACCTGATGTAAGAGACGGTTTGAAACCGGTTCATCGCCGTGTGCTGTTCGCGATGAATGGATTGAGTAATGACTGGAACAAACCCTATAAAAAATCGGCACGTGTGGTTGGTGATGTTATAGGTAAATATCACCCTCACGGGGATACTGCCGTCTATGACACGATCGTTCGTATGGCCCAACCTTTTTCCTTGAGGTATATGCTTGTAGACGGACAGGGTAATTTTGGCTCAGTCGATGGTGACGCTCCCGCTGCAATGCGTTATACAGAAGTGCGTATGGCCCGTATTGCCCACGAGATGCTGGCTGATATCGATAAGGAAACAGTCGATTTTGTAGCGAACTATGATGAGTCTGAACATGAGCCAGTAGTTTTTCCAGCGCGTGTACCAAACCTGTTGGTTAATGGCGCAGCTGGCATTGCCGTTGGTCTTGCTACAAATATTCCTCCTCATAACCTGGATGAAATCATTAATGCTTGTCTGGCATTAATTGAGGATCCGGATATCTCAATTGCTACGCTAATGGAACATGTGCCAGGCCCGGATTTTCCAACGGGCGCGATCATTAATGGTGTCAGAGGAATACAGGAGGCATATACATCGGGCAAGGGCAGGATCTATGTCAGGGCCCGTACCGAAATTGAAGATATCGATGCGCAAGGTAACAGGAAGCGGATCGTTGTTACAGAGTTACCTTACCAGGTAAACAAGGCTCACTTGTTGGAAAAGATTGCCTTTCTGGTCAAGGAGAAAAGGGTAGAAGGTGTCAGCGAATTGCGCGATGAATCTGACAAGGATGGCATGCGCATGGTGATCGAGCTGAAGCGTGGCGAGTCTCCAGAGGTTGTTTTGAATAACCTTTATCAACACAGTCAGATGCAAAATGTATTTGGCATCAATATGGTTGCTCTCATCAATGGTAGACCTCGATTACTCAACATAAAGCAGATTCTCGAGGCATTTGTTCTTCATCGGCGGGAAATAGTTACCCGAAGAACCATTTTTGATTTACGCAAGGCCCGCGATCGAGCCCATGTCCTGGAGGGGTTAGCGGTAGCACTAGCCAACATCGATGAGGTTATTGGCCTGATCAAGGCCGCACCGAATCCTGCTGAGGCAAAAAAAGGCCTTACGGCTCGGCTGTGGGAACCCGGCGCGGTTTTAAAAATGCTTGAAGGCGCCGGAGCCAGCGCATCCAGGCCCGAGGAGTTGGGTGAAGAATTCGGGTTGGCTGAGCAAGGCTATCGGTTGTCCGATGTTCAGGCACAGGCTATTCTCGATCTAAGATTACATAGATTAACCGGGCTTGAGCAGGATAAAATATTAAAAGAATACAATGATATATTGAAGCTTATTCAGGAATTACTAGAGATTTTGGGTAATCCTGATCGATTGATGGAGGTTATTCGCGAAGAACTTGTTCAGATAAAAGCTCAGTTTGGTGATCAACGACGAACAGAAATCCTCGCATCCCAGCAAGATTTGACGCTGGAAGACTTGATTAGTGAGGAAGATGTTGTCGTAACGTTGTCGCACGGTGGATACGCGAAATGCCAGCCACTTTCTTCCTATCAGGCTCAAAAACGCGGGGGTAAGGGTAAGTCGGCGACTAGCATGAAAGAAGAAGATTTTATTGACAAGCTATTTATTGCGAACACACATGACACCATCCTGTGCTTTTCAAGTCGTGGTAAAGTCTACTGGAAAAAGGTATATGAGTTGCCACAGGCAAGCAGAATTGCCCGCGGAAAGCCTATAATTAATCTATTGCCTCTAGAGGATGGTGAAAGGATCAATGCAGTGCTACCGGTCAGGGAGTTTGATCCAGATAAATATGTACTGATGGCGACCAGCAGCGGATTAATCAAGAAAACATCACTAAAAGATTTCTCGAGACCACGCGCTAGCGGAATTATCGCTGTCGATTTACTGGATGATGATAAGTTGATCGGCGTAGATATAACCGACGGAAAGATGGATATCATTCTGGTGACCAGTGCTGGTAAAGCCGTCAGGTTTAGTGAATCAACCGTTCGCGCAATGGGTAGAACTGCCAGGGGTGTGCGAGGTATCAAGCTGCTTGATAGACAGCAAGTGATTTCGCTGATTATTGCAAATGAGGGTGATGTATTGACGGTCACTGAGCACGGTTATGGCAAACGGACGCCGATAACTGAATACCCCACGCATGGCCGTGGAGGTCAGGGGGTAATTTCTATTCAGACTTCAGCCAGGAACGGAGATGTAGTCGGTGCTGAATTGGTTGGTTGTGACGACGAGATAATGCTGATTACCAATGGCGGTACGCTGGTAAGAACCCGGGTAGATGAGGTTTCAGTTCAAGGGCGCAATACCCAGGGCGTAAGGCTGATTAGCTTGTCGGGTGATGAGAAGCTAGTTGGTCTAGACCGTTTCGAGAATCTGGAAGAGGATTAATCTTGAATAACAAAGAAGTTCCGATGCCTCATGTAAAAATTCTTTAATAAAAAAAATAGGAAAATTTAGTAATGTCTAGAGTTTTTAATTTTAGTGCAGGTCCTGCGACGTTGCCCGAAGAGGTGCTTGGTATTGCGCGGGAAGAGATGACAGATTGGCACAGTAGCGGAATGTCCGTTATGGAAATGAGCCATCGTGGCAAGGAATTTATGTCGATAGCGCAATCGGCTGAAGCGGATCTTCGTGAATTAATGGCGATTCCAAATAATTATAAGGTGCTTTTTTTGCAGGGCGGGGCAAGTTCTCAATTTTCCATGGTGCCGTTAAATCTTCTCGGAGAAAAGAAAAAAGCTGATTACATCAATACGGGTATGTGGTCAAAAAAGGCGATCGGAGAGGCCAAAAGATATTGTGATGTTAATATTGCAGCAAGCTCTGAGGCAGATGGGTTTACATCCATACCTGATTTTTCTTCGTGGCGGCTTGATCCGGAAGCCGCATATGTTCATTACACGCCTAACGAAACAATTGGTGGGGTGGAATTTGACTGGATACCCGAAACCGGCGATGTTCCGTTGGTAGCAGATATGTCTTCAACAATCCTGTCAAGGCCAATAGAGGTTTCAAAATTTGGAATAATTTATGCTGGAGCGCAAAAAAATATAGGCCCTGCCGGGTTGACTGTAATCATTATCAGGGAGGATCTGATTTCTGACATGACGGCAATCACACCCGCCATGTTTTCCTATAAAACCCATGCCGATGCAGAGTCCATGTACAATACTCCGCCTACGTACAGCTGGTACCTTGCAGGTCTTGTATTTGCGTGGCTAAAACGACAGGGAGGATTAAGTTTTGTCGCCGAACTGAATAGACGTAAATCCGAAAAGCTGTATGCTGCCATCGACGGATCAGATTTCTACAATAACCCGGTGGCAAGACAAAGCAGATCATGGATGAATGTGCCTTTTACCCTGGCGTCCGCGGAATTGGATGCACCATTTATTGACGGAGCGAAAAACGAAGGACTGGTTGCACTGAAAGGACATCGCTCAGTAGGGGGAATGCGTGCCAGTATTTATAATGCAATGCCAGAAGCAGGGGTTGATGCGCTTATTTCATATATGAAAGGCTTTGAAGAGCGCAATGGGTAAGGCAAGGCAATTCATTGTTAACTTCGTTAATGAAAATGTAGACCATGTATAAGATACAAACACTAAATAACATTTCAGTTGTTGGGCTCGAGAAGTTGCCAAGAGATAAATATGAAGTAGCATCAGAAATTCAACACCCGGACGGCATCCTGTTACGTTCTTTTAAAATGCATGATATGGGCATTCCGGATTCACTGCTGGCAGTTGGACGGGCCGGTGCAGGTGTCAATAACATACCAGTGAACCGGATGAGTGAATTCGGTATTCCGGTTTTCAATGCGCCTGGAGCGAATGCAAACGCTGTTAAGGAATTGGTTGTCGCTGGTATGTTGCTCGCTTGCCGAAATATTTGTCAGGGCTGGTCTTATGCAACCAGCCTGGAGGGGGACGACCAGGCTATCCATAAACAGGTAGAATCAGGCAAAAAAAATTATGTTGGATTTGAATTGCCCGGGCGCACTTTAGGTGTGGTAGGGCTAGGCGCTATTGGTGTTCAGGTGGCTAACGTTGCGCTGAAGCTGGGTATGCGTGTGATAGGATTTGACCCGGAGATAACTGTGCAAAGTGCCTGGAAGCTGTCATCCGAGGTAAAACAAGCCAGAAGTATGGATGATCTGCTGGCTAAAGTGGACTTTGTTTCATTCCATGTCCCTTTGGTTGAAGCCACTCGTAACATCATCAATCATGAACGCTTGAAGATGATGAAATCCGGTGCTGTGATTTTGAATTTTTCTCGTGAAGGCATTGTTGATGAACAGGCGGTTTGCGATGCGATAGAGACTGGAAAGGTATACGCCTATGTTTGTGATCATGCCAATAATCTGATTAAAAATAATGACCGTATTATTACGCTGCCACATTTAGGTGCGTCCACTCAGGAAGCAGAAGACAATTGTGCAGTCATGGTAGCCAATCAAATAAAGGATTATCTGGAAAATGGCAATATTGTAAATTCAGTTAATTTTCCCGAAGTCGTTATGCCTCGAACCGAAGGTTACCGAATTGGCGTTGCAAATTCGAATGTACCTAATATGGTTGGGCAGATATCTACAGCGATGGCAAATGCGGGATTGAATATAGTCGACTTGTTAAATAAATCGCAAGGTAATGTCGCCTATACGCTTGCTGATGTAGATAAACCTTTACCCGATGAGGTAGTCAATCAAATTTCCAGGGTCGAGGGTGTTTTGAAGGTTCGCGTCATCTAGGGTTTAAACAATTCATTATGAGCGAAAAAGAATTACGCGAAATTAGAAAACGAATTGATACAATAGATGTAGAAATTCAACAGCTGATCAGCCAACGCGCGGAATGTGCATTAGAAATAGCTAACCATAAAAATGCTCAGTCTGGTGGTGAAGGAGTCGAGTATTACCGTCCCGAAAGAGAGGCTGAGATTATTCGGGCAGTTATCGAGCGAAACGATAGTCCGTTAGACGACGAGATCATGGTTGGGTTTTTCAGGGAAATCATGTCTGCATGCAGGGCCTTGCAATATCCGCTAAACATTGCTTATCTCGGGCCAGAAGGCACCTTTACACAGGCAGCAGTGGTTAAACATTTTGGCAGCGCACACAGTACAACACCATTAATGTCTATTGACGAGGTGTTTCGAGAAGTTGAATCAGGTGCCGCTCAGTTTGGAGTTGTGCCGATAGAAAATTCAACCGAAGGGATGGTCAATCATACACTGGATATTTTTCTTAATTCCCCACTCAAGATATGTAGTGAAATCGAGTTGCGAATTCATCATAATCTGCTAAGCACTGAGCGTGAGCTGGGTAAAGTACAATGCATTTATGCTCATCAACAGGCTTTGGCTCAATGTAGAGAATGGCTGGATGCCAATGTCGTGGATGTAAAACGCATTGTCGTTAATAGTAATGCAGAGGCTGCCAGATTGGCCTCCTCGAAGCCTGGTGCGGCGGCAATTGCCGGTAGCTCGGCTGCCGAAATATATGAACTGGGAGTGCTGGCAAAGAATATCGAGGATGAGTCCGATAATACAACCCGTTTTCTGGTAATCAGTCGACGAATGCCATCGACGAGTAAAAAAGATAAAACCTCCCTGTTACTATCGGCACCCAACAAGCCTGGTGCGCTATACCGATTGCTCAAACCGTTTGCAAACAACAATATCTCAATGACACGAATTGAATCACGTCCCTCCAGGCGAGGCATGTGGGACTATGTGTTTTTTGTCGATATAGAGGGGCATATCAAGGATGAGAAAATAGCGAACGCAGTTAAGGAGCTTGAGGCGGACACCTATATGGTAAAGGTGCTGGGTTCATATCCTCGCGCAACGAGCTAGTTTTTTCCCCACTTAAATATTTTCAACTCACCCAATCTGGCCAGGCAATTAATTAAACAAATCTTGAAGAAGAAAAAAATCAGATGATTATCATAATGCATTCAAATGCAACTGCTGATCACATTGACGCAGTTGAAGAAAAAATTAACAAGATGGGAATGAAGTCAAATGTCTCGAAAGGCATTCAGCGAACAGTCATTGGTGTGATCGGGGATGAGCAAAAACTGGATATCGAGGCTCTAGACGCACTGGAAGGGGTGGAGAGCGTCGTCAGAGTGATGAAGCCCTATAAAATCGTTGCTCGTGAATCTCATGCCAGTGACAGCCATGTGGACGTGAAAGGTGTCACGATAGGGGGAAAGGCTGTTCAGGTGATTGCCGGACCCTGTTCGGTTGAGACATCTGAACAAATGGAAGCATCAGCAAGCCTGGTCGCTGCCGCCGGTTGTCGAATGATGCGAGGCGGGGCATTTAAACCCAGAACCAGCCCGTATGCGTTTCAGGGTGTTGGTGTCGAAGGGCTTGAAATGTTAAAGGCCGCGGCAGCAAACCATAAATTGCCTATTGTGACCGAATTAATGGATGTGCGCATGCTGGATACCTTTCTGGAATACGATGTTGATGTGATCCAGATAGGCACGCGTAACATGCAGAATTTTGATCTGCTTAAAGAAGTGGGTAAAACTCATACGCCGGTCATTCTAAAGCGAGGCATGACTGCAACAGTAGAAGAGTGGTTAATGGCAGCGGAGTATATTGCAGCAGGCGGTAACCACAACATCATATTTTGTGAGAGAGGCGTGCGAAGTTTCGAAACAGCCTATCGCAACATGCTGGATGTAACAGCTATCCCTGTTCTCAAGAGAGAAACTCATCTGCCAGTCATTATTGATCCCAGCCATGCAGGTGGGAAGGCCTGGATGGTTCCGTCCCTTTCCCGCGCAGCCATCGCGGCGGGTGCCGACGGACTGCTAGTTGAAGTTCACCCAACGCCCAAGGATGCGTGGTGTGATGCAGATCAGGCCTTAGGCGCAGATGAAATTTCCAGTTTGATGGGTGAACTTGGGGCAATAGCCAGCGTGATCGGACGCGAACTTTAGCAATCTCTGTGCTTTTAGATGTGCTTTTCCTGTTAAGATATTAGCCACTTGCTGTTAATAATCATCTTTATGCGAAAAATTGATAATCGAAAACCAGACGGGGAATATTAAGCTGAAACATCTAACTATTATTGGTGTTGGCCTGATCGGGGGCTCTTTAGCGGCCGCTGTCAAGAAAGCGAACCCTGCTGTTAAGATTGTTGGTTGCGGGCGTAATGAAGCCAATTTACAGAAAGCTGTCGACCTTGGCGTAATTGACCATTATGAAACAGATATCCAAACTGCCGTTTCGTGGGCAGAAATTGTGGTTGTCGCAGTCCCTCTGGGGGCGATGAGAAACGTTTTTACAAGTATGCTGGCTGGACTTCCTGATAATGCGGTTGTAACCGATGTCGGCAGCGCAAAGGGCAGTGTTGTTAATGAGGTGCGGGAAACGATGGGTGATCTTTTTTCTCGTTTTGTACCAGCTCATCCAATTGCTGGTTCGGAAAAAAGCAGTGTGCTGCATGCGAGGTCAGATTTATATCATGATCGATACGTTATTCTAACGCCCATGGATTCAACCTCAGATTCAGCAGTTGAGCAGGTCAAGAGCATGTGGGCTCTCACAGGGGCCAGAATCAGCATTATGGATGTTGTTAAACATGACGAAGTATTGGCTGCGACCAGCCATTTGCCTCACGTGCTAGCCTATGCGCTGGTTGATACGTTGGCAAATATGGATGAGAGCGAAGAAATATTCCAGTATGCGGCTGGTGGGTTCAAGGACTTTACGCGAATTGCTGCAAGTGATCCAGAAATGTGGCGAGATATTTGTGTTTCAAATAGTAATGCAATCATCGACGTTCTCGACCGATTTAATCAGGAGATTGATCAGGTCAGGAGTGAGATAGCATCTGGCAATGGGGAGTTGCTCATGGAACTGTTCACGCGCGTTAAAGCAATACGAGAAAAACTCTAATTACTGTAATTTTCAATCTATTAATACTATTCATGTCTGGTACAACATTTACGGTCAATCAAGGTGGTTCGTTAAACGGTTCGATAAATATCCCGGGCGATAAATCGATTTCCCATCGAAGCATCATGATCGGTGCGCTGGCAGAGGGTGATACTGAAATTGACGGTTTTCTGGAGGGAGAAGACAGTTTAGCCACGCTGAAAGCGTTCAGAGCGATGGGGGTAGAGATAGAAGGCCCGTTAAATGGCCGTGTCACCATCCATGGCGTAGGACTTAATGGATTGAAAGCACCGGCTGCACCGCTGGACCTGGGTAATTCTGGTACATCAATGCGTCTGTTGACAGGGATAATGGCGGGGCAGCTTTTTGATGTTGAGATGATTGGCGATCAATCGTTATCCGCACGACCCATGAAACGAGTGACCGTGCCTCTTGGTCAAATGGGTGCCAGAATTGAATCAAGCAATAACGGAACACCACCGCTAAAGGTTTTTGGAGGTCAGCCATTGATGGGCATTAATTATACGATGCCAATGGCTAGTGCGCAGGTTAAGTCAGCTGTATTGCTTGCCGGACTCTATGCAAAGGGTAAAACGACGGTGCGCGAGCCGGCGCCCACACGGGACCACACCGAAAGAATGTTGAAAGCCTTTGATTACCCAGTGGAGTGCAACGGGGGTGAAATCAGCTTAACCGGGGGAGGAAAGTTAAAGGCTTCTAAAATTACTGTGCCTGGAGATATTTCTTCCGCTGCATTTTTTATGGTGGGTGCGTCGATTGCTGAAGGATCCAACATCACATTACTCAATGTCGGAATGAACCCAACTCGTACCGGTATCATCAATATTCTTAGACAGATGGGTGCCAATATCTCATTAATGAACAAACGCATGGCAGGTGGAGAGCCTGTTGCGGACATTAATGTTAGGTCAAGCAAATTAAAGGGTATCCATATACCAGAGGATCAGGTTCCGTTGGCCATTGATGAGTTTCCGGTCCTGTTTGTTGCTGCATCATGTGCTGAGGGAACAACCGTTCTGTCAGGTGCCGAGGAGCTTCGTGTCAAGGAAAGTGACCGAATCGCGGTGATGGCCGATGGCTTGGTTGCGCTGGGTGTGGATGCCAGGCCTACAGGTGATGGAATGGTAGTCAATGGAGGGCAAATATCTGGTGGTCGTGTGGCCAGCCACGGTGACCATCGTATCGCCATGGCATTTTCAATCGCAGGACTGAGGGCTAACGGTGCCATTGGAATCAGTGATTGTGAAAATGTCGCAACTTCATTTCCGGGTTTTGTTGATCTGGCGAGAGCATCAGGATTAAATATATTAACTAAAACATAAAGTAATTAATGATAGTTAAAGTAAATACGGCACCTGTTATTACGTTGGATGGCCCGGGTGGCTCGGGTAAGGGGACGGTGAGTCGTTTGCTGGCTCGCCAACTTGGCTGGCATTTTCTGGATAGTGGCGCATTGTATCGATTGGTCGCATTAGGTGCTGCCCGGCATCGTATTGCGCTTGAAGCAGAAGATGCACTGATGACGTTGGCAAGGCATCTGGATGTTCGTTTCGAAGATGAGCCAGGTGGCGAGGAGACGAGGATATACCTGGATGGGGAGGCGGTTACCGACGAGATTAGACTGGAAGAATGCGGTGAGTTAGCGTCAAAAATTGCGGCGTTACCAGAGGTAAGATTTGCGTTGCTAGACCGGCAACGTGCATTTAAACAAAATCCGGGACTTATTGCCGATGGCCGGGACATGGGAACGGTTGTGTTCCCTGATGCCGACCTGAAAATCTTCCTTACTGCAAGCCCCGAGGAAAGGGCCAGAAGGCGCCATAAACAGTTGAAAGACAAGGATATCAATGTTAATCTTGATGCCCTTTTGGGAGAGATCAAACAGCGCGACGAACGTGATGCCGCGCGAAGTATCTCGCCGATGATACCCGCTTCTGATGCACTTGTTCTTGATTCATCAGATATGAGTATTGAGGCGGTGGTTTCGGAGGTGATGCGCTTGTGGTTTGAACGACAGGCTGATTGATCTCATTTTAATTCACAAAGTACTGGCAACAGTATTTATCAACCGTATATTAACAGGAGACTGGTCTACTTTAATTATCGTGACCAGATAACATAATCAAATGAGTGAAAGTTTTGCACAGCTATTCGAAGAAAGTCTAATCAATAAACAAATGCGTCCCGGCACTATTGTGGCAGGGACTGTTGTTGAAGTTGGTCCTGACAACGTTATTGTTAACGCTGGCCTGAAATCTGAGGGTGTTATCTCCATCGAAGAATTTTTTGATGAGAACGGTGAGCCACAAGTCGCTGTAGGCGATGTTGTTGATGTTGCACTCGATGCTATTGAAGATGGCTTTGGGGAGACCAGGCTATCACGAGAAAAAGCCAGACGCGCGAAACTTTGGGATGAGCTGGATGTTGCGATGGCTGAGGGTGAAAGTGTTACCGGTATCATCACAGGTAAGGTTAAGGGTGGTTTTACCGTTGAAATAGACACGATACGAGCATTTTTACCCGGTTCGCTGGTTGATGTTCGTCCTGTTAGAGATCTTTCTTATCTCGAGGGCAAATCGTTGGAATTCAAGGTGGTCAAGCTTGACCGTAAACGGAACAACGTTGTTGTTTCCCGTCGTGCAATTGTTGAGAAAGAAACCAGTTTTGAACGTGAGGAGTTGTTGGCTAACCTGCAAGAAGGCCAGGTGATCAAGGGTATAGTGAAGAATCTTACGGACTATGGTGCGTTTATAGATCTTGGCGGCATTGATGGTCTTTTGCACATAACAGACATGGCCTGGAAGCGTGTTAAGCAACCTTCCGAGATTGTGAGTATTGGTGATGAAATCGAGGTTAAGGTATTAAAGTTCGACAAAGAACGTAACCGCGTTTCTCTTGGGCTTAAGCAAATGGGTGAAGATCCGTGGGAAAACATCAAGCGCCGCTATCCAGTTGGTGCGCAGGTGTTCGGAAAGGTAACCAATATCGCTGATTATGGTTGCTTTGTTGAAATCGAAGACGGTGTGGAGGGACTTGTTCATGTTTCAGAAATGGATTGGACAAACAAGAATGTTCATCCTTCCAAGGTAGTGAACTACGGCGACGAGGTTGAAGTTAAAATTCTCGATATCGATGAGGAGAGACGTCGTATTTCTCTTGGTATGAAACAATGTTTTGCTAATCCGTGGGAAGACTATGCTGCAACTCACAACAAAGGTGACAAGGTATCGGGTGTCATTAAATCGATCACCGATTTTGGTATCTTTGTAGGCCTATCGGGCGGTATCGATGGCCTGTTGCATTTGTCAGACCTGTCCTGGAATGAAAACGGGGAAGAGGCCGTCCGGAATTACAAAAAGGGTGATGAGATAGAGGCGATCATTCTGGGTATCGATGCCGAAAGAGAGCGTATTTCACTTGGTGTCAAGCAGATCGACCGTGACCCATTCGCCCATTTTGTTGCTGAGCACTCGAAAGGTGAAATCGTAAACGGCGTCGTTAGCAACGTCGATGCAAAAGGTGCAGCGATAGCGTTAGGTGATGGTGTTGAAGGATATATTCGGGTCTCTGAGATTTCACGTGAACGTGTTGAGGATGCGGCGACAGCGTTGTCACCGGATGAAGAAATCACAGCCCGATTTGTTGGAGTTGATCGAAAGAATCGCATTATAATGCTTTCGATTAAAGCAAAAGATGAATATGAAGAAGCTGAAGCGGTTAAGGACTATAATAAAAGTTCCGCAGCGGGTGGCTCTGCTACACTTGGCGACTTGATAAAGGAACAAATGGAAAATAAAGCATAGATTTATTGAGTGTTTGATTTTTCTTAGTAGTACTTGGGAGTGGGTGATAGAAGCTTCACATCAGAAGCTTCTATCCCTAAAATAAAAAGCTGGTATTAGTTCAATTGGGGCATTTAGCATGACAAAATCAGAGCTAATAGAAATAATTGCACAGAAACAAAAGCATTTGTCTTATAAGGACATCGAGTTCGCTGTTAAAACAATGATTGAGCAAATGGCCCAATCCCTGGCTAGCGGTGAACGAATAGAGATTCGCGGATTTGGGAGTTTTTCACTTCATTACAGACCTCCAAGAATGGGAAGGAACCCGAAAACTGGCGAGCCCGTACCATTAGAGGGTAAATATGTTCCTCATTTCAAACCGGGTAAGGAGTTAAGGGAAAGGGTAAACGTATCTACGGGAGAATCGGGTGGCAGTCCCGTGCCGGAAGAACCTGTTGTACATAATATTTAAACCAATAATAATCTAGCAGTCATCAACTCATGGTGACTGGAACGGTGAAGTGCGATGCGTCTGATAAATAGAATTATAATGCTGATTGTCATGCTATTCGGAATCCTGTTTGCAGTGCTCAATTATGAACAGGTCCAGATCAATTATTATTTTGGTACGAGCC
Organism: Gammaproteobacteria bacterium; assembly: GCA_046754065.1. GTDB lineage: Bacteria > Pseudomonadota > Gammaproteobacteria > SZUA-140 > SZUA-140 > JBHHVB01. The sequence goes on from JBHHVB010000004.1 coordinate 36,161, forward strand.
AGATTCCTCTGGCGCTGATGTTGGTCCTGTTTCTGGTTATTGGGGCGCTCTTTGCGGCATTCGCAAGCATTGGTATGGTTCTCAAGTATAAGCGCCAAATAATGAAACTTCGTCGTGAAGCGAAAAATACCGAACGAGAAGTCACTAATCTGCGTTCTATTCCGATAAAAGACGAATTTTAGAAATGCAAGTTGAGTTGCTGATGCTACTGCTGCTTCCTGTAGCAGCTGCATCAGGTTGGTTTATTGCCAGAAGGCATTTCAATCAACAGGGATCGACCGACCAAAAAATCTCCACCGATTATTTCAAAGGCATCAATTTTGTTCTAAACGAACAGCCAGACAAGGCGATAGAAATATTCGTGAATATGCTGGAGGTTGATTCCCATACGGTAGAAACACATCTCGCTTTAGGTAATCTATTTCGTAAACGTGGTGAGGCTGAGAGGGCGATACGTATTCATCAAAACCTGATAGCCAGACCCAATTTAAGCCGATTACAACGATCACAGGCGCTGCTGGAGCTTGGTCAGGACTACATGCTGGCAGGATTGCTTGACCGTGCAGAAAACCTTTTTAACGAGCTGCTGGCATTGAATGAACATACCGTTCCAGCACTACGGTACCTAAAAGATATTTATGAGCAGGAAAAGGAATGGACCAGGGCTATTTTAGTTGCCCAAAAACTCGAGCATAAGTCCAAAATTAGTCAAAAAAATGTTATTGCAAACTATTACTGTGAAATGGCCGAACGGAGTATGCAACAGGGGGAGAATATCAGATCCAGGGAGCATATAGGTGCTGCATTATCTACCAATCCTGGATGTGTTCGCGCTAGTATATTAAGGGGAAGAATGGAAGTCAGTGGCAATAATGATAAGGCAGCTATTAGGTCATACAAAAAGGTGTTTCAGCAAGATCCAGATTATTTTCCTGAAGTAATGCAGCCACTGCTGGACTGCATGAAAAGCATATCAAGGCCTGCTGCAATAAAGAAGTATTTTTCACAAGTATTACCAGCCCAACATGCTGTGCGACCTGTTATAATCTATTGCGAATATTTGAAGACTCAGTACAGTGAGAATGAGGCAATTGAATTTTTATCTGATTATCTTACTCAGCATCCATCATTGCAGGGCTTGAATTATTTATTAGAATTTAATAATACAGTCACCGATGAAGAATTTATGATGAAACTAAAGAAGATCATAGAAAAGTTACTTACAGCTAATCCCGCTTATGTCTGCAGCCAGTGCGGTTTTTCAGGAAAGAAGATGCATTGGCAATGTCCAGGTTGTAAAAGCTGGAATAGTGTGTCACCCCATCAGGATATCTTAGGGGTATAATCAACCATGGGTTGGAATCACGAAGATCAAAAAAGAATTATCGTCGCCTTGGACTATTCGGATACTGCGCAGGCCTACGAACTTGTGAGTCAATTAAATCCTGAATCTTGTCGTCTGAAGGTTGGAAAAGAGCTCTTTACGCGAGGAGGGCCTGAGCTGGTTCGAATGATCGTCAGAGACGGATTTGATGTTTTCCTTGATCTGAAATTCCATGATATTCCTGTTACCGTTGCCAGAGCCTGCCAAGCTGCTGCAGATCTTGGTGTCTGGATGATTAACGTCCATTCTCTTGGTGGTAGGCGGATGATGGAGGCGGCCAGAGAGGCTGTCGAGGGTGTGAAAAATCCCCCACTCTTGGTTGCCGTTACCATATTGACCAGTATGGATGAGTCTGATTTGGAAGAAGTTGGTCTGCCAGGTGAAGCGGAAAAAAACGTGTTGAGGTTGGCGTCTGTCGTTAAAGAGAGTGGGTTGGATGGGGTAGTTTGTTCACCCAAAGAAGCATCATCCGTACGGGAACAAATTGGAGAAGAATTTTTACTGGTGACGCCAGGAGTAAGGCCGTTTGGAAGTAGCGCCAACGACCAGCGGAGAATAATGACTCCATCTGACGCGATTGATGCTGGCGCTAATTATCTGGTCATTGGAAGGCCGATTACCGGCGTTGCGAGTCCAGCTCAAGCCATTGAAACCATAAATAAAGAAATCTTGTGTCACTAATGTAGGCCATTGGGGAATATGTTCAAAACTTTAATTAAAACAGCTGTCCTTGTTGGATTACTGGCAGCTTCTATGTGTGCATTTGCCGTGCAGATTGATATCAATTCTGCCAATGCTGAAAAATTAGCCCTGGTTATGAAAAATGTTGGAAAAGTAAAAGCGGCTGCTATTGTAAAATACAGGGAAGAAAACGGCCCGTTTGTTTCGATAGATGAGCTAATTAACGTAAATGGAATTGGTGCGCGCACCCTGGAAATAAATCGACACCTTTTAATGATAAATGAGCAAGAAGATGAATAGAAATTTGGGTAGATACAAAAATAACCCTGTTTTGCATCAATTGGATGATGACTGGGGTCATCCACAAGATGAAATAAGTCTGGTTGATCTGTTCCTCGTGGTCATTAAACACAAAAAGATTGTCCTCGGCGTCATGTTTCTCTGTGTGCTGGTTGGAATCACATTATCATTTATAAAGCCTAGAGTTTTCGTTATTACTACCCCGGTGGAAATTGCTAAGGGTGTTGAAACATTGATTGAAGCGCCAGAGACCGTGCAAGCTAAACTAAAAGAAAGTTACATCCCGTTTGTATTAAATAAATACTTCGATGAAAGCGGGGGCGGACTTTATTATGATGTTGAGGCGAGTCTTCCCAAAGATAGTGAAATTATACTTCTTAAGAGTAAAGGAACCGATGAGGAATTACCGGTTTATAGTAAAATTCATGCTGCTATTCTTGATAAATTGGCTAATGATCATGGCCGCACGATAGCGGTGCTAAAGAGAAATCTTGAGTCGGAATTGCACCAGACTGAAAACAAATTGGGTGAGCTGGGTGACCAGGCAGAATTGTTGAAAACCAGGGAAGCCAGGTTGGATGAAACAGAAAAATTACTAGCCTCGCAGATTGATGACGTTAGCAGACTGATTGCTGAATCGAGGAAAAACAGAAAACTGGCTGTCAATGAGGTAACTGGCGAAGCAAAGGCAATGACTCTTTTGCTAATCGACAGTGAGATACAGCAATATCAAAAACGATTATCAGAGCTGGAAGAGCAGCATGCAATCGGAGTGAAAAACGACAGGGACGAGTTGAGTAAGGCACAGGCAGATAATGTGAGGGCTCAAAACGAACAGCGAGAAAAGATCCACGACATTAATGCGAAGATTGCTGAATTGAGACACACGCGGGCCATAACAGAAACATTGAAATCAATTAAGCCTTCAGGGGCAGGTAAGGCCTTGATTATTTCAATATCAGTACTTTTAGGGTTAATACTTGGTTTAACGAGTGCGTTTCTCTATAGTTTTTATAAACAATTACAGTTAAGACTCAAGACAGAGCAGGCCTAGATATGCGTATTTTGCCAGTTATTCTTTCAGGTGGCTCTGGTACTCGGTTATGGCCTTTATCCAGAGAATATTCTCCAAAACAATTGCTAGCACCTTTTGGAGAGCACACTCTCCTTCAGGGAACAATTCGACGACTGGAGGGTATAGGAGTCGTACAGGACTCAAATAAGACTCTCGATATTCACAATCCGCTAATAATCTGTAATGAGGAGCACAGGTTCCTGGTTGCAGAACAGTTGCGTCAGATAGATATTGAGCCAGATAGAATAATGTTGGAACCCTTCGGTAGAAATACTGCCCCAGCCATGACGCTAGCGGCCTTGCAAGCGCTTAAGGATGACCCAGTGCTGTTGGTAATGCCAGCAGATCATATTATTCTGGATAAACAAAAGTTTCATCTGGCAGTAATGACTGCTGCCCAGCTTGCTGAGCAGGGTAAGCTCGTTACTTTCGGCATTGTGCCTACACGCCCTGAAACCGGCTATGGCTACATAAGATTAGGTGAAAAGGACGAATCCATTAATCTCGGGCAACCATTACCTGGTTATCGGATATCAGAATTTGTTGAAAAACCTGATCCTAACACGGCGGCTAAATATTTCGAATCTAGGAGCTACCTTTGGAATAGTGGATTGTTTGTAACGAAGGCTTCCACTTGGATCGAAAATATTAAACGCTTTGATCCATTGATCTATCATCAATGTAAAGAAGCAATTGAAAAGGGAGAAATAGATGGCGATTTTTTCAGGATAGATAGCAACGCATTTCAGAAGTGTCCAAGTGACTCGATAGACTACGCGGTCATGGAAAAAATCTCTTCTGTAGACGATGGGGCAGATGAAAAAAGTGCGGTAGTCCCACTAGATGCCGGGTGGTCAGATGTGGGTGCCTGGTCAAGCCTATGGGATGTTGTACCGCAGGATGAAAATGGCAATATTGTAATGGGCGATGTCAAATTGATCGATACTAAAGGTTCTCTATTTGTTTCAGATTACCGTTTGGTTGCGGGAATCGGTTTAGAGGACGTGATTGTTATTGATTCTGCGGATGCTGTAATGGTCGCGCATAAAAATAGCGCTCAGGACATCAAAAAAATAGTGGAAAGACTGAAGGAAGAGGGCAGGGAGGAATGTAAAATTCATCGCCGCGTACACAGGCCTTGGGGAGATTATGAAGGAATAGATATAGGAGAGAGATACCAAGTTAAACGAATAACTGTTAAGCCTGGGGCCTCATTATCATTGCAAATGCATCATTATCGTGCTGAACACTGGATAGTTGTAAAGGGTACAGCAAAGGTTACCCGAGGTAATGAAGAATTTCTGCTTAGTGAAAACGAATCAACCTATATACCTATTGGGGTAAATCATCGATTAGAAAACCCCGGCTCACTTCCCCTTGAAATAATTGAGGTCCAGTCAGGTAGTTATCTGGGTGAGGATGATATTGTCAGATTTGATGACGAATACGGTAGGAACTGATCAATATTTAAACGAGAAACGGGTATGAAAAATAATAGAGCATTAATTACGGGGGTTACTGGACAGGATGGGGCTTATTTAGCAGAGTTTTTGCTTGAAAAAGGGTATGAAGTTCACGGTGTTAAAAGACGTGCATCGTCTTTCAATACTGATCGAATAGATCATTTGTACCAGGATCCTCATATCGATGATCGTGGCTTTATTTTGCATTATGGTGATATGACTGATTCTACAAATCTAATCAGGATTATCCAATCTATTCAGCCTGAAGAAATCTATAATTTAGCCGCTCAAAGTCATGTGGCTGTTTCATTTGAGACACCTGAATATACAGCAAATGCTGACGCTCTGGGGACATTACGAATTCTTGAAGCAATCCGTATTCTGGGTTTGGAGAAGAAAACCCGGTTTTATCAGGCATCGACATCAGAGCTATATGGGAAAGTGCAGGAAATTCCACAATCAGAAAAAACACCCTTTTATCCTCGTTCACCTTATGCAGCAGCTAAACTGTATGCTTATTGGATAACCGTAAATTACAGAGAGGCTTACGACATTTATGCATGTAATGGCATCTTATTTAATCACGAATCTCCGGTTAGAGGAGAAACATTTGTAACGAGAAAGATTACGAGAGCCCTTTCCAGAATAAAGCTTGGTCTTCAGGAGAAGCTGTATCTTGGGAATTTGGATGCTAAGCGCGATTGGGGGCATGCGAAAGATTATGTGAAGATGCAGTGGTTAATGTTACAGCAGGACAAGCCAGATGATTTTGTTATAGCAACTGGACAACAACAAAGTGTCAGAGAGTTTGTTGAGGTAGCAGCAAGAGAGCTTGGTATTTTAATAAAGTGGGAAGGAACGGGTGTTGAAGAGAAAGGATATATTGAATCAGGAAAGTGTATTGTGGCTGTTGATCCTCGATATTTTAGACCAACAGAAGTAGAGACGTTGCTGGGTGATCCATCAAAAGCAAAGGCTGATTTAGGATGGGTACCAGAAATATCTTTTCAAGAACTAGTTTCAGAGATGGTTCGTGAAGATCTAAAAGATGCGGAGCGTGATGAGTTATGCCGTAGAGAAGGATTTAGAACATACGATCACCATGAATAGAGATTCAAAGATTTATGTGGCGGGTCATCGTGGCCTTGTAGGCTCAGCTTTGGTGAGAAGGCTCGAGGAAAACGGCTATAAAAATATTATTACAAGAACGCATGAAGAATTAGATTTGATAAACCAATTAGCGGTTCGTGATTTTTTTGAGGATGAAAAACCTGAGTATGTTTTCCTGGCCGCTGCAAAAGTAGGTGGAATTCTCGCCAATAATACTTATCCAGCAGAATTTATTTATCAAAATATTGCAATTCAGGCTAATGTAATCCATGAATCATGGCGAACAAATGTTAAGAGATTGTTGTTTCTTGGGTCGTCATGTATTTATCCACGTGATTGCCCACAACCAATAAAAGAAGAATACTTGCTAACGGGTTCGCTAGAGCCAACTAATCGTCCTTATGCGATAGCAAAAATATCCGGTATCGAAATGTGTTGGTCTTACAATAGACAATATGACACCAACTTCCTGGCAGTAATGCCAACAAACTTGTATGGCCCAAATGATAATTTTAATTTAGAAACGTCACACGTAATTCCCGCTCTTATTAGAAAAATGCACGAGGCAAAGTCTCGTGGAGAAAAGACTGTTTCAGTTTGGGGTACTGGTAAGCCTCTGCGGGAGTTTTTACATTCGCGTGATTTGGCACAAGCATGTTTGCATATAATGTGCTTACCTGAAAAAAAGTTTGATAAAAATTTAAATGAAGATGTTCCTCCTCTTATTAATATTGGTTATGGAAAAGATTTTACAATTAAGGAATTGGTCGTTTTGATAAAGGATATTGTCGGCTTTGAGGGGGAAATCGTTTTCGATTTAACAATGCCCGACGGCACAATGAAAAAACTACTGGATATTGAGAAGGTGCGTGCTTTAGGGTGGTCGCCACAAATAGGGTTAAAAGACGGACTTGCAGAAACCTATACTACATTTATGGAAAAGTTATGAAGGTTATTTATGTTAATGAATATGGAACCAATTAGAGACCGAAAAATCCGTTTTGCGTTGGTTGGGTGTGGGCGTATTGCAGAAAAACATATAGAGGCCCTTAGTGTTCATTCAGAGAATGCGGAGTTAGTGGCGGTCTGTGATAATAATTCAGACAGGCTTGCAAGTGCTAAAAATAGAACAGAAGCTGACTGTTACCAGTCGCTTACTGATTTGTTGGCTGGGTCAAATGCGGATGTAGTGGTTTTAACAACGCCTAGTGGATTACATCCACGGCAGGCAGTTGAATCAGCACAAGCGAAAAAACATGTTATGACTGAAAAACCAATGGCAACTCGCTGGAAAGATGGTTTAAGTATGGTCGAAGCATGTGATAAAGCAGGCGTGTATCTTTTTGTTGTTAAACAAAATCGAAGAAACGCCACTTTAAAACTGCTAAAAGAAGCGATAAATCGAAAAAGGTTTGGTCGTATTTATATGGTAAATATAAATGTATTTTGGACCAGACCACAGGAATATTATGACCAAGATGAATGGCGTGGCACATGGGAATTTGATGGTGGTGCGCTTATGAATCAGGCTAGCCACTATGTCGATTTACTTGATTGGTTGATAGGACCAGTAGATAGTGTTCAATCATATATAGGTACTTTGGCAAGAGATATACAAGTCGAAGATACAGCTGCCATGACGGTACGATGGAGGTCAGGAACAATTGGGTCAATGAATGTGACAATGCTTACATATCCTCAAAATTATGAAGGATCAATCACTATTATTGGAGAAAAGGGTACCGTTCGAGTGGGTGGGGTTGCAGTTAATGAAATTCAGCACTGGGAGTTTGCTGATAAACAGGAGATAGACGACAAAATCAAACTGGCTAACTATGAAACAACTTCAGTATATGGTTTTGGTCACCCATTGTATTACGATAACGTTATAAAAACTTTGCGCGGCGAAGCAAGTCCTGAAACAGACGGTAGAGAAGGTTTGCGTTCATTGGAAATATTAATTGCAGCATATCTGTCTGCTCGAGATGGGAGACAAGTTTCGCTCCCCTTGGATTATTGAGTAAAAGATTATGGATTATCTTGCCCATGAAACTGCAATTATTGATCGTGGTGCCAAAATTGGTTCGAACACAAAAATCTGGCACTGGTCCCATATTTCGGGAAAAGCTAGTATTGGTGCGGACTGCTCACTTGGACAAAATGTATTTGTAGGCAATATTGTATCCATTGGTGATAATGTAAAAATACAAAATAACGTATCAATCTACGATAACGTAACGTTAGAAGATGGAGTGTTTTGTGGCCCAAGTATGGTGTTTACAAATGTGTATAATCCTCGTTCGTTTATTTCCAGAAAAAAAGAATACCGGAGTACGTTGGTTAAACAAGGCGCAACTTTAGGTGCGAATTGTACAATTGTTTGCGGGGTTACAATTGGCAGGTACGCATTTGTCGGCGCGGGAGCTGTTGTAGTTAAAGATGTCCCAGATTTCTCGCTTGTGGTTGGCGTACCGTCTAAACAGGTTGGCTGGATAAGTAAATTCGGTGAGCGCTTGGATACCCCTGTGAATGGATATGGGGAATTCGTATGTCCAAATACGGGAGATCGGTATTTTATAGAAGGTGGGAATTGTTTCCTTATTGATAGTACTGAAGACAGATAAAATCGATGCAATTTATAGACCTCAAGTCGCAGTATGGTTTGATTTCGGATCAGATAAATCAAAGAATCAAGACAGTTTTAGATCATGGGAAATTTATTATGGGCCCTGAAATATTAGAGCTTGAGGAAAATTTGTCCGAATATGTTGGTGTAAAATATTGTATTAGTGTGTCTAGTGGAACTGACGCATTACTAATCGCGATGATGGCGCTTGATATAGGCGTTGGGGACGAAGTAATTACAACACCATTTTCATTTGTTGCTAGTAGTGAAACGATAAAAATATTAGGGGCAAAGCCTGTTTTTGCTGATATAGACCCTGATACTTATAATTTAGATCCTATTAATCTTGAAGAGTTAGTTACACCCAAAACGCGGGCCATTATGCCAGTTTCACTTTATGGTCAGTGTTCAGATTTTGATAGAATTAACAAAATAGCTGATAAATATCATATTCCTGTGATCGAAGATGGTGCTCAAAGTTTTGGGGCCACTTATAAAGGCAGAAAATCTTGCAGTTTGTCTACTATAGGTTGTACCTCTTTTTTTCCATCAAAACCGTTGGGTGGGTATGGAGACGGTGGAGCGATCTTTACCAATGACCACAATCTAGCGAAAGCTATTGCGCAGATTCGTGTTCACGGCCAGGATAAACGTTACCATCACACTAGAATTGGAGTTAATGGCCGACTCGATACTATTCAAGCTGCAGTTCTTCTGGAAAAATTTAAAATATTCCCCGATGAAGTTTTTAAAAGGCGGGACGTCGCGAGCAATTATACAAACTTGTTAAACGAGAAAGTTAAGGTTCCAGTAATTAAGCCAGAAAACGAAAGTGTTTTTGCACAATATACGATTGAGGTTAATAATAGAGATAGTGTGATAGACCAGCTTAAAAAGCAGGATATTCCTTCTGCTGTACATTACCCTATACCGTTGCATTTGCAGCCCGCATTTGCATCACTAGACTTGAGGGAAGGGACTCTACCGGTAGTAGAAGGGATATCTAAACGCGTTATGAGCCTACCTATGCACCCCTATCTAGAGGAAGCTGATCAGTTCAAAGTGGTTTCGGCAATATTGTCAGCTATCAATTGACAGCACGTCTACTGGTCACGATTGTTTTGCTCATGAATATAAGCCAGAATGTTTGCATTGTATCTTTAGACTGTAATTGAAAATATGGTAGTCGGACAATTTTAAAATATATATTTTATTCGAAAATCCTTTTCTAGGATTTATGTTAAAAGAAAACATTAAATACAGAGGCCTATATGGATATTAATGGAAAAAAGCTGTTGGTCATCGGTGGTGCTGGACTTATCGGGTCACATACAGTAGATGAACTATTAAAAGAAGACGTTGAGGAAATACGAGTATTTGATAATTTTACTCGGGGTAGCGAAGAAAATCTTGAGCAAGCGCTAAAGGACAGCAGGGTAAAAATATTTCCTCTAGGCGGAGAGTTAATGCACCGGGATATTCTAGATGCAGCTATGAAAGATATAGATGGAGTCTTTCATTTTGCTGCTTTATGGTTGCTGCATTGCTGGGATTTTCCAAGGTCTGCGTTTGAGGTAAATATTGGGGGAACATTTAATGTTCTCGAGTCAATTCTAAAAAATGGTGTAAGTCGTCTTGTATATTCATCTTCAGCTTCAGTCTATGGGGATGCGGTTGAAGAGCCAATGTCTGAAGACCATCCCTATAATAATACTAATTTTTATGGCGCGACAAAGATAGCTGGAGAGCATATGTGTCGCTCTTTGTACCATAGGTACAAAGACTCTGATAATTCATTTGACTATGTTGGTCTAAGGTATATGAATGTGTACGGGGCTCGTCAAGACTATCACGGCGCTTATATCGCTGTGATTATGAAAATACTGGACAATATTGATAAGGGGATTCAGCCGGTCGTATACGGTGATGGGAGTCAAGCATATGATTTTGTAAATGTAGTGGACTGTGCTAGAGCGAATGTTTGCGCGATGAAAGCAGAGATCACCGATCAATTTTATAATGTTGGGACTGGAATTAAAACCACTATTAAAGAACTGGCGGAGCTACTTCTTGAAATAACAGGGACAGATTTATCGATTCAGTATGAGCCAGGCGGTATGACATTTGTGAAGAATAGAATCGGTAGTCCAGAAAAAGCCGATAATGAAATCGGTTTTAAAGCAAAGGTTGAATTGAGAATGGGACTGGAAGAACTAATTAAATGGAGAGATGCTCATAAAGAAGAAGTCGATAAGCGACGTAACAGAGTCAAATAAAATGACGGGAAATAAACACAACATTCAAATATCGTTGCCGTGTACCGGGGAAGAAGAATGGCAAGCTTTACGCGCACCAATAGAAAGTGGGTGGATTACTCAGGGGCCGAAAGTAGCAGATTTTGAGCGGGCATTTGCGGATCGCCACGGGGTAAAATATGCCTTAGCGACGACTTCTTGCACTACTGGGCTACACCTTGCGCTAGTAGCGTTGGGAATAAGTCATGGTGACGAAGTTATTGTTCCTGCTTTTACCTGGATTGCAACTGCAAATGTGGTTTTGTACTGTGGTGCGAAACCAGTGTTTGTTGATGTAGATCCAAATACTTTTAATATTGATACAAAGAAAATAAAGGATGTATTGAGCGAAAAAACGAAAGCTGTTATCGCGGTTCATTTGTTTGGGTTATGTGCAGATATTGATGAATTACGAGATACAATTCCTCCGCATATAAAGATTATCGAAGATGCGGCATGTGCTTCTGGCGCAAACTACAAAGGGAATCCCGCTGGTGGGCTTGGTGATATCGCAGCATTTTCTTTTCATCCCCGTAAATCTATTACTACCGGTGAAGGAGGTATAGTAACAACAAATGATGATAATTTGGCGGATATTATGGGACAAATGCGTAATCACGGCGCGACTATTTCAGAAGAACAGCGACATCACGGTAATAAACCATATATCCTTCCCGACTTCAATCTGCTCGGGTTCAATTACAGAATGACCGATTTACAAGGGGCGGTTGGCCTTGTACAGTTATCTAAATTAGATTTCTTTATTAAAGAACGTGCAAAATGGGCAAAATGGTATCGCAATGAACTGTCAACCATAGAATGGTTAGAGTTACCAGAGGAACCTGTAAATGGATGTCACGCGTGGCAAGCCTTTGTGACTTATGTTAATCCCGAAAAAGCACCAAATTCCAGAAATATGATTATGGAACTTTTACAGGAAAAAGGTATTTCAACTCGTCCTGGAACACATGCAGTTCACATGCTGGATCTATATAAAAAGCGTTTCAATTATTCTCCTGACGACTACCCGATTTCGCGTGATTGTAATAATAATACAATGGCAATTCCGCTCCATAATCGTATGACAGAAAAGGAATATACCTATGTCACTGAAGTCATTAAAAGCCTCTGAAAGGTCAGTCCATACTCAACCTACTTGGCTGGCCGAAATTTTTGGTATTGATTTACCACCGGAAGGGGAAGTTGTTAATATTGATGGGAAACCTTTTATCCAGAAAGCGGGAATACTTCGCGCTAAATCTTTGTCATCTGAGTCTCAAAAACAGACCGAAGAGTCGTTTGGGTTTAAATGGAAAAAAAGAGAAACATTCGACTCAGAAGCATCATTGTCTAGAATGCGTCAGTGGTTGTTGGAAAGGTATGGCGATGTCTGTAATGCAGAATGGTGGTCCAGTTATGGAGACAGGCCACTGTTACTTGATGCTGGGTGTGGTGCGGGAATGTCCGGCATAGAACTATTTAAAGATGTCCTCAAGAACGTTCGTTATTTAGGTGCAGATATTTCAGAAGCAGTTGATGTTGCTGCGGCGAGATTCTCAGAAATGGGTTACAAAGGCGGATTTATTCAAGCGGACATTACCGATTTGCCAATACCCGAAGGTACAGTCGATGTTATATTTTCTGAAGGAGTTTTGCATCATACAGACTCTACCGAGAATGCTGTGAAAAAACTGGCTGTGCTGCTCAAACCAAACGGGCGATTTTTGTTTTATGTGTATAAACGTAAAGGTCCGGTTAGGGAGTTTACAGACGATTATATTAGAGGCAAGTTACAAGATCTTACGCCAGAAGAAGCATGGGATAAAATGATCCCTATTACCAAACTGGGAATGGAGCTTGGACGACTCGATATAACATTAGACATTCCTGATGAAATTGAACTCCTAGAAATACCGGCTGGTAAAATAGATCTTCAGCGTTTGTTTTATTGGCATGTGTTCAAGGCATTCTATCATCCAGACCTTAGCATGGAGGAAATGAACCATATTAATTATGATTGGTATGCGCCTGCGAACGCATACAGACAGACTATTGAAGAGGTTCGACGTTGGTGCGACGAAGCGGGAATGATAATTGAACGTGAAATGATCGAAGATGCTGGTATTACAATAATAGCGCGAAAACAGGATATTTGATCTATATTTATGTGTGGTGTAGCAGGCATTTTAAATCTGACTGGGAAGCCTGTGTCTCCAGTTATTTTAAGGGAAATGACAAATGCGATTGCTCATCGTGGTCCAGATGGAGAGGGACATTTTTCTGAAGGCGCCATTGGTTTAGGGCATAGGCGACTCGCTATTATTGACCTTTCCGCCGCTGGTAATCAGCCAATGGTATCAAGAGATGGTCGATATGTTCTGGTATATAATGGTGAAGTTTATAATTATAGGGAACTTAGAATAGAGCTTGAATCACTAGGCCATCAATTTCATTCTAAAACAGATGCGGAGGTTGTTCTTAATTCCTATGCTGAGTGGGGAATCAACGCAGTAGAAAAATTCAATGGAATGTTTGCTTTCGCAATATGGGATAAAGAAAATTCTGAACTTATCCTGGTGAGAGACCGATACGGGATAAAACCGTTATACTATACAGTAAAAGATGGAACATTTCTTTTTGGTTCAGAGATAAAAGCGATTATAAATCATTCAGCGTATAGTGTAGATGTAAATAAACATGCGCTAATAGAATATTTCACCTTTCAAAATTTCTTTACGAACGACACCTTATTTAATGGTGTGAGTTTGCTCCCTGCTGGAAGTTACCTTCGCGTTTCTTCAAAATCAGCAATTGGAACACCTAAGCCTTATTGGGATTATCATTTTGTCGAGCCAATGGATCCTGCGTGTCAGGAGGAATATATCGAAGAACTAGATCGCTTGTTTCAACAGGCTGTTAATAGGCAGCTAGTTAGTGATGTAGAGGTGGGTTCGTATTTAAGTGGTGGAATGGACTCAGGAAGTATTACTGCTTTGGCGGCGACTCAGTTCCCATATATGAAAACATTTACGGTTGGTTTTGATCTTAGTTCTGCTTCAGGTGTAGAACTCGCCTATGATGAACGAAGCAAAGCTGAGCGTATGTCGTATCGCTTTAAAACGGAACATTATGAGATGGTGTTGAAAGCAGGCGATATGGAGCGTGCCATGCGAGATTTGGTTTGGCATCTCGAAGAACCGCGAGTTGGTCAGAGTTATCCGAATTATTATGCAGCAAAACTTGCCTCTAAATTTGGTAAAGTGGTCTTGTCGGGAGCAGGGGGGGATGAACTGTTTGCGGGGTATCCTTGGCGATATTATCGAGCAGTGGTTAACAACGATTTTGAGCATTATATAGAAAAGTATTATAAATTCTGGCAAAGATTAATTAGTAATAGTCAACTTAAAGATGTTTTTAGACCAATATGGAAAGAGGTTAATGATGTTTGTACGCTTGATTTAATGCGAGATGTGTTTTCAAACCATTCTTCGGAATTATCCGATCCAGAAGATTATATTAATCATTCATTATACTTTGAAGCTAAGACATTTCTTCATGGTCTACTTGTGGTTGAGGATAAGCTTAGTATGGCAAATAGTCTTGAGACGCGCGTACCTTTTTTAGACAATGATCTTGTTGAATTTGCAATGCGGGTGCCAGCGCAATATAAACTCGGAAATCTTGGAAAAGTAATCCAGTGTGATGAGAATGAACTCAGTAAATTCTACCAAAGAACCCGTGATGGAAAAATGCTTCTACGAAAGGTGATGGAGAAGTATATTCCAAAGGAAGTGACTGAACGCGAAAAACAGGGGTTTTCTGCGCCAGATGGTAGCTGGTTTAGAGGGGAAAGTATTCGATATGTTCAAGAAAAACTTATGACGAAGGATGCTCAGATATATCACTACATGGACCAAAAAACTATTCAGGAAATGGTTGGTGAGCATTTGGAAGGAAAAATAAATCGTCGTTTGCTGATATGGTCACTATTAAATTTTGAAGAATGGTTGGATATATTTGGGTGATAAATATGGATACATCAGAATTAGCAGAACTTTTAAACAAATTATATGAATCGAAAGAATATGATCTTAGGGGCAACTTTGATCGAAGTTTGTCGTTCGCAGACGGACTATTTGATAGGTGGGAACGAGCTAGGCGACTTGGATTTGGGAATGGCACAAGTGTATATAATAGTTCGTTGATTTATGGTGATGTTCAGGTGGGCGACAATACCTGGATAGGGCCAAATACCATACTTGATGGAACTGGTAAAGGTCTCTCGATTGGCTCATATTGTTCTGTATCTGCAGGCGTGCAAATTTATACTCACGATAGTGTAAAATGGGCTATTAGTGGGGGGAAAGCCGAATATAGTCATGCTCCCACTAGCATAGGCTCCAGGTGCTATATCGGGCCAAACACGGTTATTTCAAAAGGCGTGACAATAGGTGACGGATGCATTATCGGAGCACATAGCTTGGTTTTAAAAGATATCCCCAGTGGAAAAAAGGCGTATGGTGTCCCGTGTCAGATTCAGGGTGATGTTGGGTCAGCCGAGAGGGGTAGGGAAAATTGACGATAACTGTGGTTGATTATGGTATGGGGAATCTTGGTTCGGTTGTGAATATGCTGAAGAAAATTGGAGCAGATGTATGTGTAACATCGGATAAAGAACGAATAGGGATGGCTAATAAGATAATATTGCCCGGTGTTGGTTCCTTTGATCACGGCATGTCTCATATTAAAGAACGCGGTCTTTACGATCCTCTGAACGAACATGCTTTAGTGAAAAAAAAACCAATTCTAGGCATTTGCCTAGGTATGCAATTACTTACTAGGCAAAGCGAAGAGGGTGGGGTTCCTGGTTTTGGCTGGATCGATGCCGATACGGTGCGATTTAATTTTGGTGCCAATTCTTGTCAACTAAAAATACCGCACATGGGGTGGAATATCGTTAATATAAAAAAGGCGCATCCATTACTAAAAGATTTTACTGCTGACCGTGAGTCTAGATTTTATTTTGTTCACTCTTATCATGTCTTATGCGATAAAGAGGAAGACGTGTTGACAACTACTAAATATGGATATGATTTTACGTCATCAGTAGCTAAGGAAAACATTATGGGGGCTCAGTACCACCCTGAAAAAAGCCATAAATTTGGTATGCGATTACTTAAAAATTTTGTAGAGCTTATTTAATATGTTAAGAACCCGAGTAATGCCGTGTCTTTTGCTTCATGATGGCGCGCTCGTGAAAACAGTGCGATATAATGAGCTAAACTATATTGGTGACCCGATCAATGCGGTTCGAATATTTAATGAATTTGAGGTCGATGAACTAATATTTCTAGATATCAGTGCATCACAGGAAAAATCTCCTCCGCCATTTCAAATTATTGAAGAGATAGCTGGTGAATGTTTTATGCCCGTAACCTATGGTGGAGGCATAGGCACGATTGATGATATTTCTCGTATACACAATATCGGTATCGAGAAAGTTGCGATTAATACAACTTTATTTTCTAACTCTGATCTCATAAAGGAATCCGTCAGAAAATATGGCAGCCAAAGTATAGTGGCATCAATTGACGTTAAAAGGAATAATTCTGGAAAGCACTCTGTGTACTCGAGGAATAGGAAATTAATCACAGAACCAGACCCTGTAAAATGGGCGCAATACCTGGAGGGCCTGGGAGCTGGAGAGATTCTTCTAACATCTGTTGATAACGACGGTACTTGGAGTGGTTATGATATCGAGATCTTGAAAGAAGTTACGTGCGCAGTTGATATTCCAGTGATAGCCTGTGGTGGCGCCGGAGATTTAAATGATTTCAATTCAGCAGTTAAGAATGGTGGCGCATCCGCTGTTGCTGCAGGAAGCTTGTTCGTATATCAGAAGAAAGATTTTGGAGTGCTTATAAATTATCCGTCTAATGCTGAGTTAGAAGATGCATTACATCGGCATTAATTTAATACACGATTGAATTTAATTATTCTCGGTGGAAAAGGAAATGAGGCCTAAAAAGATCTGTGCCAGGTGCATATATGACGAAGATGTGCCAGCGATCTCTTTTAATGAACAGGGTATTTGCAGTTACTGTCAAACCCATGATCAACTTGAAAAAGAATATCCAATTGGTGTAGAAGGCAAACAAAAACTAGACGAGCTTGTACGAGAAATAAAAAATAGCGGAAAAAACGGGCAATATGACTGCGTAGTCGGTGTTAGTGGAGGTTGTGATTCTAGTTATCTTCTTTATCAAATGAAGGAGTATGGGCTTCGCCCATTGGCTGTTCATTTTGATAATACATGGAATTCAACCATCTCTACAGGTAATATTAGAAATCTTTTAAAAAAACTAAAAGTGGATCTCTATACACATGTTGTAAATAACAAAGAATACGATGATATTTACAGGTCGTTCCTAAAAGCAGGAGTTCCCGATATAGAAGCGCCAACAGATATTGGATTGGCAGCAACTCTATGCATGGCTGCCGAGAAATATGGGATAAAATATATTATAGAAGGTCATTCATTTAGAACTGAAGGCATTTCCCCTTTGGGGTGGTTGTATATGGATGCAAAATACATAGAGACCGTCCAAAAAATGTATGGTAGTTACCCATTAAAGACTTTTCCTAATCTTTGGTTGTCATCCCAGTTAAATTGGATGGTAATAAAAGGAATAAAAAAAGTAAGGCCGTTGTATTACATGGAGTATGATAAAGAAAAGGTAAAGGAGTTCCTTTCACGAGAATTTGATTGGCAGTGGTATGGAGGACATCATTTGGAGAACAGGTTTACGGCTTTCTATCATCAATATTTCCTGCCAATGAGATTTGGAATCGATGCGCGATTGCTCGGTTACTGCGCGTTGATGAGGTCCGGGCAAATGACGAGGGAAGAAGGACTAGAGTTAATGAGCAAACGTCCGTATGAGAGTCCTGATGCGTTAGAGATTGTAGAATTGGTCAAAAAACGATTAGGATATTCCAACGAAGAATTCATAAGGATAATGAATGCGCCCAAGAGAACATATAAAGAATTCAAAACATACAAGCGAACTTTTGAAAGAATGCGCCCGTTTTTTTGGTTAATGTATAAACTAGAGCTTATTCCAAAAAGCTTCTATATGAAATTTACGGCCAAAGATAAAAATTAGGTCATTAGCGACTATATTACGCATACAAACAACATGTTCAATGGTCAGGCTGGTTTAATCTGATGTCCGAAAATTTCGATGAGTTGGTATTTGTTTGTATTAGTTACCTGTTGTTGTCGGTATTCCAGGGGTGGTTGCTTAACAGGTCACCTACTGATCACAACGCGCACCTTTATATTATTAGGGAAACCAGGCAAAATCGATGGAAACTACCTGCTTCACCGACTTCGATTATTAATTCATCATCTTGGGGGGCGTACCCCCTGGTTTTACATTTTATTATAGGGAAATTACCTTCTAAAATAATTCCTATTGTGACCTTGCTACAGGCGTCGCTATTTACGGTGGCGACTGGCGTCCTTATTGTCAGCTATCCAATCCTTGACTCCTCTGTCTCTAATTCAGTCGTTCTGGGTTTGTTCCTTTTTTCTCCATTTAATTTTGATGTAAGTAACGCAAGGAATTATGGGCTCGGATCAAGGGCCGCTGGCCAGTTTTTTTTAATTTTTTTTATATTAACAACTACATGGTTGGTAGAGTCGACGGATATCATGAGCTGGGTGATTTCCATATTCGCTGCTATGTGTGTTATTGCATTTAATACTTTTGCATTACAGGCACTAATCATATTTTGCGTTGTAGCGGTATTTTTATCTAATTGGCAACCACTATTTGTAACTATCATAGGCACAATATGTTTTTTCATTATTTTTGGTAAATACGCATATTGTTATTTAAGAGATACTGTTATTTATTGGAATACTTACCGAAAGTATCTTGCTAAAGTATTTATTCTAAAAAACTATCCTAGTTATTGGTTAACTCCATTCATCGAGCTTCCTGTAATAATTAAGAAAAATAATTGGAAGAGGGCAGCGATTTTAATATGGAAAAATACTTTTGTTAATTCTGTCCTGCTAAATCCTTTGCCTTGGATATGCGTTTTCATCCTATATAACAACGTTGATTCGAATGACCCCGTTGTTCAGTTTTATATTGCAATGTTTGTCGCGTTTTTTGTCACCTCTATTCATTTTGGAAGGTTCTGGGGGGAGCCGCACAGATATTTAGAATTTCTGACGCCTTATGCAGCATTGATGATTTTCCCTGTTCTTCATCCAGCAATTAATACTGCATTTATATACGCATTTTTAGTTATCGGTATACAAATAGCAATATCAGTTATTATGTCACGCCACCTCCAATTCAATAAAAATGAATTGGATAGAATTGAGAAAATCGTATCTAAAAAAATTACTCATCCAGTTGTATTTTCTAATAATAACTATACAACAAAATACTTTATGAAAAATGACTGGAAATTTATTATTCTTTGGTCAATTGATAGAAATTTATGCGGGTACAAGCCGCACGAGGCATTTGAAAATTACCCTTTTATTGGATATGAAATATGCAAAAAAATAATTAGTGAGTATAAACCTAATGTGCTGATTCTTTACGATATGGAAAAGGAAAAAATATCCGAAATTGAGTCCCAAGGGTATTTCTCTGGTTACAACGAGGGTAAATATCACTTACTATTGGCGAGTTCCGACACTAATGATTAATAACTTGATAAATCGATATTACAAAAGAATCAAGTTAGGACTAATTAGACATAATCTAAAGCATCTTGAGTGGCAATTATTTGCAAGTGTTATTGCTTCATTTCTCGGGACTGTGCAATATTTCCTGCTTTATTACCTGCTTGGGCCGACTTTGTTTGGAAAGTTTACTCTTGTGTTAAGCATCGCTATGGTAATTAATATATTGCTTGACTTCAAGTTGGTTGAGCCAGTTATTTATCATATTAGCAATGCACGTAACAACAAAGAGAGGAAAACATTTGCTTGTTTGCCTTTATTCGCATGTGTTTTAGTTATTGCTTTCACAAGTGTATGTTACGGTGTTACTCAAAGTATTGGTATCAAACAAGTTTTGGGCCAACCGGTTGTACTGATATTTATGCTGAGTCTGGCGATGCTTTTGCAAACATATACGCAGACGTTATACACGGCTATTTATAGGCACGAGGACAAGTTAAAAGAATTGGCAACCCTTAGGTGTATATTTCAATTGGTTCGCGTAGCAGGGGTTGGAATATCCGCCTATTTTACTAGAGATCTGATTTTGGTTTCTATGACTTTACTGTTTATTAATGTTGCGTTGTTATCGATCGGTTGGATAATAGTAAAATTAACTATCGATTGGATGAAAAGTAAACTAGGCAATCTAAGTGGAATATTGACGAAACTTTATAGTCGGAAAACTATGTTTAGAAACAACTATATCTCCACTCTTTCTACAATTCCATTAAAAGAGCTCGACGTGATAATCCTTGGTGGTGCGATATCGTTTGACTCATTGGGACACTATAAATTATCCAAATTATTATTTGGCGCGTTATGGATGGTTATTGAGGCCGTGAATTTAGTGCTTTTCCCTCGAGTTATTAAGAAAAATAGATGTCGGTCTGAGCACAAGAATACATTTATAGAGTTATTAGAATTATCTAAAAAACTTTTTCAAATAGGTTTGGTGTTAATTATAGTTGTTTGGTGTATTTGGTTTATTTCTATACAATTTTCTAGTTTAGTTCCATATGACGTAATTTATTGGTTTGGTCTTATGTGTTTGTCCTTGGCGTTTTGGTCACCTTTTATGTGGTGTTATGGTTATTTATTATCCGTTGATAAATCAACTGAAGCGATGAAGCTTTTGGTGTCAACAAGTTTTCTGTCAATTGTTGCTCAAGTAGTATTAGTTAACTATTTTTATGTGTATGGGGCGATAGCAGCAACTATAATTGGAGGAACTTTGTCATCAGTAGTGCTTTTGAAAAATATTTGTAAACATTTAGATATAAAAATGGCAAAAGTTCTTCGAATTGTGTATTTGAGCGAAAAAGTATCAGTCTAACATGTATAGCAACTAAAGTAAGACGGTATAAATAATTGTTTAACATCAATAGTAATAATGCAGGAGCCGGTTGCTAGTGATATATCTGGATTATGGGATAATAATTTTTATCGCCTATTTCGTGATTTCAGTATTTCTGTTTACGGTTAATAATGACGCATTTTCTCCGGATAAATATTTCTTTTTAAATACTTTAGTATTCTATGGAGAAATATTCTTTGTGGAAAAATCGCTATTATCTTATGTAGTAGTTACTTTTATTGCTAGTATTACCTTGTTTTCTGCCCTTTCAAATACATTGTACAACCAAGTTAATGTACGATTACCTTCATATGCGGTAACTAATAATGGCACATATTTCACCTCACCAAGACTGATATGGTTGCTTTCATTTGTGGCACTGACTATGTTGGCTTCTCACTTGTATATCGTTAACTCATTTGGAGGGTTGATGCAATACATGGTGTCTTTAGCTAGCCGTTTGGAATCTCACCAGTCCTTCATGATACTAAAAATATATTCGCGGCAAATAATGGTTATTTATATGTTGTTTTTTTGCTTATTGATATCAACGAAAATACCAAAAAAAACCAAATACGCCGGCATGGTAATAATAGTTGGTTCTGCAGCTCTTATACTTGGCATGCAAGGGTCTCGCTCAGCTGTCCTTTTGCCGGTTCTTTTTTCTTTAATCAGCTGGCATTACCTTCGTAGACCCATATCAAATGGAAAATTGGTAATTGTTATGATGGTGCTATTATTTTTAACCTCATTCTTGGAGGTTTATCGACGAAACTTTAATTTTGTAGATATTCACGATGCTTTTGCTTTTAAATTTTTGAACTATGGTTTAATGCCAATAGAAATATGGGAGAATAGCTCTTCAGATTTTATCGCGTATGGCAGCACGTTGTTGGCGGGTATAACAACACTTATACCACGAGCGATATGGCCGGGAAAGCCTGATTCTGGAGGATCAGTATTAAATGTGATTTTTGCCGACCATGGTTGGCCAACCTCTTCTATTACAACGGGGATCTTTGTAGAGGGATTTATTAATTT
This sequence comes from Gammaproteobacteria bacterium, assembly GCA_046754065.1. GTDB lineage: Bacteria > Pseudomonadota > Gammaproteobacteria > SZUA-140 > SZUA-140 > JBHHVB01. Next base: position 58,241 of record JBHHVB010000004.1, read on the forward strand.
TGGTGTAGTGATTGGGCTTGTGTTCGCGGTGTTATTTTTGATCGCTTGTTTATTAGCAATCCTACGGCACTATAGAAGAACTCTAAGAAGTATAAAATTAAAACAGCATGATATTAAGTTATATTTTTCATTTGTATTTTATATATTGATATTTCATTACATTTGTAACCTACACGTTCAGGACTTTGCTTATTCTACTACTATACTGATAGTTAATTATATGATATTAATGGGATTGTTGTGGGTTATTAACATTGTTCCATATTTCCATTCAAAGAATATTATTTTATATCGACAGATGTAAATTGATTGGGTGAATATTTACGAAGACAATAAATCCATAAAGTTAATTAATTTACAGTCATGCCGCACATTAACATAAACCGTAAAATGTTTGATAATTGTCTGGTTACCGGGGGCGTCTGATATATGAAGATTCCGACGTTTGATGGTGTTAGACGATACTGCTATGTTATTTCACCTTTTAAAAATAACGTAATAGTTACTGAGTATCCGAAATCCGGAGGCACATGGTTGACACAGATGGTAGCTGATTCATGTGGTTTTCAATTTCCAAAAGGTGATGCACCAATTAGTGATGGAATAATCCATGGACACTATTTACGTGTGCCAGGCAATAAGAAAAAAATTGTATTATGGCGAGATCCCCGTGATGTGATTATTTCGTACTATCACCATATATTTTGTAGAACAGATCCAGTAGCTTTAAAAATTAAAGAGCTGTATAAGCCTTTTTTGCCACATTCTAGGTTGAATAATATTATGACTGATTTGCCTTTTTTTTCAGAATTGGTGATGGAAGGATCTATCTATCCAAGATTCAGTTATAGAAAATTTTTTGAGTGTAATTTTCAAACAAATGGGAATATTAATGTTTTTTACGAGAATCTTAGGAAAAATACCTCGATAGAGCTAAAAAGGGTTTGTGAATCGCTTACTGGTGAAGCACACGATTCAGAAAAAATTTCTAAAACGGTCGACCGATTCTCTTTCTCAAGACTGTCAGGTAGAGCGACAGGCGAAGAAAAAAAGGATTCTGCACTTCGTAAAGGAATTGTAGGTGATCACGTAAACTATTTTTCGAGTCAACAATTAGATGAATTTGATAGAAAATATGGTTTCATCATAGATAAATTAATGGCTAGCTGGCACTAAAAATAACGCGCCTACTTACAAATTATTTGGCTTTACTGGATTCTTCTGGACATATTAATCATGAATATAAGTTATATTTTCTGTTGTTCGCTGTTGTGCAAGGTTGGTTAGTGTTCAACGTGCTATTTATATTGCTTGATGGGAGAGTCGGAGGTCCTCAGACAAGAATTATACGGACGGCTCCCGATCTTAGGAAGCACGGCATTGATACTTGTTTAATGGTGCCAGATACAAATACTGATCTCGAATATTTAGCGAAAGAAAATCGAGTTGCTGTCAAAGTGACTCCTATTTTGCCTCTGAGCGGGTGTCGATCAGCACCACGTGTTTTTTCAATGTTATTAAAATTAATATCTTCGATTTGGAGCCTGAAAAAGTATCTAGAGCAACAAGACGGTCAGGTCGTGGTAATACATGGCGGATTTTTTGTGCAAGCAGCGTTGGCAAGTAAATTTGCTGGTAAAAGAATTATATGGTTTTTAAATGATACAAGTTTGTCTGAAAAACTAACCTTGCCAATGTCCTGGCTAATTAGAAGCTTATCATCAACAGTAATAGTTCAGGGTGAACGAGTGCGAGTGCATTATCATATTCCAAATAAAAACATATACGAGCTATATACGCCCACTACATTGCGCGTGACTGACAAAGAAAAGAGGATGAAAAGTAATTGTATTAATATTGGGATGCTAGGAAACTGGAGTCCTGTAAAAGATTTACTGCTCTTTGTTCGTACTATCGCTGAGTTAAGAAATATAACAAAAAAAAAGGTGGCGGTGAGTATTACGGGGAAAAAACTTAAGACTCAGCATCTGTATGTGCAGAAAGTAGAAAATGAGATTAAAAAGCTAGGATTAGAAGAAATAATTGATATAAATGAGTTTACTTTTGATGTTGTCGGTTTTTATGAACAAATAGATATTCTACTTCTCACCTCTAAGTCAGAGGCAAGCCCTGGGATCGTATCCGAAGCGATGAGTCAGGGGGTGCCGGTGGTTTCAACGAATGTTGGATCGGTACCAGACATGATTAGCCGAAGAGAAGAGCACTCTGCTGGAATTGTTGTCAACGATTCAAGCCCAAAAAATATGGCATTAGCTATAATCGATATTTGTAAAGATGATGCGACATATGAGGCGTTTTCTCGTGCAGGAAAACAAAAATGCAAAGAGGAGCTAAATGCAGCAGAATACGCCAAGCAATTTGCAAATATAGTAAAATCCACTATTTGTGAGTTACCTTAGAAAATATAATTATCATCTGTCTGCTTGTTGCCAAATTACATTGTTTCTGGCAGATACGAGATTAGCCAACCCAAGTAACTTCCGGCATTGGTATATTTCTAAATAAAACAATTCTAATAAGGTGGTAATTGATTATATAAATATTTAACAGTAAAGAAATACAATATTAAGATTTCAGGAGGAAGTGTGAGTATTATCGTTGGAATTAATGCCTATCATGGTGATTCATCAGCATGTCTCCTTAAAGACGGGGATTTAGTAGCTGCAGCAGAAGAAGAGAGATTCAGAAGAATTAAACACTGGGCAGGCTTTCCATCAAAAGCAATAAGTTACTGTCTATCAGAAGCAGGAATTGAACTTGACTCTGTGGATCATATTGCCGTAAATACAGACCCGAAGGCAAATATCTTACAAAAGATATTGTTTGCTTTGAAACAACGACCAGATATTGCGTTAATTATTGATCGTTTAAAAAATAAGAGTGAAAAAATATCAATTGAAAAGGAGTTGCGAGAATCATTTTTGAGGCAAAAATTTTCAGGAAAAGTTCACTATGTGGAGCACCATTATTCTCACCTTGCCTCTGCTTTCCTGGTATCCCCATATGAAAAATCGATTGTTGTGTCCGTAGATGGATTCGGTGACTTCGCAAGTGCAGCTTGGGGAATTGGGGAAAATAGCGAAATTAATATTGAGAATAGGGTGTGTTTTCCTCATTCATTAGGCATATTCTACCAAGCGTTAACTCAATATTTGGGTTTTCCCCATTATGGCGACGAATATAAGGTAATGGGGTTGGCCCCCTACGGACAACCAAATTATTTGGCGCAAATGAGGCAAATAGTGGGTCTCAAAAATAATGGTGGCTTTAGGCTTAATTTAAAATATTTTCGCCACCATAAAGAAAAAATAGAATATGAATGGAGTAATGGATCGCCTCATGTTGGTCGATTACATTCGAAAAACCTTGAAGAGCTATTGGGTCCGGCTCGTGGTGTTAACGAAGAGCTGACTCAAAAGCATAAAGATATTGCTCGATCAATTCAGGCAATGTATGAAGAAGCATTTTTCCATCTAATTAATACTTTATACGATAGACACGGAATTGAATCACTTTGTGTAGCCGGGGGATGTGGAATGAATTCTGTTGCTAATGGCCGTATTTATTATAATACAAATTATAAGAAAGTTTATATTCAGTCGGCCGCGGGTGACGCGGGTGGCGCTATTGGGGCGGCATTTTCTGTGGCAACAAAATATGGTGAAGTTAGAAAAAGATTTCTTATGGATCATGCCTATTGGGGACCGGAATTCAGTAGTCAAGACATAGAAGAATTAATAAATGAAAAGAGAGATGAGCTTTCGAAAGACTCCTGTAATATTAGGAAGTATGAGAAATTTGACGAACTTGCATTCGATACAGCGCGTCACATAAGTGAAGGGTCGGTTATAGGATGGTTTCAGGGTCGAATGGAATGGGGGCCAAGGGCACTTGGTAATAGAAGTATACTGGGTGATCCACGTCGAACAGATATGAAAGATATATTAAATCTCAAAATCAAGCGCAGAGAGTCTTTTAGACCATTTGCCCCATCAATCCTTCGCGAATCTGTTTCGGATTGGTTTGAGCAAGATGATGATGTTCCTTTTATGATGAAGGTATTTCAAATTAAAGAAGATAAACGCAATAGAATTCCTGCCGTGACTCACGCCGATGGATCCGGCAGGCTTCAGACAGTATATGAACAGACAAATTCGCGTTATTACCAATTAATTAAGTCATTTTATGAGCGAACCGGCGTGCCTATCATTCTGAACACATCTTTTAATGAAAATGAACCGGTGGTATGTCGACCTGACGAAGCGCTTGCTTGTTTTTTAAGAACAAAAATGGATGTCCTAGTGCTTGGGGACTGGATGATATCAAGAGAAACTACCTAGAAATAACAGATGAAAATATCTGTAATAACTGTAGCATTTAATGCGGTTTCGACTATTGAGGAGACTATTTGCTCGGTTCAGGCTCAAAATTATAGTGATATTGAGCATATCATTGTAGACGGTTGTTCAACTGATGGTACGCTTGAAATAATAGAAAAATGTATCGATAAACAAACGAGGTTGATATCTGAGCCAGACGAAGGAATTTATGATGCGATGAATAAAGGACTGTCACTTGCAAGTGGTGATGTGGTCGGCTTTCTTAACGCGGATGATTTTTACCCAAATGAATCTGTGTTAGGAGATGTAGCAAAAGTATTTCTAAATGAAAATATTGATGCTTGTTATGGGGATCTGGTTTATGTAAGTAATCAGAATCCGACAAAAATTGTTCGTTATTGGAAATCATCTTCTTTTTCCATAGGTTTGTTTAGAAAAGGATGGTGTCCACCTCATCCTACTTTTTTTGTTAGATCTTTAATATATAAAAAATATGGTGGATTTGATTTGAAATATAAGATGGGTAATGATGTTGAGCTAATGATGAGATTTATGGAGAGATATAAGATTAAGTCGATTTATCTATCTAAGGTTTTAGTAAAAATGCGCATGGGTGGTGTATCGAATAAAAGTATAAAGAATATAGTTAAACAAAATATTGAAATTTTACAGGCTGCAGAAAACAATAATATTTCTATGTCCCCGTTTTCATTCCTATATAATAAAATTAAGTCTAGAATAGCTCAGTTAATCACTAGGGGATGACTAATCAAAAAATACTAATAACTGGCGCAAATGGTTTTATTGGTAGATCGGTTAGGAATAGTTTGCTAAAAAATAATTATCATCCCCGATGTGCCTACAGGTTCGCATGTAATAATGAGGAGCAAGAATCTTATGATGATTCTGTTTTTGTAGGTGATATAGATGATGTAACGGATTGGTCTTTAGCATTGGAAGGGATTGATGTGGTTATACATCTTGCAGCGCGGGTGCATGTAATGAAGGAGCATTCCAAATCTCCGCTGGAAGAATTTAGAAAAGTTAATGTATTGGGGACAGAAAAACTTGGATTAGATGCAGCAAAATATGGTGTAAAAAGGCTAATTTATATTAGTTCAATAAAAGTTAATGGTGAAGTTACAACGGATACTCCTTACAATGAGAGATCAATGCCGCATCCCGTAGATCCATACGGGGTTTCCAAGTACGAAGCAGAGTTGGCATTAAAGAAAATATCAAACAAGGAAGGACTGGAAATAGTAATCATTCGACCTCCTCTCGTTTACGGGCCTGGCGTGAAAGGAAATTTTTTATCATTAATGAAGCTAATAAATTCGGGTCTGCCCCTTCCTCTAGGTTGCATTAACAATTCACGTAGCTTGGTGAGTATTAATAATTTAACCGATTTTATTGTGCGGTGTATTGATCACCCAAATGCAGCGAATGAAACATTTATGGTCTCCGATAGAAATGACCTTTCTACAGCAGATTTAGTTAAGCATATTAGCTATGCGTTAAACCGGACCCCTAAACTATTATCGGTTCAGCCTTGGTTGTTGGAAATATTAGCAGGATTATTTGGGAAAAAAGACGTCGTACAACGATTGGTTCAGACGCTAAAGGTAGATTGCGGAAAAGCTAATATGTTGCTCGAGTGGTACCCTCCAAATAGTACTGATGAAGAAATATTTAAAACCGTTAGTTGGTACATTAACCGGGCACGTTGATATTATTTACATTAAAAAGTGGATTAGGGTTTAATAACAATTGCTTACAATGGCTTTTCTACTGACAATTGTGGCCGTATCCTTGTCAGCATACCTGACCAAGCATTTTATTAATCCATTATCCAGATTTCATTATCTAGATCATCCTAACGAACGTTCTTTACATTCAATGCCAGTTCCAAGAACTGGCGGGTTAGCTATTTGTATTACTCTCGTGAGTGTATGTCCAGCGTCGCTGTATTTCTTTGATTTAGATTCGAGTGTGGCTTTTATTGGAATTGGCGCAATAAGTGTGGCATTGGTTTCATATATGGATGACCAATATTCATTGAGTGCGAGTATCAGATTTGCAGTTCATGCGTTTGCGGCACTCATATTACTTGTTGGTGGCCTTTATTTGAAAGCGCTTGAATTGCCACTGCTTTTATGGTCCTGGCCAACTTTAATTGGATTAGTTTTTTCCTTTCTATTCGTCGTTTGGATGGTTAATTTATATAATTTCATGGATGGGATGGATGGATTTGCAGGTGGAATGAGCATATTTGGGTTTGCATCATTTGCAATTATGGGATGGATCCACGGAGATTGGCTGTTTTGTTCCCTGTCATTGACCATTGTAGGTAGCGTAACCGGATTTCTATACTTTAATTTTCCACCAGCAAAGATCTTTATGGGAGATACTGGATCTTCTACGTTAGGATTTTTAGTGGCAGCATTCAGTTTATGGGCAAACAAAGAGGGCATTTTTACCCTATGGATAGGTGTATTAGTATTTTCACCATTTGTTGTTGATGCGACTGTTACTTTATTACGCAGGTTTGTCAATAGAGAGAATATATTGCAAGCACATCGGTCACATTATTATCAGCGTTTAGTTTTATATGGATGGGGTCATCAAAAGACAGTGATAATTGAATATATCCTTATGTTTTGTTGCTCAGTATCTGCAATTACTGCGAGATTTCTTCCCGGCTATGGCCAACTGGGGATTATTTTAGCGTGGATTTTGATATATTTATGTATTATCGCCAGAATAAATCGCCTAAAAAACAGTCAGGGTCTATTATAAATTTAAAAGGCCGAAGGGAAGGCATCAAATACATGAAAAACTTAAAAAAATAGGTCCTTAATGTGTTATTATATCGAGGCGAAATTGCAAGTGGAATCGTGATAGTTTCAGTATAAATATTTCTGACCCCAAATTAAATGAACGTATTTTTTCGACGATCTACGATAATCATACATGATCTGTGTATGGTCATCGCTGCACTCAGTTTTGCCTACTTGATCAGATATAATTTTACACTTTCAGCAATAAACTGGAATACGATGTGGCAGATTCTCCCGGTTGTTCTTGCAGCTCAAGGAATCGTTTTTTGGGGCACCGGTTTATATAGAGGGCTATGGCGATTTGCGAGTATCCCGGATTTGTGGAATATTGTCAGAGGTGCATTTATTGGTGTACTAGCGATTTCTCTAACCTTATTTTTATTCAATCGTTTAGAGGGCATACCTCGAACAATTCTCGTTTTTTATCCGCTAAATCTGGTTTTTTTGTTGGGGGCTCCTCGTCTGATATATCGAATATGGAAAGAACACGGACTAATTTTGCGTAAGTCTGTCGGTATAAAACGCGTTTTAGTCGTCGGTGCGGGCCGTGCCGGCGAAGTGCTTGTCAGGGACATGCACAGGGAAGGGGAGTATGAGCCAGTTGGCTTTCTTGATGATAACAAGCATCTGAAGGGTACTAAGGTCAGGGGATTATCCGTATTGGGAACAATTGACGTTGTGCCTGAAATAACAAAAAAACTGGGGGTTGATATAGTAATGATCGCGATGCCCTCAGCGAAAAATTCTCAGATGCAAAGGGTTGTGGAATACTGTGAGCGTGCAGAGGTGCCATTTCGAACATTACCTCGTTTGCATGATCTGGTTTCGGGGCAATCGGCTTTGAACAACATCAGAGAAGTCGCATTGGAGGATTTGCTCGGAAGAGAGCCGGTTTCTTTAGATTGGGAGGGTATTAGCAAAGGTATTGTAGGGAAAGTTGTATTAGTCAGTGGTGGCGGCGGATCAATTGGATCTGAGCTATGCAGGCAGATTGCGCGGCTGGGACCCGCAAAGCTTGTGATTTTTGAACAATCAGAATTCAATTTGTATAGCATAGAAATTGAATTGCAGAAAAATTTTCCAAATCTTGTGTTGGCTGCATGTTTGGGTGATGTATGTGATGCGTCCGCCGTTGAAAATGTCTTTAACAGGTTCCACCCGGACCTGGTGTTTCATGCAGCAGCGTATAAACATGTGCCTATGCTGGAAAACCAGGCACGCGAAGCGGTAAGAAATAATGTTCTGGGTACCCGCCTTATGGCACAGGCAGCAAACAAATACGGTTGCAAATCCTTTGTCATGATTTCTACCGATAAGGCGGTGAATCCGGCAAATGTAATGGGGGCGAGTAAACGTGTATCTGAGGTGTATTGCCAAACGCTAAACAAACATTCTGATACTCATTATATTACCGTTAGATTCGGGAATGTGTTAGGGTCCGCTGGTAGTGTTGTTCCGTTATTTAAAAAACAGGTCGCCGCAGGTGGGCCCATTACCGTGACGCATCCGGAGATTACACGTTATTTTATGACAATTCCTGAAGCGACCCAATTAATCTTGCAGGCTGCAGCTATGGGCAATGGTGGCGAGATTTTTGTGCTGGAGATGGGTGAGCCGGTGAAAATACGTTATCTTGCCGAGCAACTCATTCGTCTTTCTGGTAAAGAGCCTGGAGAGGAAATTGAAATTGAATATACCGGACTTAGGCCGGGCGAGAAGTTGTACGAGGAGCTGTTTTATGATCAGGAAAATCTTGTGCCAACGGAACATGACAAGATTCTGCTTGCAAAATCTTGCGATGCTGAATGGGAAGTGTTAAATGAAAAATTTGATGGTATCCAGAAGGCGTGTGATCGATATGATGAGCAGGAAATCAGGGTTCTGCTTGATCACCTGGTTCCTGAACTAAGTGAGCAACAGGTTGTGACAAGAAATAATATTATTGAATTTGGACGCTATCAGGCATGAAAAAGAAGATAAGAAAGGCAGTGTTTCCAGTGGCAGGGATGGGTACGCGATTTTTGCCAGCGACAAAGGCCAACCCAAAAGAAATGCTACCCATAGTTGATAAGCCTCTCATTCAATATGCCGCAGAAGAGGCTATCCAGGCCGGTATTACCGAGTTGATTTTTGTGACAAGTAGTAGCAAGCGTGCAATTGAAGACCATTTTGACAAGAATTTTGAGTTGGAAGCAACACTCATTGCTAATGAAAAAAATGAGTTACTGGATGTCGTAAAAAGTGTGCTGCCTGAAGGTGTTTCCTGTATTTATCTCAGGCAACCAGAGGCATTGGGTTTGGGGCATGCCGTGTTGTGTGCAGAACCTGCAGTAGGTGATGAACCATTTGCGGTTATTTTGGCAGATGACTTGATTGACGGTGGCAACAATAGTTGCCTGAAACAAATGGTGAACATGTTTAATGAGCATGCGTGTAGCTTGTTGGGAGTGGAAGAGGTCGAGCATAGTGAAACTGATAAGTATGGAATTGTCAGTGCCAAAGATCTGAAGCATGGTGTCTCAACCGTAGATTGTATTGTTGAAAAGCCTCACCCCGATAGTGCTCCTTCCAATTTGGCAGTGGTGGGCAGATATATCTTGACGCCTGGCATTTTTGATCACTTGAGCACAATCGGTAAAGGGGCCGGAGGCGAAATTCAGTTGACGGATGCAATTGGGGCATTGCTTCAAAATGAGAAGATCCTTGCTTACGAGTTTAGTGGTAAACGATTTGACTGTGGCGATAAGCTAGGTTATCTTCAGGCTACCGTGGAATACGCGTTGAAACACCCAACGCTTAAAGATGATTTTAGAGAATATATACACGCCATACAGTCCGCCTAAAAATTCCCCTCTCTCAATCGAACATCTGGTTACATGTCACATGAAAAATGCCTATATAATGTGGCTGATTGTAATTAATCATCCAAGTAACTGATTAGGACCCAGGTCGCTAACTAAAGAGAATAAGCATGAACCAAACATACGCTGTCATTGAGGAATTTGTCGGTAATACACCCTTGGTATGTTTGCAACGGTTAGTAGACAGCCCCAATAATAGTGTGCTGGTTAAGCTGGAGGGAAATAATCCTGCCGGCTCAGTTAAGGATCGCCCGGCAATTAGTATGATTACGCGTGCTGAGGAGCGAGGCGAGGTGACGCCTGGCGATACCCTTATAGAACCCACAAGCGGTAATACAGGCATTGCGCTTGCGATGGCAGCAGCCATCAAGGGTTATAAAATGGTTCTGGTCATGCCAGAGCATATGAGTATAGAGCGGAGGGCGATAATGAAGGCCTTTGGCGCGGAAATCATACTGACTCCACAGGAGGGCGGTATGGAAGCGGCAATTGATCTCGCCCGAAAAATGGTATCTGATGAACAGGGCGTGATGCTGGATCAGTTTTCAAACCCGGATAATCCCCGTGCACATTATGAAGGAACTGGCCCGGAAATATGGCGGGATACCGATGGAAAAATAACTCATTTTGTCAGTGCGATGGGCACCACAGGTACAATTATGGGTGTGTCTCGTTATTTAAAAGAAATGAATCCTGACATTCAGATTGTTGGCGTACAACCAAAAGAAGGTGCATCAATTCCGGGTATCAGGCGCTGGCCGGCCGAGTATTTGCCAAAAATCTATGATGCAAGTCGGGTCGACAGAATTATTGATGTAAGTCAGGAGCAGGCCGAAAAGACCGCTCGCGAAATGGCGAGTCGAGAGGGTATATTCGTCGGCATTTCCTCAGGTGGGGCGATTAGCGCAGCGCTGGAATTATCCAGGGAAGTATCCAATGCAGTTATAGTATCCATTGTTTGTGATCGGGGCGATCGTTACTTGTCCACGGATGTTTTCACACCATGAACGTCTTTGTTTTTGACATTGAAACTGTTCCAGATGTCGATGCAGGTCGGAAACTGTTCAATCTCGATGGATTATCTGACAAAGAGATCGCTGATGTGATGTTTCATAAGCGACGACAGGAGACTGGTGATAGTGAGTTTCTTCGCTTACATCTGCACCAGATCGTCGCCATTTCAGTTGTTTTAAGATCAAAAGATATCTGTAAAGTCTGGTCTTTGGGGGATGAGAATGCCGAGGAGAGCGAGATTTTACAACGATTTTTTGATGGTATTGATAAATTTACGCCAGTACTGGTATCTTGGAACGGAAGTGGATTTGATTTACCGGTGATTCATTACCGCTCATTACTCCACGGAATTGCGGCGCCGAGATACTGGGAAACTGGTGACGATGACAATGCGTTTCGGTGGAACAATTATCTAGGCAGATACCATTCACGTCATACGGATTTGATGGATGTTTTGGCGGGGTACCAGCCTCGGGCTAACGCACCACTTGATGAAATTGCAACGATGCTGGGATTTCCCGGCAAAATGGGTATGAGTGGTGCCAAGGTATGGGACAGCTTTCTCGCGGGCGATATAGTCAATATCAGAAATTATTGTGAGACGGATGTGTTAAATACGTACCTGGTTTATCTTCGCTATCAATTAATCAGGGGCAGGTTGACCGCGGAGCGATTTCAAAACGAGTGTCAGTTACTTCAAGACAGCCTGGCCAGTGAAAATAAAACACATCTTTCCGGTTTTCTCGAGGCATGGGATGCTTCCTGAATTTTATTGCTATTAATCCAGTCGGTTATTCACAATGCATTCCCTGGCAGGGCAAATTAAAAAGAACCCGGTGTACTATGCCCAAGTGCAGTCATTGACTCATGAATGTCGTGGTGTCGCCCGCAATAAAGGGAAAGCGGTATTTGTTGATGGTGCATTGCCTGGGGAAGAAGTGTTGTTCTACCAAAACAGAAATCGGAAAAAATACAGTGAAGGTACCGCTGCATTCATATTAAAGTCGTCACCTGACCGTGCTAATCCCAAATGTGCCCACTATGGCATATGCGGCGGTTGCAGTTTCCAACATATGGATGGAACCGCGCAGATCGCTGCAAAAGAGCAAATCATGATGGATAATTTTCGCCATATCGGAAAGCTGGAGCCAATAGAGATTTTGCCTCCGGTAACTGGTGACCAGTGGGGGTATCGTCGTAAAGCCAGACTTGGTGTGAAATATGTTCGCAAAAAAGAAACAGTGCTGGTTGGGTTCAGAGAGAAACGGAGCTCATTTCTGGCAGAAATTAATGCGTGTGAAGTTTTACATCCATCCGTTGGCCAGAAAATTACAGCTTTAAGAAGGCTTATTGCCAAATTAAAAGTCTACAATAGAATCCCTCAAATTGAGGTTGCAATGGGGGATGATTCCGTAGCACTGGTAATCAGGCATCTGGACGATTTGGTTGCAGAGGATATAGCCTTGATAAGGGCTTTTGCTGAGGAGCATGAATTTCAGGTCTACCTGCAGCCAGGTGGGCCCGAAAGCGTTCATTTGTTGTGTCCAAATGAGGCGGAGCTAAGTTATAAGTTACCTGAATTTAATCTTGAGATGATATTCAGAGCGACGGACTTTATTCAAGTTAATCAAGATATAAACCGGAAAATGATTAGTGCTGCGATTGACTTACTGGATTTAAACTCAAACGATCAAGTGCTGGATCTATTTTGTGGCGTTGGAAACTTTACCTTGCCCATTGCAACAAAAGTGAAAAAAGTAACAGGTGTAGAGGGAAGTGAAAGCCTGGTCAATCAGGCAAATAGCAATAAAAATCACAACGGATTAGAGAATATCACCTTTAATTGTTCCGATCTTCATGTTCAGAACCATTCCGTTTTTGAAAGCACCGCGTTTTCAAAATTGCTGCTCGACCCACCAAGAAGTGGTGCCGTAGATCTTGTGAAAAACAAACATATACAAAAAGCAGATCGGATTGTATATGTTTCCTGTAACCCTGCGACCCTCGCAAGGGACGCCGATGAACTGGTTCATAATCAGGGCTATACCTTAACCATGGCCGGTGTAATGGATATGTTTCCACATACTTCGCACGTGGAATCAATAGCATTATTTGAAAAGTAGATGTAGTTAATAAAGTATGGCTATAGAAATAGAAAGAAAATACAAAGTCCCTGGTAATGACTGGAGACAGTCCGTTACTAAAACTGAGCATTACCGGCAAGGTTACCTGGCAGGCTGCAAAACTTCCTCAGTTCGTGTGCGGATTACCGGGGACGAAGCGTTTCTTAATATAAAAAGTGCCACGCTTGGTGTGCGGCGCTCTGAATATGACTATCCAATACCTGTTTCAGATGCTGAGGAAATGCTCGGGAACCTATGTGGAGATACAATCATCACCAAAACGCGTTATTTTGTTCCCTATCAGGGCATGACATGGGAGATAGACGTGTTCGATGGAAAAAATGATGGTTTAATCGTTGCGGAAGTTGAGCTTGAAAATGAGGATCAGAAATTCGAGATACCCTCCTGGATAGGGGAAGAGGTTTCGGATGATCCACGGTACTATAATGTCTGTCTCGTAAATCACCCATATTGCGAATGGGGTGAAGTAACGACCAAAAAATAGTATGTATGGGTATGACTAATTTACCGTGTGACAAATATCCTAAACAAGTGGATGAGCAAGACATTATATAAATTAATAGTTATATCATTATTCCTTGTTTCTTTAGCGCTGGGTTCATGTAGTAAACAGAAAGCTAATGTTATTCGCTTTGGACTGACTAGCGTACCGGTTACGTTAGACCCAAGGTATGCAACTGATGCTACCTCATCGAGGATAATTCGCCTGCTTTACGCAGCACTCGTTGATTTTGATGAATCGTTGATGCCTTCAGCATCGCTCGCCCAGTGGGAAAAGATCTCTGATACTCACTACAGTTTTACATTACGGGAAGGTCGTAATCGTTTTAATAACGGCATGAAGCTGACCGCACATGATGTAAAGGCAACTTATGATTCGATTCTGGATCAGGCAGGTGCATCACCTCATCGAGTATCATTGTCAAATATTGAGAAGGTTGAGGTTGTTGATATCGATACGGTCGATTTTTATTTAAAAACTCCTGATACCCTGTTTCCCGGGAGACTAACGATTGGAATATTACCTGCACCGTTGATAGATAAAGAGCATCCATTTAATCAACAACCCGTTGGAAGTGGTCCATTTGAGTTGATTGCCTGGCCTGATAATACTCAATTGTCATTAAAACGATTGAGAGACTCACAGGTATTTGAGTTTATCGCTGTTCGTGATCCAACAGTACGGTCGTTAAAATTGATCCGGGGTGAGATCGACATGATGCAAAATGACATTCCGCCTGAATTAATAGAATATCTGCAAACGCAACAAAATATAGTTGTAGAAAGAAAAATCGGCTCAAATTTTGTTTACCTGGGTTTTAATCTGAATGATAAAATGACCGGGAATAAGGCCATACGCCAGGCGATAGCATACGCATTGGATAGGGATTCAATAATAAAATATGTGTTGGGTGGCGCTGCACGGAAAGCAACTGCATTGTTGCCACCAGACCATTGGGCCGGTATCACAAGTCTGGAACCAGTTCCATTTGATTTGCAGAAGTCGCGACGGTTGCTCGCGCAGCTGGGATATTCGCAAGAAAATCCACTCGAAATATCCTATAAAACCTCTACAGATCCATTTCGGTTAAGACTGGCCACGATTATTCAACAACAACTAGCCGAAGCAGGCATTACTGTCAAATTAAAAAGTTATGACTGGGGTACCTTTTACGGGGATATAAAGTCAGGGAGATTTCAGATGTATAGTCTGATGTGGGTGGGAATAAAGTTGCCGGACATTTTTCGATACGTTTTTCATAGTGAGTCGATACCTCCCCAGGGTGCAAACCGTGGGCGATTTGTAAGTGATACCGCAGATCAATTAATAGCTGCTGCCGAGGCAGCTGACACAATTCAGTTACAGGCGCAGTATTATCAACGATTACAATCGCATTTATTTGAAGAATTACCTTATGTGCCATTGTGGTATGAAGATCATGTCTTGATGAAAAGAAAGGGAATCGAAGGTTATCAACTCGCCAGGGATGGAAACTATGATAGCCTCGTTGATACACACCGGCTGAACAACTCCTTATGAAAAATAATTGCGATAAAATCAACATTAGCATTGGTGAGCAGCGATTGATATTGTCTGGCGATTCGGGCGTTGTCATGGAATGTGCAGTTTCCACTGCGGAAAATGGCGCTGGCGAAGATAAAAATAGTGAGCGCACGCCAAGAGGGGCGCATATAATACGGGCAAAGATAGGTGCAAACGCACCCATTAACACGGTGTTTGTTGGTAGACGCGCCACGGGTGAATTCTACACAAGAGAGTTGGCAAAGTTGAATCCAGATCGAGACTGGATATTGACCAGGATTCTTTGGCTTAGTGGTCTCGAAGTAGGGTGTAATCGGCTTGGTAATGTCGATACAATGCAACGTTACATTTATATTCATGGCTGTCCGGATACAACTGTTTTGGGCAAGCCGGGATCAAGAGGATGCATCAGGATGAGAAACGCCGACATCATAAGGTTGTTTGATCTGGTGGATATTGGTACAAAAGTAATTATTGCTGAGAAATGGTGACCCCCAATAACTGATAAAAGGTAAACGTAGCTAATATGGCCGCTTTTCTCTTGTCTAGATTGATCAGTGCATTGCTTGTAATCCTTGGGGTTTCATGTCTGGTATTCCTTCTAATACATATCGTGCCGGGGGATCCGGTGGAGGTCATGTTGGGAGAATCAAGTTTGCCCGCTGACCGGGAGACGCTGAGACATGCGCTGGGGCTTGATTTACCTTTACTGGAACAGCTGGCTAATTATTTTTCGGGACTTTTCCAGTTTGATCTCGGTACGTCTTTACACTCCAGGAAGCCCATTCTGGACCTGATCATTGAAAGAGTACCGGCGACAGTAGAGCTGGCATTTGCGGGTCTCATGGTCGCGCTTATTATTGCGTTTCCACTAGGCATTTTGGCAGCCGTTCGAAAAGACACACCCTGGGACGGCGGAGCAATGATGTTTTCCCTGTTGGGTATTTCCATACCCAATTTCTGGATGGGGCCAATTCTGATTTTGCTATTTTCACTTTGGTTAGGCTGGTTGCCCGTAAGCGGAAAGAACGGTATCGATTCGCTGATTTTGCCAGCGTTAACCCTGGGCACTGCAATGGCCGCAATATTGTCAAGAATGATCAGGGCCTCTTTGCTTGAGGTGCTGGGAGAGGATTTTATCAGAACAGCTTATGCTAAGGGATTGAATCCGCATCGGGTGATTTTCTACCACGCATTGCCAAATGCCATGTTGCCTGTGATAACGTTAATCGGACTTCAGTTTGGTACACTCCTGGCTGGCGCTGTAATTACCGAGATTGTGTTTTCATGGCCTGGAATCGGGTCATTGACAATTGATGCAATAAATCGGCGTGATTACCCTGTATTACAAGCAGCGGTACTATTGATAACGGTAACCTATGTAGTGATTAACACGTTAACCGATCTGGTCTATGCCTGGTTAGATCCCCGAATTAGACTAGAGAAAGCGGCGTAATGAGGATCTGGCTTCCTGTGCTTGTATTGGTTACCTGGTTTATATGCGCTGTGGCTGGTCCGTATCTATCATTGTCACCGGACCATATTGAGCTTTCCAGAATACTTTCTACACCGGGTGAAGAAAAGTGGTTTGGCTACGATGATCTGGGGCGATCAATTTTTGACCGTTTGGTAGTGGGAGCGCGAATATCGTTTTTCGTTGCTATAACAGTCGTATTCTTTTCGCTTGTCATCGGTTCGATGATTGGGGCTATCAGTGCCTACGTAGGAGGATGGTTCGATCATATTATTGTGCGTACTATAGATATTTTTATGGCATTTCCCGGGATATTGTTGGCGATTGCATTTGCCGGATTAATGGGCCCAGGCATTGAAAATGTCGTTTTCGCGCTGAGTATTATTGGCTGGATAGGGTTCGCACGCCTGGTTAGGGCACAAGTGTTATCAGTAAAAAACAGGGGCCATGTCCAAGCAGCCGTGACACTGGGGGCAAAAGATTCCCGTATAATTTTTCGGCACTTATTGCCACTTGTAATGGCGCCACTCATCGTAGAAGCAACCTTTGCGGTCGCCGGAATAATCATTGCTGAGGCAGGGCTGTCATTTTTGGGGCTGGGTATTCAGCCCCCAACACCATCCTGGGGGAGTATGATTAGAGATGGTACACGCTATATGCTTGTTGCACCCCACATGGTTTTGATACCGGGTATTACGCTCATGCTCATTGTGTTATCTGTTAACCTGTTGGGGGACAGATTGCGAGATTTGATGGATGTTCGGCAACATTAATTATAATTAGTCGGTTTATTCACTTATGGAGAACGATTAACCCATGTCTCTTGGGCCTGTAATGCTCGGTATTGCCGGGAAAGAACTAACGAACATTGAACGTGAGATGTTAATGCACCCATTGACGGGTGGAGTTATTTTATTTTCCAGAAATTATGAAAACCCCGAGCAAATGGCCTTGCTCGTCTCTGAGATACATCGCCTTAGAGACCCCCAGTTATTGGTAGCGGTAGATCATGAGGGAGGAAGGGTACAACGCTTCAAAAGCGGATTTACCCTCCTGCCAGCGGTGCATAAGCTGGGAAGTATCTATGAAAAGGATTCCCGGCAGGCAAAGACGCTAGCAGAGCTGACGGGATGGTTGATGGCCATCGAGCTAAGAAGTATAGGAGTAGATTTCAGTTTTGCCCCCGTGCTTGATCTGGATCGGGGTGTGAGCCAGGTGATAGGCGACAGGGCTTTCCACGCCAGTCCAGACGTCATTGCTGATCTGGCTCATGAATATATGCGTGGCATGCACAGAGCCGGAATGGCTGCGACGGGCAAACATTTTCCTGGACATGGCGGCGTTATTGAAGATTCCCATTTTGATATGGCAATCGATGAACGTCGATACGAAGACCTGCTTGTAGAAGATCTGGTTCCATTCGAAAGAATGATAAATTACGGACTAGAGGCAATAATGGTAGCGCATGTGATATATAAAAATATTGATAGTAATCTGGCAGGTTTTTCCAGCTTCTGGTTGCAGGAAATCTTGAGAAACAGGTTGGGATTCCAGGGAGTCATTTTTAGTGATGATCTCGAGATGGAGGGGGCGGGTGTCGTGGAAAATATTTCTGACAGGGCCCTCCATGCAATTGATGCAGGTTGCGATGTGGTTATGGTGTGTCAGGAAACGGAGGCGATGGAGCAAGTGCTTGACGGTGTGAAAGATTGGCATAATCCGGTTTCCAGCCTAAGACTGGCGCGTATGCATGGACATAAGCCGATAGATCGGCATCAATTGGCGTCCGACCCAGCCTGGAAGCAGGCAATAACATTGGTTGAAGCCTACGATGAACCTCATACACTGGATTTAGTGTAGAATCAGTGTCCGGGACTTAATTAATATCAATTAATTATAAATGGATATACAAACACTATTTGCAGAAAACGGTTATTTTGAAGGCACTGCCGGATGGATAACCCAGGTTTTCATGGTTGTATTTTTTGCATTGTTATTCGATTTTATTCAAAAGCGAATTCTAAATCGGTTACACCGAAAGCTGGAATCTACTCGTACCCCTTGGGATGATGCATTCCTGGATGCATTACGCCGACCAGTTTCAATCCTTATTTGGCTAATTGGCATTACATTTGCCGCGGAGATTGCTGAAAAAAATACGGGCGCTGCAATATTTGCGGCTATAGGTCCGATTCGCGACGTAGGTGTCATTGCTATTTTTGCCTGGTTTCTAATCCGATTCGTCAAGGGTGTTGAAACCAATCTCGTGGAGCTTAAAGCAGCCGAGGACTCGGCACTGGATAAAACGACCGTCGACGCAATCGGGAAACTGCTACGTATCTCAATCATCATAACTGCAGCCCTTGTTGCACTGCAAACTCTAGGATATAGCATATCGGGTGTGCTGGCATTTGGTGGTATCGGCGGTATTGCCATTGGTTTTGCTGCGAAAGATCTGCTAGCCAATTTTTTTGGTGGCTTGATGATCTATCTGGATCGACCGTTTGCCGTGGGTGACTGGATAAAATCCCCTGACCGGGAAATAGAAGGAGTGGTAGAGGATATTGGTTGGCGTTTAACTCGTATTCGAACTTTTGATAAACGACCCCTGTATATTCCAAATTCGGTTTTTGCGAATATAACCGTTCAAAATCCGTCACGCATGACTAACAGACGAATTTATGAAACGATTGGCATTAGATACGACGATGCAAACATGATGGGTGACATCGTAAAAGACGTTAAAGAGATGCTGGAACAACATCCGGATATAGACCAGTCCCAGACACTGATGGTGAACTTTGACAGTTTTGCACCATCTTCACTGGACTTTTTTGTCTATACCTTTACCCGCACCACGGTATGGGTAGAGTTCCACAAGATAAAACACGAAATCTTGATGAATATATATAACATTATTCAGTCGCATGGTGCTGAAGTAGCCTTCCCCACGAGCACAGTCCATTTACCAGATATAGGCACCGGCGAGACCAATAATGGGTAACTTCCAGTTCGGAATGGTATTTTTGATCAAGCAGAAGAATCTCTGGTGGAATAAGTAGAGTAAAATTTACAATAAAAGTTGATCGATTGATGATATCAGGCTGAAAAAATTATGGAAAATATGCAATGTTAATAACAGCGCAACAGGCAGTGGAGGTTTTGGATAGATCAGACTGTCTTTACACAGAAAATGAGGTGGCCAATGCAATTGACAAGATGTCGGTATCGATAACCGAAGTTCTGGGTAATACGGACCCCATCGTCCTGTGCATTATGCAGGGTGGACTCATTCCGGCAGGGCTGTTGTTGAGCAAGTTAAGATTTCCATTACAGGTCGATTATATACATGCTACCCGCTATGCAGGTAATACTCAGGGTGGTGACCTCACGTGGATAGTTGAGCCATCAGTAGACCTCGCTGAGCGTACTGTGTTGCTCGTGGATGATATATTGGATGAAGGCATTACTCTGGCAGCGATAAAGCAGTATTGTCAGGGGAAAGGCGCAGATGTGGTACTGAGTGCTACACTGGTTAACAAATTGCACGACCGTAAGAATGACATGAAAGCCGATTTTGTAGGTTTGGATGTAGAGGATCGCTATGTGTTCGGCTGTGGGATGGATTACAAGGGATATCTGAGAAATATTTCAGGCATCTATGCAGTGAATGAAGATGACTGAATTAGC
Source organism: Gammaproteobacteria bacterium (assembly GCA_046754065.1). Taxonomy (GTDB): domain Bacteria; phylum Pseudomonadota; class Gammaproteobacteria; order SZUA-140; family SZUA-140; genus JBHHVB01. The sequence continues at coordinate 78,669 of JBHHVB010000004.1, forward strand.
TATAATTGGCGGAACAGGTCTGACCTCCCTGAATGGATTGGAAATCATCCGAAAGGAGGTGGTCCATACGCCGTATGGAGAGCCTTCTGGCCCGCTGACTCACGGTGTATTATGTGGGAAAGAAGTTGTATTTTTAGCACGTCACGGATATGGTCATACGATTCCTCCTCACCGAATCAACTACCGAGCAAATATTTCTGCGTTACAACAAAATGGCGTAAAGCGTATTTTTGCGGTTGCAGCAGTTGGAGGTATTAGTCCGGAAATGGAACCAGGACGATTGGCCTTCCCAGACCAGATAATTGACTATACCTGGTCTCGGATTAATACCTATTTCGAAGACGAATTGACTCACGTTACCCATATAGATTTCACTTATCCATACTGTGCTGATATGCGCGAAAGTTTGATTAAAAGCGCTCGCGAGGTAGGGCTGATAGCTTGTGAATCAGGGACATACGGTATTACACAAGGACCTCGTCTGGAGACTGCAGCGGAGATTGACAGACTGGAACGGGATGGTTGCACAATGGTAGGGATGACGGGAATGCCTGAGGCCGCGCTAGCAAGAGAAATGGATATGTCCTACGCGACTTGTGCCGTGAGTGCAAACTGGGCGGCGGGTAGGGGTGATGGTAATGAAATTTCAATGGAGGAGATTGAAATTAACCTCAAGGCAGGTATGGAGAAAGTAAGAACACTTCTGGAGTATCTAGTTCCCCGTTTATAAACGAGTTTCCTCTTCACTGAGTGCGGGTGCATTACCGAGTGAAGCTCCTTCGTGATCGTCCGGAATATCCAGTGGAATTACATCTACATCAAGTATGTCGCTTTGTTCGGGTAGATCGTAGGGAGTAATTATCGCAAAAAGACCAAACTTCGGATGGTCAAAATAATGAAGTTCTCCGCTACGCATTCGCCTGGACTCTCGCAACCGGAATGGTTGAAAGTCGTTGATTTGACCTTGTTCGAATTCAAATAGGTTGAATGAAACCGGATCCTGTTTTTCAATTTTATAAATGAGATCCACATTTAGATGTAAATATCTTCCAAGAACTACCTTGATTGTGCCGTACATTTCGGGATTTTCGGACGCACCTGTTTTAACGGGCTCCGGTTGCTGCATTTGATCAACGGGTTCAAGGACAGGTTCCGAGGTAAGTGCCGGTGTGTCAGGCGCTACGGATTCATTACTGACTCGAATAGCAAAAGCCTTTTCCTTAGATAAGGCGGGTTGGCGCCATGCAAGATGTTTAAGTACCTCGTATTTTGGTGACGATTCCAGTTTTGAGACCAGACTGCCGAGGGTAAATTCTGATTCTGGCAGCAGTTGGTACGGAACCGGAAGTGGTTTTTGTAGGTCTGGTTCAGTCGAGGGATCGACTGATTCGATAATATTTTCTGATGTCAGTTCAGTTGGGGCTAGCTGAGGGCCATTTGGCATTAATTCATCCGGTGAGTCTTCAAAAAGCAAGGTTTCAGGCTCTGGCGTTACCTCAAGTTCGTTGGGGTGATCATCCTCGCCAGGCATAGCCAATAACTCAATAGCATCTTCTACGTCTGGATTGCCTGGATCATCTGGCCATAATTCAGAGGAGGTTTCGTGTTGATCAGTGAGGGAAAAGGCGAGCAGTTCAATTTGGAACCAGCGTTCCTCCTCTTCTTCGGCTTTGGCGAACCCAGTCCCGAAAACGGTGAGTCCAATCAAAAAAATGGTATATCTAAGCAAGTCCATTATGTTAACTCGTTGATCGTTATTGGATTAACAATAACAGAAAGCAACATTTAAAATAAAGCGGTATTATGGGGAAATGTAATATGAATTGTGAATAAGTCAGGTAAAGTTATGGCGGTTAGGGAAGTATTAAAAATCGGGAATCCTTTTTTATTGCAGGTGGCTGATTCAGTAACCGAATTCGACGTTCCCGCATTGCACCATCTCGTCACAGATATGTTTGATACGATGAAGGCGCAATCCGGGGCAGGATTGGCTGCTCCTCAGATTGGTGTGAGCCTGCGTGTAATGATATTTGGATTTGAGTCTAATCCCCGTTACCCTGACGTAGACGCTATTCCTGTGACAGTACTGATTAATCCCGGCATCGAGATACTCGATTCAGAAATGGCGGACGGATGGGAGGGCTGCTTAAGCGTTCCAGGTATGAGGGGCCTTGTGCCCAGGTATACCAAAATCCGATACACTGGATACGATCAATATGGCAAAGAAATATCGAGGAGCGTAGAGGGGTTTCACGCCAGGGTTGTGCAGCATGAATTTGATCATCTTGATGGGATACTGTATCCACAACGCATGAGAGATATGCGCCAATTCGGTTACGAAGATGAGTTGTTTCCAGATAACAAACAGGAATAAGCTGATACTAGCACACAGTTTGATCGGTACATATGTCAGAGAGCAGTTCACTGATAAAGGCTATTCGAGAATTAAAGTCCGGTAGTGATGCAGTAAATCTTAATTTATTTTTCCCGTCAAACTGATAGCTTTTGGGTTTTGTCTGAATGAGGATGATTAGCTTTGCCGGGTCAACTCCGGGGTTGTCGTTAAAGACAATTCTTCCACCTTCTTTCCCTGCATCGATTTTTGTTACGCCGATTGGTGCAGCCACTAATTTTAGTTCAGTAAGACGGATCAGGTTTTTGGTTGCGTCAGGTAATAGTCCGAATCGGTCTATCATTTCGACCTGTAACTCATCTAGTTCAGATTTATCCTGAGCGCTAGCGATCCTTTTATACATAACAAGTCGGGTGTGAACATCGCCAAGGTAGTCTTCAGGGATTAGAGCTGGTTCTCGAAGGTCGATTTCTGAAGTAGTGCTTAACGGTTCATTGAGCACCGGTTGTTTACCGGATTTTAGTGCGTTTACGGCTCTTTCCAGCAGTTCCGTGTACATTGAGAACCCGATTTCCTGAATATGGCCACTTTGTTCGTCGCCGAGAAATTCACCGGCACCTCTGATTTCCAGGTCATGGGTGGCGAGGGTAAATCCGGCCCCGAGATCTTCGATAGATTCTATGGCCTCGAGTCGTTTTACAGCATCCGGGGTCATGGTTTTCCGGGGAGGAACCAGTAGAAATGCATAGGCCTGGTGGTGTGAACGTCCTACGCGACCACGAATCTGGTAGAGTTGTGCGAGACCCAGTTTATCCGCACGGTTAATTATCATGGTATTGGCATTGGGGATGTCAATACCACTTTCAATGATTGTTGAGCAAACCAGCACATTAAAACGATGGTGATAGAAATCCAGCATAATTTGCTCCAGTTCCCGTTCTCGCATCTGCCCGTGAGCAAATCTGACCTCAGCCTGGGGCAATAAAGCAGCAATTTTATTCGCGGTATTCTCAATTGTTCGAACTTCATTATGCAGCAAATAAATCTGGCCACCACGTCTAATCTCGCGTTGACACGCCTCCTGTATTGCGGTGTCATTCCATTCACGTACAAAGGTCTTGATCGCAAGTCGTTTCAGTGGGGGAGTAGCGATTATTGAAAGATCACGCAGGCCTGACAGTGCCATATTTAGTGTTCTGGGAATAGGCGTTGCGGTTAGTGCAAGCGTGTCGACATCCGCTCTTAGCGCCTTCAAACTTTCTTTCTGTTTTACACCGAAACGATGTTCTTCGTCAATAATGATAAGTCCGAGATTCTTGAATTTAATTTGTGACTGAATCAATTTGTGAGTACCGATGATGATATCTACTTTGCCTTTTTCAATATCTGTAATCGTTATGTCCTGCTGTTTTTTTGTTTTGAACCTAGATAAAACTTCAATACGGACTGGTAAATCGGCAAAACGGTCTTTCATGTTCTGGTAGTGTTGTTGAGCCAGTAGCGTTGTTGGTACCAGAACGCCGACTTGAAAGCCGCCGTGAACAGCGATAAACGCAGCGCGCATGGCAACCTCGGTTTTACCAAATCCGACATCACCACAAACCAGTCTATCCATAGGTTTATCCGCGGTCATATCAGACAATACAGCGTCAATTGCCTCTTGTTGGTCAGGGGTTTCTTCAAATGGAAATGCTGATGCGAAGGTGGCGTAAAGATCATCAGGTGGTAAAAAAGCGTGTCCTTTACGTGCCGCACGGCGGGCATATAGATCCAGTAATTCGGCCGCGACATCGTTAACCCGTTTGCTTGCTTTCTTTCTGGCTTTTTGCCACTGATCAGTGCCAAGCTTATGAAGTGGCGCCTGGTCCGGTGACACACCAGTGTATCTACTGATCAGATGAAGCGATGAAACAGGTATGTAGAGTCTGTCATTCCCCGCATAAAGCATGGTCAGGTATTCGGTTGTTATACCGCCAACACTGAGTGTCTGCATACCCTCAAAGCGACCGACACCGTGTTCCTCGTGAACCACTGGAGAACCTTTTTCCAGCTCGGTCAAATTGCGTATTACTGCGTCAACATCCCGTTCTCGCTTTTTTCTGCGGCGGCGTTGCATAACATGTTCGCCAAACAGTTGTGATTCGGTAATGACTGCGATCGCAGGGGTACTTGTAACCATGCCTTGGTCTAGCGTAGCGACAGCGATACCCAACCTGGAGTTGTCTTCAAAAAATGTCTGCCACTTATCATAACTCGTCGGGTACTGCTCACAATCATGTAACATTTCCAGAAGGGTTTCTCTGCGTCCAGTTGTTTCTGCAACAATTAGTATTCTTCCCTGGAATTGATTCTGGTAATTCAAAAAGGCGGACAATGGATGTTTGGCCTGCGGGGGTAAACTGAGAGCAGGGGTATGTCGCGTTGAGAAATTATATTGGGTACTGCTTTCAACAAGTTTGGCTGTTTGAACTTTTATAACGTCGTGATTTTCAATGGTACTAAAAAAACTATCAGGATCTATAAAAAGTTGTCCAGCGGGAAGCGGCGGACGTTCCATATCAAGTTTACGTAACTCAAAACGCTCGTTTATTTCCTGCCAAAATACATCACAGGCATCTTCAGTGCCTTCGTGGAGAACCACGAGACTATCGGTGGGTAAATAATCGAAAAGGGTATGCGTATTCTCAAAAAAGAGTGGAAGATAATATTCGATACCCGCTGGGCTGCTTCCCTGGCTGACTTCACGATAGATGATGCTTTGCTGGCTTTCGCCGGGAAAGGCGCTCCGGTATTGCTGACGAAACCGCGTGATTGCGTCATCAGTCATGGGAAACTCTTGTGCAGGCAATAACCTGATTTGTTGAGTTGTTCCAATTGATCGTTGATTGTCGGGGTCAAAGAATCGAATCGATTCGATTTCATCATCCATCAAATCGATTCGAAAAGGATGTCTGCTACCCATCGGATAGACGTCAATCAGGCTGCCTCTGACCGCAAACTCTCCATGTTCTATCACCTGGCTTACGCAACGATAACCTGAACTTTCGAACCGTTTCCGCATCAGGTCGATGTCCAGTTTGTCACCGGTTGCCATAAATAGACTGCATGACTGAATGTAGCTCTTTGGAGGTAAATTATTCATTGCTGTTGAGGCAGGGATGATTAGAATTCCGCTGCTTAGATCCGGAAGTCTTGCGAGCGTTTCCAGGCGCTGTGAAATGATATCCTGGTGAGGAGAGAACGCGTCATAAGGTAATGTTTCTCTATCCGGAAAGGTTAGTACGGTAAGCTTATCTTCATTGGAAAAAAAACAGATTTCATGTTCCAGGCGCTCCTGCGACGGTGTGTCCGGGGTGATAATGACGACCAGTCTATCTTTTTGAGATGCAGCCATTGCACAAGCATATCCGGCACTACAACCATACAGCTGCCCCCAATGGATCGCGGACATTGATCCTTTGGGCGGTAGCGGGGGACGGAAGAGGTCTGGCTCTGGATTATTTGATCGGTTAGAACCACTAGTTGCCGGAATATTCATTTATGGATAAATAATGCCAGTTAAAAACAATAGAAATCGCTAAAACGAATCATTCTCTCATATATGGTTTGATCATGCATCCTGGTATGAAAGTAGTCAGTGACCGCGGATGTTGTCAGTTTGTAGTTAAATATCGACGTTATTTTGTAAACCAGGTTCAGGGGCTAATTGACCTGAAACAAATGACGGGATAGCTAGTTTTTATTTTGCTTGATTAATACGTAAACTGCGCCTGTACCTCCGTCGGCTGGACGTGCTGATGAAAACGCGAGTACGTCATCAATTTGTCGTAACCAGCGATTTATGCTGTTCTTAATTTTGGGTAACTGATTGGGTGATCCAAGTCCTTTACCATGGATAATTCTGACGCATCGATAATGGTTTTTTTTGCAATTAGCTAAAAATGATAACAGTTCTTGTTTGGCAATGTTTACTGTCATGCCGTGTAAATCCAGTTCAGCCTGAATACTAAATTGCCCTCTACGCAATTTTCTTAACAAGGTGTTTTGAAGTCCTGATCGGGAGAACAACAGTTCATCTCCAGTTTCAATTTCCGCAAAATCCATTTGGTCCGATAAAGTATCCTTGTATGCACTGGCTTCATCACGGATCCGTTGTTTCGGTATAGGCCTCGGTGGCGGCTTTTGATGTGTAACCTTATCGGACTTGAGTTTTCTGACGCCTTTGACTTCGTTACGAAACAAGGCGTTTTCATTACTGTCCGAATTGTTCTTTTTTGTCATTTGTGAGCGCCAGTTCGAGCGTGAATAATCAGGAATTAATATAGATATACTGGGCAATTAACACAAATTTGCCAATATTTTGTCCAGCGCTTGACCAAAAGTTATCCCATCAGTACTATATCCGACTTCTGAAGACTATCGTTCCCCGGTAGCTCAGTCGGTAGAGCAGTTGACTGTTAATCAATTGGTCGCAAGTTCGAGTCTTGCCCGGGGAGCCATCTCCCCCTTTCGATGTTAGTAGAATCCCGATGCTTAAACAGATTCCCAGTGTCGAACTAGCGTGCCTGTTTTGATCTGGTCGCAAGCTGACAATATGCATCCCTGCATATTGCCCTGCGGGTGCACTGCGTGCATCCAGATTA
>JBHHVB010000005.1:0-80251 GCA_046754065.1 Gammaproteobacteria bacterium
CGCATTTTTCACGCAGCGATATAAATCAGCTAAAGGGGCGCGAAGCGGTTCAAATTCATGGGGGTTACGAAGGGGGAGAGGTTTCATTCTCCCCCTTGGTCGCAAGTGAAAATCGCATTTTTCACGCAGCGATATAATTCAGATCTGTGCATGCCCTTCTGAGTTCAGTTCGATATCCACCGGGCTAACATTCCAGATCTTTTCCGCATATTCTCCAATCGTTCGATCACTTGAAAACTTACCCATATTCGCGACATTAATGATGGCCTTTCGGGTCCACTCATCTTGATCTTTATACAAAGACGCAACCTTCTCCTGACATTCAACGTATGGCTGATAATCAGCCAGGACCATAAAATGGTCTCCGTGATCTGTAAGAGATTCAACCAGTGGCTTATAGATATCCGGGTGATCGGGCGAAAAGAACCCGGAGTTGATCATGTCTATGACCTGCTTTAACTCAGCGTTAGCGTAGTAATAATCCCACGGATTATAGCCATGATGTTTAAGCGACTGGATTTCGTCGGTGGTGTGTCCGAAGATGAAAATGTTTTCTTCACCAACCTCTTCCCTGATTTCTACCGTTGCGCCATCCAGGGTTCCTATGGTCAGCGCGCCGTTGAGAGCTAACTTCATATTACCGGTACCGGATGCCTCGGTGCCAGCTGTGGAAGTTTGTTCAGAAAGTTCAGCTGCAGGAATGATGGTTGCTGCGGTAGAGACATCGTAATTCGGGATAAATACAACCTTAAGCATGTTGCCAATAGCAGGGTCATTATTGACGATATCGGCAATGTCATTGATCAGGCGGATGATCAATTTGGCGGTGGCATATCCCGGCGCAGCCTTGCCCGCAAACATCACGGTGCGAGGAACCATATTGTCGGTATTTGCCTGACGAATACGATTATACAGCGTAACAACATGCAGGATATTGAGTAACTGTCGTTTGTATTCATGGATTCGCTTGATATGAACATCGAAAAGCGAGTCAGTATTGATTTCCAGCCCGAGTTCTGAATAAATTTTCTTAGCAAGTGATTTCTTGTTATTGAGCTTGACCCCTCTAAACTGGTCACGAAAAGTCTTATTATTCGCGAGTGATTCCATTCCTTTAATCTTTGACAGATCAGTTACCCAGTCATCCCCGATATGTTGTGTAATTAACCGGGCAAGTTCCGGATTGGCGTGGTTGAGCCAGCGTCGGGGCGTTATGCCATTGGTCATGTTAATAAATTTATCGGGAGCAAATCGATGAAAATCTCTGAATATCGTGCTTTTCATTAATTCGGTATGCAATTTCGCAACACCATTTACCTTATGGCTACCGATAATAGCGAGGTGTGCCATGCGAATAGTCTTTTCTCCATGTTCATCAATGATCGACATCCGGTTTAGCAGATCCATGTCACCTGGCGCATGATGCATGATGTCATTCAGGAAATGATAGTTGATGTCATAAATGATTTTCAGGTGTCTTGGCAGCATTTTCTCGAACAGACTGACTGGCCATGACTCCAGCGCTTCAGGCATCAGCGTGTGGTTGGTATAGGCAAACGTTTTTGTCGTGATATTCCAGGCCTGGTCCCAGTCCAGCTGATGAACATCGATCAAAACACGCATCAACTCCGGTATCGCGATGGCCGGATGGGTATCATTAAGCTGGATAGCAACCTTTTCAGGTAATAATTCGAGAGAAGTATGATGCTTGAGAAACCGGAATAAAATGTCCTGTAGTGATGCACAGACAAAAAAGTATTGTTGCTTCAGACGTAGCTCTTTACCTACCGATGTACTGTCATCAGGATAGAGCACCTTGGATATATTTTCGGTCTCGTTTTTTTCCTCTACCGCTTTGACATAATCTCCTTCATTAAAATGCATCAGCTCAAATTCACGAGTCGATTTGGCAGCCCACAAGCGCATATTGTTCGTGGTGTTATTCTGATAGCCCGGAATAGGGGTATCGTATGCCATCGCCATCACATCATCGGTATCGACCCAGTGGCAACATTGTTTACCCTGTTCGTCGCAATATTCCACAGTGCGGCCATAGTACTTGACGGTATATAGCACCTCTGGTCGGGGGAATTCCCATGGGTTGCCATAACGAAGCCAGTTATCCGGGTGTTCAACCTGACAACCGTTTTCAATTTCCTGGGTGAACATGCCGTATTCGTAACGAATACCGTACCCGTATCCCGGAATACCCATTGAGGCCATCGAGTCGAGAAAACAAGCAGCCAGTCTGCCCAGCCCTCCATTACCCAGTGCAGCATCGGGCTCAACCTCGCGGATTTCCTCGATGTCTAAGCCAATTTCCTCAAATGCCTGCTTTAGTTCATCGTAGATGCCCATATTCAACAGGCTGTTCGCGAGCGTCCTGCCAATGAGAAACTCCATCGAAAGATAGTAGGTGCGCTTGGTATCCTGTCTATAGTAAGCGCGCATGGTCTCCATCCAGCGTTCCATCAGACGGTCGCGCGCAACATAGGCGGCGACATTGAACCAATCTCGCTGGGTTGCCGTATACAGGTCCTTGCCAACCATGTATTCCAGGCGGTTGGCCATCGAGCGCTTGATCGCTTTAATGTCCATGCCCAGATAGTCATATTTAAACTGTTGTGTTACATCGTTTTTGTTCGGTGTCCCTTTTGACATGACCTTTTCCTATTCACGCTAATCTATAAAAATAAAAGTAATTCATAAGCTTATGATATTTGCCGCCGAGTTTATACCATAGCTTATCGGTGTATATGATAGCTTATTTAATAAATTTAAGTATTTGTTTGATGTCAACGATCAATTTGCTACAATACGCGCCCTGTTATGACAAAGTAATGTACCGATTGATTGAGGATGTTCGAATGAAGGCTGGAATTCACCCCAAATATGAAGCGATTCAGGTTACCTGCAGCTGCGGTAATACCTTTACGACCCGCTCAACCGTAGGCAAGGAACTCCATTTGGACGTCTGTTCTGCGTGTCATCCGTTTTATACCGGTAAGCAGAAGATTCTGGATACCGCCGGACGCGTTGACAAATTCAAACAAAAATATGGCATGAAATAGTCCTGATGCTATCAGGTTGTATTAAAAAAAAGGCGCCTCCTAGAGGCGCCTTTTTTATTTGGCGAACACTGTACGACTTCATTGTTTTTTTGGTATTTATCGGGTGGCTGTCGATCTCATGCTCCGTATTTGCGCTTGAGAAAAATTGCGGCCAGGAACGTATTGATGAATATGCCAAGTTAAAAAGAGTATTTGATGGCGATACCATTGAACTTGCCGATGGCCGGCGGGTTAGAATCATCGGAATCAACACGACTGAAATGGCGAGGGATAATCATCCGTCAGAGCCTTATGCTGAACAGGCCAGGCTTGCACTAAAAAATCAATTGGCATCAACACCAAGGATTGGCATTCGTTATGGCATTGACAAATATGACCGCTATGATCGCCTGTTGGCGCATCTATTTCTTTCTGATGAAACCAATGTGGGTTACTGGTTATTAAGACACGGATACGCCTTATCGATTGTTGTACCACCCAATGATGCGCTAAAGGCCTGTTACAGACATGCCGAGGAACTTGCATACGGGGAAAGACTGGGGCTGTGGGCCATGCCTGAAGTTACCTCGATTGAAGCTGCGACCCTGCCAGATGATACACGCGGATTTCATTTGGTCAGGGGAATGGTGACGGGAATTGGGGAGAGCAAACGCTCGGTCTGGATAAACCTGAATGGTAATCTTGCGCTTAGAATAGATCGACGTGACCTGAAGTATTTTGACAAAACCTTGTTCTCGTCGCTGGTCAATCAGGTGATTCAGGTGCGTGGCTGGATACATGGGTATAAAAACCGTCCGATAATGCGGATCAGGCATCCCTATGCTATAAAGCCTGTGAGGAGAAATGAAGCACAGATTATCGAATAATAGCGGCGTGATTTTTATCATCATTACGATGGTTGTAACCGCCTGTTCGGTTAACCCGGTAACAGGCAAGAATAATTTTGTTTTAATGTCTGAGGACGACGAGATCAAGCTCGGGCGAGAATCTCATTCCCAGATTGCCAAACAGTTCGGTGGTGAATATTCGGTGGAAGCGTTGCAAGCCTATGTTCAGCGGGTCGGTGAAAAGCTTGCGTTGAATAGTCATCGTCCAAACCTGATTTATCGGTTTACCGTTATCGATTCTCCAACGGTCAATGCATTTGCGATACCCGGCGGTTACATCTATATAACACGAGGTTTGATGGCGTATTTAAATAGCGAGGCCGAGCTGGCTGCAGTTCTTGGGCATGAAATTGGTCACGTTACGGCTCGACATAGTGTCCGGCAGATTAGCCTTTCCAAGGCTGCAGGGATTGGCTACCAGATTGGCGCGATATTAATACCGGAGCTTAGAACGCAAGGTGTCAGCGATCTTTTTGGTTTGTTGAGCAATGCGTTGATCAGTGGCTACGGGCGGGATCAGGAGCTGGAGGCGGATCGCCTTGGAGCAGAATATCTTGCACGTAGTGGCTATGATCCACAGGCAATGGTAGGGGTCATTGGTGTATTGAAAAATCAGGAGCGCTTTGAAAAACAACTTGCCAAAGAGGAAGGCAGGGAGCCGCGGGTATACCATGGCGTTTTTGCCTCCCATCCAGACAATGACACGCGACTACAACAGGTTGTTCAAAGTGCAGATAAGTTTAAATCAGCTAATGCAATGATCCATCGTCGTGAAGCATTTCTAAAGCAGATTGAAAAACTTGTTTTCGGTGATAGTGAGGCTTCTGGCATATTACGAGGTCAAAAGTTTTACCACAAGGGTTTAGAATTTGGACTGACCTTTCCAGCAGGCTGGAAAATAGAAAATATGCCTGATCACCTGGTTGCTGTGGCACCGAAACAACGTGCGGTGCTACAACTAATGGTTAAGGATATCAACAAACGTATTCCTCCTGTTGATTTTTTGATGGATAGTCTGAAGATCAAACGGTTTGTTTCTGATCAGGACTTAAATCCTAACGGGCTGGATGGGCATAGCGTCGTTGTGTCACTTAATACGGCGTTTGGCAAACGTAACGCGAGAATGAGTGTGATTTATCATGATAAGCAGGCGTTTACACTGGTGGGTTATGCAAAGGACAAGTCGAGTCCCAAACCTTACGATAAGGTGTTTCTCGATACAGCCAGAAGTTTTCATGCCCTCGAGGACAGAGAGAAAGAGCTGGCCAGTGCACTGGAGATCCATTTGCTTCAAACCGATGCTGCCATGACCTTCAAACAGCTGGCAGAAGGTTCGGCCATCACCCATCATGCCGAGGAACAGTTAAGGCTATTAAACGGCATGTATCCCAACGGTGAGCCGTCACCCGGTCAACTCATCAAAATCGTGAATTAACCAGCAAGTCTGGGAAACTGCACTGCTTCACAAGCGGCGTCTGGATTTTTCGCTGAAAATTTTTCGGAAAAAGGTTAAACTGCATGAAATGTTTGAGTTTTTTTATTAATGAGTCTATGCATGAATAATAATAAAAAACAGGCCGCACTTGATTATCACGAAAAACCGACTCCAGGAAAACTGGCGATTTCCATTACCAAGTCCTGTGCGACGCAATACGACCTGGGTCTCGCCTATACACCTGGCGTTGCCGAGCCAATCCGGGCTATCGCAAAAGATTCGGAGGACGCATACCGGTATACTGCCAGGGGTAACCTGATCGCGGTGATAACCGATGGTAGTGCGGTTCTGGGACTGGGTAATGTGGGCGCCTTGGCAAGCAAGCCGGTCATGGAAGGAAAGGCCGTATTATTCAAGAAGTTTGCTGATATCGATGTATTTGATATCGAGGTCAACGCAGAGTCTCCGGAGGCATTTATCGATACTGTCAGGCGCATCGCCCCGACATTCGGCGGTATCAATCTTGAGGATATTGCCGCGCCACATTGCTTTGAAATTTCCCGAAGACTCAGCGAGGAACTGGATATTCCGGTTTTTCATGATGACCAGTCTGGTACCGCGGTGATTATTTGTGCGGCCATGTTGAACGCGTTGGAACTGCAAGAAAAGACGCTTGCGGATTCAAAAATTGTTTGTCTGGGAGCCGGCGCAGCCGCCATCGCATCGATGCGCCTGTTAGTTGCTATGGGTGCCAAAAAAGAAAATATGCGCATGCTGGATCGTGCGGGTGTTATTTATCAGGGTCGAGAAGATCTGAATCCCTATAAACAGGAATTCGCCGTTGAAACAGCTGATCGAACACTTGCTGACGCCATGCAGGATGCAGATGTATTTATCGGATTGTCCGGGCCTGATCTGGTTAGTAAATCGATGGTGCAGAGCATGGCATCGAAACCGGTGGTATTCGCGCTATCGAATCCCGATCCGGAAATAGAACCGCATGCGGCACAGTCGGTCCGCGATGATCTGATCATGGCAACCGGAAGAAGTGATTATCCCAATCAGGTTAACAACGTGCTGGGTTTTCCTTTCATCTTCAGGGGAGCGCTGGATGTTCGGGCTACTTCAATTAACCAGGAAATGCTTATAGCCTGCGTGCGTGCATTGGCTGCCCTGACGCATGAACCCGTACCACAGGAGGTATTAAGGGCCTATAGACTGGATAAGCTTGAATTCGGTCGGGAGTACATCATTCCAAAACCACTTGACCCCCGATTGATCGATACTATTCCGCCGGCGATAGCACATGCAGCCGTTGATTCCGGTATTGCCAGATTACCATATCCTGTTGATTATCCAAAATATTTGCCTGAAGGCCTGGTAGAGAAGTGCGCTTGACCGGACGTGGCGATTTTCATTTTGCGCAAAATCCTGGCGGAAATTTTGCTTGGCCCGCGAATATTTCGCTCCAGATTTAAATATTTAATGAAATTGGCCGAATTTGTAGTTGTGGGTCATCAGCCTAAGTTTATGTTATAGCCGGACATTTTATATAATACGATGCTGGCTACTCAGGATGAGCCGCGCATGGGTGGTAATGTGTTGTTGGTATCATCGATGTTGCTCAATGCAATCAAGACAAAAGGAGCAGTCATGAAAAAAATTTCTATCGTTGGCGCCGGCCGTGTTGGTGAATCAACTGCACAAATCCTCGCGATCGAAGATCGAGTTCATGAGGTCGTGCTGACAGATATCCGTGAAGGCGTGGCGGCAGGTACTGCGCTGGATATCCAGGAATCAGCACAGTTATTCGGATTTGATACCAAGGTGACCGGCGATGAGAGTGGGGCCGCAATGGCTGGTTCAGATCTGATTGTGATCACTGCGGGGCTGCCGCGTAAACCCGGCATGTCGCGCTCTGATGTTCTGGATGCCAACGTCAAGGTTATTCGTGAAATCGCAAAAGATGTGCTGGAATATGCACCAGATGCGATAGTGATTCTTGTGACCAATCCCGTCGATGTGATGACCTACGCGTTTTGGAAAGAAACGGGTTGGGACAGAAGTCGCGTGTTTGGGTTGTCTGGCGTACTGGACGCCGCAAGAATGGCAAGCTTTATTGCGACAGAGACCGGGTTTTCAATCAAGGATGTTACTACGCTGGTGCTGGGTGGTCATGGGGATTCAATGGTTCCAATGCCGCGTTATACCACGATTAACGGGATTCCCATTGCGAACTTTATGGAGCCAGATGTCATTGATCGTATTGTTGATCGCACGCGGAATGGCGGTGCAGAAATTCTCGCGTTAAAGAAAACGAGTAGCGCAAATGATTCACCTGCAGCGGCGGTGTCAACAATGATTGATGCAGTGAATGGTGATCGCAAACGATTGTTACCCTGTGTGGCACTGCTGGATGGTGAGTATGGACACAAAGATGTTGCGATAGGGGTGCCGGTGATTCTTGGTTCCAATGGAATGGAAAGGGTCGTTGAGCTTTCCCTGACCGACGAGGAAAAAGTGCAGTTTGAGAACTCTGCTGAGCAGGTGAAAAAGGATATTGCTTCGTTAGCCTGAAGCTGGTATCGAAACAAGCAGGAGGACAGTTTAATGGCAAAGGATACCGTAACCATAACCGATAACTCGACTGGCAAGAGTGTCGAATTACCCGTATTGAAAGGTACTCATGGTGCGCCAACAATCGATATTAGTCATTTGTACCGGGAATTTGGTTATTTCACCTATGATTTGGGGTTTATGGCTACAGCAAACTGTCGCAGCAAGATTACCTATATTGACGGGGATCAGGGCGTTTTGTTGCACCGTGGCTATCCAATTGAACAGTTGGCCGAAAAAAGCAGTTTTATCGAAGTCGCCTATTTAATGCTGTATGGCGATTTACCAACTGCAGAACAGCTAAAAGAGTTCGATCTGCTGATTCGCAGCCACACGATGATCAAGGAAAGCCTCAGGCACTTCTACCAGGGGTTTTATCACGACGCACACCCGATGGCGAGCATGGTAGGTGTTGTTGGTTCGTTGTCTGCCTTTTACCATGATTCGACTGACATCCATGACCCACGGCATCGTGAGATTGCTGCACATCGGCTCATTGCAAAGATGCCTACCATTGCTGCTGCAAGTTATAAATTCGCTCTGGGTGAGCCATTTGTCTATCCAAAAAACAATCTTGGATATTCGGCAAATCTGCTGCATATGATGCATTCAGTGCCATCTGAGAGTTATGAGGTTGACCCTATTGCCGCCAAGGCGCTGGACATGATTTTTATTCTCCATGCTGATCATGAACAAAATGCGAGTACCGCAACAGTGCGTCTGGCTGGAAGTTCGGGTTCGAATCCATTCGCGTGTATATCCTCGGGTATTACAGCGCTTTGGGGTCCCGCACATGGTGGCGCGAATGAAGCGGTATTACGGATGCTTAACCAGATAGGTGATGTTAAGAATATTCCGCAATACCTGGCAAAAGCCAAGGACAAGGATGATCCGTTTCGTTTAATGGGTTTTGGGCACCGTATTTACAAGAACTATGATCCTAGAGCAAAAATTATTCGCCGGATGTGCTACGAAGTGCTTGAAAAATATGGCGATAGCAATGACCCGCTTTTTGAGCTCGCCATGCGCCTTGAGGAGATTGCACTGGAGGATGAATATTTTATAGAAAGGAAACTTTATCCAAACGTCGACTTCTATTCTGGCATTATCTATAAGGCGTTGGGTATTCCTGTGAATATGTTTACCGTAATGTTTGCTGTTGCGAGAACGGTTGGATGGGTTGCGCAATGGATGGAGATGATTGCTGAACCTGATCAAAGAATCGGACGACCACGACAACTATATGTGGGTGCGGCAATGCGCGATTATGTACCCATTAATCAGCGTAAATAGGTTTATAATTTGATCCCTGAATTGGCCTTGTTATCGAGTATCAGTTGTTCAACCTCCTTGTGAGAAGCGCGCAACATCGGTTTGCCGTCGACCGGGCAAGGCGGCGCCTGCCGGATACCATCTACCGGAAATACCGTTAACTCGATGACCGTATTATCTACTGTGAACTGGTAATTCGTCAATCTTGTCACCTGATCCCGCGGCGCACGTAATTTTTTTTCTTGCACATTATAAGGAATATCACGGCTCATCAGGTGCCACCCAATCTCCTCTGGTGTATCGGTAAAGACATGTATGTTTATGTCCGACAGATTGTCTGCTGTTCCTCTCAGGACCGGGCCAACCAGTCGTGGATTAAATTGTTCGAGCATGTTCATAGCAATGAGGGCAGTTTCGCGCAGCGACTGCAGATAACGGGGTTGACTATCTTTCCTGAAAAGTCGCTGGTACTCAATTATTGCATTTTCAATATCGACATTCCTGGGTAAGTGCCGGGTTTTCGGGATACCTAACTTGTTAGCTGCTTTGCATTTAGCCGTTTTAAAGTCCGGGATGCCCGACTCGAGCATAAGTCGGGCGGCTTCAATCGCAATTTGATGTCTTATCCGGTCGTCTTTACGGGGAGGCGTCATCCGGGATCCTTGGTGAAAGATTCGAGCTAGAATAATTGTTCCAGGATGGTGTTCTGTCCTTCAGTCGTACTGCTACTTGACGCCCTTTCCGTTTCTGCGTGACGTTTTGGCACGTTGTTAATTCGAAAGGTCTCAAAGATTGCGTTGGATTGGCTGCTATCCGCTAAAAGGCCTGTTTTTGGATCGATACGTACAGTGATGAGCCCTTCTGGTCGTTTTAACGGTGTTTCAGGTACATTTTTCAACGCTTCTCCCATATATGAAACCCACATGGGCAACGCGGCGCGAGCCCCTGTTTCCCTGTTACCCAATGTCTTAATTGCATCAAATCCAACCCAGGAGACGGTTACAAGGTTTGCGTTAAACCCTGCGAACCAGGCATCTTTCTGGTCATTGGTTGTGCCTGTTTTTCCCGACAGGTCGTGCCGACCCAATTTACGAGCCTTGCGACCGGTGCCACGACGAATAACATCGCGCAGAATTGTGGTCATGATATAGGCGTTTTCGGCGGGGATAACACGTTTTGCTGCTGGCGGTGTTTTGATATCTCCTGCCAGGTCAGTTTCAGTTTCTGATTGCGCTAAAGCGTTCGTTTCAGCATGTTGTTGTCGGTCAGCCAGGCATGTCTCGTCACAAACGGTTTCAGGTTCTGTTTGCATCAAAACCTCGCCATCCGGGCCAACAATTCTGTCGATAAAGAAAGGTGTTATTTTATAACCACCATTGGCAAAAACAGCGTAGCCGGTAGCGAGTTCCAAAGGTGTAATCGCGCCGCTACCAAGAGACAGGGAAAGATTTCTCGGAAGTTCTTTTTGGTCAAAACCGAATCGACTGACGTAGTCTAGCGTATCCTTAATTCCTATCGCCCTGAGAATCCGGATAGATACCAGGTTTCTCGATTTAATGAGTGCTTGCCGCAGTCGTGTGGGGCCAAAGAATTTGCCGCTATAGTTTTCCGGCCGCCAGGCACTTTCAAGGCCTGGATCCTCGAAAACGACGGGAGCATCATTAATCAAGCTGGCCGCAGAAAACCCCTTTTCAAGTGCCGCAGAATAGATAAATGGTTTAAAAACTGAACCCGGCTGTCGCCTGGCCTGAATAACGCGATTGAATTTGCTCTGGTTAAAATCGAATCCCCCGGATAGTGCTGTGATACTGCCATTGGTTGGTAATAACGAGATAATCGCTCCTTCCAGTTCCGGGCGTTGTGTCAGGCGCCAACTTCCATTTTGCTCCTTCATTATCCGGATCACATCACCGGCTGACAGGATATCTGCAGCCAACTTTGGCTTTGCACCAACCCGGTTTACATTGATATAGCGATTTGCCCAGGACAGGCCCTGCCAGGGGATGCGTACAGTTTCGTCCTCCCTGGTTAGTACGATTGCGGCCTGGTCCTCGAGGCCAAGCACTAATGCAGGTATTGTGCTGCCAATCGTGGTTAGTCCGGACAGAACATCCAGCAATTCGGTCGTTGTAGTCATGGTTGTCAAATCGACATGCTGTTCCACGCCACGATATCCATGACGCGTATCATAATCAATCAACGCCTTTCTCAGTGCCCGGTTGGCAGCGTCCTGCTTGCTACCCTGTAATGTTGTGTAGACCTTGAAGCCGCTGGTATAGGCATCTTCACCAAACTGTTCAAGCATAGCGCTTCTAACCATTTCAGCGACATAAGGTGCCTCGGTCTCGATTGAAAGACTGTGGGTTTCTGCGTTATCGGGTTCTCTCGTTGCCTGCTGAAGTTGCAGCGCATCGATATAACCCAGTTCAAACATTCGCTTTAAAATATAGTTTCGTCGTACTAATGCTCTTTCCGGGCCCGCAATCGGGTTATACCTGGATGGCGCCTTGGGTAAACCGGATATCATCGCCATTTGTGCAAGCGTCAAATTATTAACTTCTACGCCATAGTAAATTTGTGCCGCTGCCGCAATGCCATAGGCCCGGTTTCCGAGATAAATTTTGTTCAGATATAGCTCGAGAATACCCTCCTTGGACAGTTCTCGTTCTATTTTTAATGCCAGCAGGATCTCGTTAATCTTCCGCAAATAGGTTTTCCTGGCCGTTAAGAAAAAGTTTCTTGCCACCTGCATCGTAATCGTACTGCCGCCCTGAGATTTTTCTCCTGTTTTTATCAGGTTAACAGCGGCGCGTACAAGGCCCTGGTAGTCCACTCCAGGATGCTGGAAAAAGCGGTTATCTTCGGCGGAAAGTACTGCTTTTACCATTAAATCAGGTATTTCTTGGTATCGAAGCGGGGTTCTTTTCATTTCGCCGAACTCTGCGATCAGTTTTTCATCGCTGGTATAAACCCTCAGCGGGACCTGGAGTTTTACGTCCTTTAGAACCTCAATTGAGGGTAATTGGGGTACCAGATAGAGTAACCCAATCACGGTTACAACCAGCCCCAGAGACGTGAGAAAACCGGCAGTTAACAGGCCAATTTTCAGGATTTTTGACGTAGATTGCATATTTTAGGTGGGAATGAGACTTCGATCATATTACTAATTTCCAGAATAGTATAAAACATTTATGGCATTGGACGATAACATCTTTAGGACTAAAAGGTTTGCTTGTTATTAATATAACTTATTTATTGTTTTTTAACTGGTTAATATCTATAGTTAATTCGTGCGTTAAGGCACGGATATGGATAGCCGCCACTTGGATTTTAGGGCATAACAGGGATGAATAGGGTGCAACTGTTCAAAAAGGCTTTAGCGCCATTAATCGGCCTCGATATCAGCTCCACGGCTGTCAAGCTACTGGAGCTGAATGTCAGTGGTGGTCGATATAAGGTGGAGCGCTATGCGGTCGTGCCTCTTCCTCCTGATGCTGTTACCGAAAAAACGATCAATGATGTTGAAGCAGTCGGTGCCGCGGTAAAAAGAGCCGTCGATCGGGCAGGTACACGTACCAAAACGGCCTGTGTGGCGGTAGCTGGTTCCGAAGTGATCACAAAGATGATCTCAATGCCAGCAAACCTGTCTGACGACGAGATGGCCGATCAAATCAATTTTGAAGCAGACCAATATATCCCCTACCCACTCGATGAGGTCAATCTGGATTTTGAGATTCAGGGACCGACTGAAAATTCTGAGGAGATGGTGGATGTTTTACTGGCTGCATCGCGTAGCGAAAATGTGGATATGCGCGTGGCTGCTCTGGAGTTGGCCGGACTTGGTGCAAAAATTGTTGATGTCGAGGCGTTTGCGATGGAGTCCGCCTTCACATTCCTCGGGTCGGAAATTTCAGATGAGGGTCAGGACAAGGTTGTTGCGGTCATCGATGTGGGTGCAACGATGACAACGCTAAACGTTATCAATGATTACAAGATTATCTATACGCGTGAACAACTGTTTGGTGGCAAGCAACTAACGGAAGAGATCCAGCGTCGTTACGGCCTGTCATATGAAGAGGCTGGTTTTGCAAAGAAACAGGGTGGACTGCCCGATAATTATGAGCCCGAGGTGTTAACACCGTTCAAGGAAGCGTTGGCTCAGCAAGTCAGTCGTTCGTTACAGTTTTTCTTTTCTTCCAGTGAATACAATACGGTTGACCATATCGTGATCGCGGGTGGATGTGCCTCCATTGTAGGCATTGACGACCTCATCGAAGACAAGCTTGGCATGACGACCACCATTGCCAATCCTTTTGTCAACATGTCGTATTCATCAAATATCAATACTGATGCATTGAATAGTGATGCACCGGCACTAATGATTGCATGTGGCCTCGCGATGCGGAGGTTTGATTGACATGACGCGGATCAATTTACTGCCCTGGCGCGAAACGCTTCGCAAGGAGCGGCAAAGACAGTTTTATACGGTAGCCGGTGGTGCGGGCATATTAATGGTGCTGATTGTCTTCTATATTCATATGCACATTGGTGGACTGTTTGGAGAGGGCGGTCTGATTGGTGCCCAGATGGCGCGCAATAAATATATTGAATCAGAAATTGCCAAGGTAGAGGCCAAGATTACCGAGATTACCGGGCTGAAATCAGAGAAACGACAACTACTGGCACGTATGAATATTATTCAACAGTTACAGAGTCGTCGTCCCGAAATCGTTCACATTTTTGATGAGTTGATGAGGCGTTTACCCGAAGGCGTTTATTTGGCCAACGTTAAACAGGAAGGCACATCGATTCAGATTGAAGGAATTGCCCAGTCAAATAGCCGGGTTTCAGAATACATGCGTAATCTGGAACAATCAGACTGGCTTGAAAACCCGCGTTTGGCGGTTGTCGAAGCAAACAGCCAGGCACTGTCAAGAACCAGTGTATTCACGCTTTTTGTTAACCAGGTCAAGCATGATACAGAATCGGCGGATGACGAGGGGGCTGAGGCATGAAACTCGATTTAGCCGAACTCAATAATATTGATTTTAATGATGTTGGCAAGTGGCCAATTCCCGTTAAAGTCGTTGCGATCCTGATGCTTTGTGCAGTAGTACTGTTTGCAGGTTACTGGTTTGACACACAAGGCCAACTGGAAACGCTGGATGAGGTGCGGGCCAAGGAAGAGGAGCTCAAAAACATTTTCAGACAAAAACAGGGCCTGGCCTCTAATCTTGCGTCATACAAGGACCAGATGGAAGAGATGCAGCGCTCATTCGGTGCGATGTTGCGCCAGTTACCGAGCGAAACCGAGGTGGCAGAGCTGCTAATAGATATTTCGCAGGCCGGATTGTCTAATGGCCTGGAGTTCGAGTTGTTTCGACCAGAGGAAGAAGTCCCAGCCGATTTCTATGCCGAGTTACCCATCAAGTTAAGAGTCACCGGAAAATACCACGAGTTCGGCCTTTTCGTCAGTGACGTTGCTTCATTGCCGAGAATTGTAACGCTACATGATTTCTCGATTGAAAGAAGGGCGAGGAGGGAAGGCGAGTCGCAGGGAAAACTGGTAATGGAAGCTATTGCAAAAACCTATCGCTACTTGGATGAAGAAGAGCAGTTGGCGCAACAGGAAAAAGAGGCTGAGCAATGAGAAATTGTGGTGATATGAATCAGTCTGTGTTTAAGGTTTTGATACCTGCGCTAACGCTATTGCTGTCTGCGTGCAGCGAATCGGGTATGGGAGATCTCGAGGTCTATGTGGCCAAGGTTAAGGCCGAGCCCGCGGGACAGATTGATCCGTTACCGGAATTCAAGTCATTTGAAACCTATGTCTATAATCCTGAGGGATTCAAGGATCCGTTCGCCGAGTGGAAAACGACGGCTGAGACAGACATGGTCGTCAGAGGCGGTGACAACGGTATCCGTCCGGAAGCGACCCGACAAAAAGAGGTGCTGGAGGGATTTCCACTGGACGCGTTAAAAATGCTGGGCACACTGGAGATTCGAGGTGTTATGTGGGGTCTGGTCAAGGCGCCGGATGGCATTGTCTATCGAGTCAAGCAGGGCAATTATCTGGGGAAAAATCATGGCAAGATTATTGCGATAGAGAATGAAAAGCTGGCATTGGTCGAGATTGTTCCAAACGGACTTGGGGGATGGGAAGAGCGTCCGGCAGATCTGGCGCTGATTGAACAGTGATCACTCTTATATGGAGAGACGATAAGGATGAATATCATGTTACGTAAACAATGCAATTGTAACGCCCAACAAGGTAAGTGCTTTGCCGGGTGTTGGCCAGATTGCAGTCGCTTCCCGTTAATTATGGCGTTGGGATTATTTCTGTCATTTATGAGCACTTCGTTACTAGCCCAGGACACAAACAGAACAAGCAGGTCTCTGGATGAGATTACATTTTCAGCCTTGTCGAGTAATAAAGTACAAATAAGATTGACGATGACCGGAGAACAAGCGGAAACCCAGCCCCTGAGTTTTACCATTGATAACCCGGCGCGAATCGCATTTGATTTTCCCGATACGGCAAGCTCAGTCGCAAAAAGCCAGCCAATTGGTATTGGGATTGCGCGAAGAATTAATGTTGTTGAGTCAAAAGGAAGGACGCGAGTCGTTCTGAGTCTGGATAAACTGGTGCCTTATACTACCGTCATTGATGGTCATTTCGTCTACATCACGCTGGATAATAGTGTGCCGTCACCTGCTGGTGAAATGGTGGCAATGGATAATGTCCTGGAACAAGACGGGACTGTCCCACAGGTCAAGGTACAGCAACGTAGCATTGAGAATATCGATTTTCGTCGGGGTACCAAGGGTGAGGGGCGTGTCATCGTAACGCTGTCAGACCCGTCAACAGTAGTCAATATTCGCGATGAGGCGGGTAAGGTAAAACTTGATTTCCTGAATACGTCACTTCCTGAAGAATTGCAGCAACGGATGGATGTGGTCGATTTTGCGACCCCGGTTTCATTCGTTGACAGCTATACACAGGATGAAAATGTACAAATTCTTGTAACAGCCGAAGGCGAATTTGAACATCTGGCCTATCAATCTAACGAACGTTTTACGCTCGAAATCAAACCGCTGGTTAAAGACGATAAAAAAGAGGAAGGCGTCGACGAAAAGGATTATAGCGGTGAGCGTCTGTCACTGAATTTTCAGGACATCGAAGTACGGGCAGTTCTGCAACTCATTGCAGATTTTACCAGTCTGAACCTGGTAACCAGCGATACTGTGAAGGGTAGTGTCACGTTAAGGTTACAAAATGTACCCTGGGATCAGGCACTCGATATTATCCTCAAGACAAAGGGTCTGGCGATGCGCCAGTCGGGTAATGTAATGCTTGTCGCGCCCAGTGAAGAAATCGCAGCGCGGGAAAAACAGGAATATGAATCGCAAAAGCAGATTGAAGACCTGGTGCCACTGCGCACTGAGTTGATTCAGGTCAACTATGCCAAGGCTGGAGATATCTCCGAGCTGCTAAAAGCACAGGAAAACAGTTTATTATCCGAGCGTGGCAATGTCACGATCGATGAAAGAACCAATACCCTGTTAATACAGGACACCATTGAAAAACTCGACGAAATCCGAAAGCTGGTGCATCGTCTCGATATTCCGGTTAGGCAGGTGCTTATCGAGTCTCGTGTTGTTATCGCCAATGATGACTTCAGCCGTGGCCTGGGCGTTCGTTTTGGCGCTAGTAGTGTTACGGATAATGGTAGTAGCGGTTTGATTGGTTCGTCCGGTTCGTTAGCTGCAACAGATTCGATGGTGACTAATGCCCCGTTGCCGGTACCGAACCCATCACTGGATGATCGTTTGAATGTTGATCTGCCGGTTATAGGAACGGCTGGAAAGATCGCGTTTGCAATCCTCGGTTCCGACTATCTGGTCGATCTGGAGCTGTCTGCCATGCAGGCCGAGGGGCGCGGTGAGGTGGTATCCAGTCCCCGGGTGATTACCTCAAATCAGGCCGAGGCACTCATCGAGCAGGGTGTTGAGATACCCTATCAGGAGGCCTCCTCGAGCGGTGCAACCACGGTGGCGTTCAAAAAGGCGGTACTCAAGTTACAGGTCAAGCCACAGATTACGCCGGATGACAGAATTATCATGGAGCTAAAGGTCAACAAGGACAGTGTGGGCGAGGTGTTTCTTGGCGTGCCGAGCATCAATACCCGCGAGGTTTCTACAGAGGTGCTGGTCAATAATGGTGAGACCGTCGTGTTGGGTGGAATTTATGAACAAACCCGAAGCAACGAGGTTGATAGTGTGCCGTTTCTTGGCAGTTTACCGTTTGTTGGCGCGCTATTCAGACAAACCCGCAAGGTTGATGACAAGGCCGAGTTATTAATCTTTGTAACACCCAAGATACTGAAAGAGAGTCTGAGCTTACGTTAAAGCGCTGCCAATACAATGCCGATAATGTCAGGTATATGCCGATGAAAAACTTTTTTAAACAATTGATACGATCCAAATCCACTAGCAAAAATGGCGTTGATGGGTGGCCTGAAAAGTATTCAGCCAAGCACTTGATTGCGGGTTTACTTGTTTCCCTGCTGGCCGGATGTGGCGGTGGTGATGGATTTGTTCTGGGAGCCAATTCAACGACCAGCGGAACGACCACGTCGGTTTCTACTGCAATTGGATCCATCGAGGTTATTTCCGGTGCGGCCAGTATCGCTGCAGACGGTACAACCACTGCGTTGATTCGAGCTATTGTTCTCGATTCCGCCAACAACGACCCGATCTCCGGGGTTACGGTTACCTTTAAAACCAATTTGGGCACGATAGGCGCGACTGCCAAGACCGATACTAACGGATTCGCAGAGGTACAGTTGACCTCCTCGACGGTATCGGGCACGGCGCTGGTGACTGCCGATGCCAGTGGCTTCAGCGCTTCTGTTCAGGTTGTCTTTGATCCGGGTCCGGTTGATGTTGCCAATTCATTGGTAACCGCAACGCCTAACAGTATATCCGCTGATGGATTTACTAATACCCAGGTAACGGTAGTACTGGTTGATAGCAACGGCAATCTCGTTAAAGACGGAACCCCGGTGACACTGCTGACTAGTCTGGGCACGATTCCCGCAGCAATCGTATTGCCGGATTCAAGCACAGAGGTAAACAATCCACGTACGACAACCTCTGGTCGGGCGGTCTTTACGCTGACGTCTTCCACGACATCAGGTACGGCTTCGCTGTCTCTAGCTGAGTTTCCAGGTGTGACCGGTTCAGCGATATTTGGCTCGACCGGTACCGGCAAACCCGCCAATATTCAGGCAACCGTCGCTAACAGCAATATCTTTGTCGCAGGCGTAGGTAAGACCGAAAATACCAATATCACGATCAATGTGCTGGACGATGCGGGTGATCCCATCGCTGATCCATCGCCTGCTGCCGACAATGTGCGGATTACATTTATCAGCCACCCTAACGGCGGGGAGTTCCTGACCGGTACTTCAATCGGTGGTACCCAAACGACCTCACCCGGTGATGACAATATCGATGTGTTTACCACTGGTGGTTCAGTCACAATCAATTTTCAATCAGGTACGCTACCCGGAATTATAGAAGTCCTGATTGAGATTCTGGACGCGGGAGGCGCATCGCTCGTTCCACCGTTAACGGCAACTATACCACAAATGGTGATTGCGTCGGGTCCTCCTCATACCATCGTGGTAACTCGTCCATCGCTTCAGGCGATATCAGATCTGAATGCAACGCTTGAGCTCAATCAAAAAGAGGACCCCGTGTTTGGTAACAAACCGGGTTTCTATAGCATGCGAGGTGGTTTAACGGTGACAGATCGCTATGGTAATCCGGTGCCCAATGGGACAGCCATATCTATAGGTCTGGTTGATACAGTTATTACATCGGATAATGATGGCAGTATTACGAATTCAAGTACCACGTTTACCGACGATGGTACCGGTGGTGGCGGGCCATCGGCTTTTACCAGTGTGAGTGTTCAGAGAAATGGCACAAACCGCTTTATCGAGGCCAATGACCGGGTGTTGCTACTGGATGGCAATGCGGAAGATAAAAACAGATTTGTCGCATCGGCTCCTTCACTTGCCGGATCGTTTGCAGTGCAATCTGCCTTTAAAAATACGGTAACGGGGCGTCAGTACGTGGTGGGTGCATCTCTGCTGGGTGCATCGGTAGCGGGTGTTGCATCGAGTGTAACCAACGGTGTTCCTACCGAGCAATATACGTCGACATCAGGCTTCGCCACCACTGAAACCGGTGTGGCTCGTTTTCGCATGACCTATCCGGCTAATATCAATACCCTCAACTATGGATGTAACAATGTACCGGGTATCGATACGCGCTATACGCCATTAAATTCGGGCAAGGTATATATCATCGCGAGCTCTAGCGATAATAGCGCAACAACGATCAGTAGCGATCTATTCTGCTTTTCACCCTATTACGGCGCAGGACTGGCAGGCGCGGATGTTGATGTTAACGTATTACCGACTGACATTGCGGTGTCGACCAGCGGTGCGTTTGGCGTGACCTTAAGTGTTCGGGATTCTGGTAACAATATCCCGATTCCTTTCGAGTCACTGACCGCATTTGCAGTGGTCACATCGAAAGGCGCGGGTGTCTGCAGCGATCCGTCGGCAACGTCGGAATCGGCATGCCTGGCCCTACCCGCCGTCTGGACAGCCAATGACTTTGGTGTTACTGCAACCAACTGTACAACAGATGCAGGCGCAACGTGTACATCAACGGTAACCGTGACCGGTGCGACGATACAGCCGGGTGATGAAGCGAAGGTTACATATTTTGATCCGCTGGGCGACACAACAACCTCAAAAGCCGAACTGACGGTAAAAGTACAGTAATTCCTGAATGCTTGCTTGGCTAGATGGTTGAGCAGACTGTTGGCATGGAGAGTACATTTCAAAATATTTGTTGGGGCTCGCCAGCTCCTGTTTAAATGGGTAAACCTGATACTACTGCTTGATTTTCTTTTTCAACGCTGGCATACCTGATGGGTATGAAAACATCTGTCAATATTTACCTCGTTGGCCCGATGGGTGCCGGAAAGACCACGATCGGTCGGCAACTCGCCAAGGCCCTCGGCATGGAATTCGGAGACAGCGATCACGAGATAGAGCGACGGACCGGCGCCGATATACCATGGATTTTTGACATAGAAGGTGAAGACGGATTCCGTCAACGTGAACGGGCGGCGATTGAAGATCTCACCAAAAGGTCCGGACTGGTGCTGGCGACCGGTGGTGGCGTGGTTCTCGATAAGAAAAACCGGACCAGCCTGTCCAATACCGGGATCGTGGTGTATCTGCGCGCATCGCTGGACAAGCTTTATGAGAGAACGGCAAAAGATCGTAACCGACCGCTGTTACAGGATGACGACCCCAGGGCGCGCCTTGAGGAAATGATGTGTGCCAGGGACCCGCTTTACCGCGAGGTCGCCGATATCATCATTGATACCGATAAAAAAGGTATCCGCCAGACGGTGACGCAGCTGAGCAAGCAGGTAAAACAGCTAACCAACGGCAAAAAAACATCCTCAAAACATTAGTGACCACCTAATTCCTGGCCAGCATATCGCCTCGATAACTATTAACCCGACAATAAATCATCCGGCATGTTATCCAGCCATTAGCCAACTGTTTTCTGTTGCCTTTAATCTTTTGACTTAATTGAAAATAATATGTTTTTGAACTTGTCCCCCCCCCCTTTTTTTTTAGGGGAGATTGCGAAAAATGTTAACTATTATTAAAGATTTATCGACAAAGTGACGAAACAGAACATGTTAGAACCAGAATGATGGATTAACCAATTTGAAACAAGGGATTGACCTGACCAGGGAGCAACAAAAATGCGATTAATAGCGAAGCTTACACTGATTTTAATGCTTGGTGCATTGGTATCATCATGTTTTTCTGATAATAACCAGCTCGCCGCATCCAGCTCTACAACGACCTCGACGACCAATTCATCGACATCAACAACGCCGGATAACTCATCAACTACCGTTTTTTTGGGTAACGGATCTGGTAACGCCTTTACCGCGGGTGTTCTATCGCTTGGTGTCAGCTCTTTATCAGCGGGCGGGACGACTAGTGTCACTGCCAACCTGGTTGATGGTAATGGTAATGCATACATGACTGCTACCGCAGTGACGTTTACGTCAAGCTGCGTCGGCAGTAGTACGGCTACACTGGATAGCCCGGTCAATTCGGTTAATGGCATCGCGATTAGCACCTATGTCGCGACGGGGTGTAACGGTAACGACCTGATTACTGCAAGCGCCGTCGTAGACGGCGTGACGATCAGTGCGACGGCAACCCTTAATGTGCAGCCGGCAACCGCAGGGTCAATTGTTTTCGTGTCTGCCACACCTGAATCTATTGCACTGCAAGGAACGGGTGGCGCGGGTTTGTCCGAAACATCAACAGTCGTGTTCCAGGTCAAGGACACCGCTGGTGCCAATGTTGTTGGTCAGACCGTTTCGTTTTCACTCAACACGACGGTGGGCGGCCTTTCGATCGTGACTACCTCGGCCACGACCAATGCCAAGGGAGAGGTGCAGACCGTGGTCCAGTCCGGTACCGTGCCAACGGCGGTGCGTGTCACCGCGTCGGTAGACGGTGCATCGCCAGCGATTGAGACACAATCTGACCAGCTGGTTGTGAGCACCGGTATTCCGGACCAAAACAGCATCTCACTCGGTACGACGGTTTTAAACCCCGAGGCATGGGGTTTTGACGGCGAAACATCGGTGATTACTGCCCGACTCGCCGATCGATATAATAATCCGGTGCCTGACGGTACGGCGGTTTCCTTCACCGCAGAAGGTGGAAGTATCGAGAGCTCTTGTACAACAGTGGATGGTAAATGCGACGTGATCTGGACAAGTCAGGCCGAACGCCCATGTGGAGAAACTCTCGGTCTGCCGAGCCTGCAGAGTGCAGTCACGTTAAACAATTGTCTTGCCGATGGCGGCGGCAATAATCCCGCCGTACCCCAGCCAGGTACAGCGCCACTTGGGCACCCCTATGCAGGACGTGTCACCATAGTCGCGACGGCGGTTGGCGAGGAAAGTTTTATCGATGTCAATGGTAATGGCGTGTTTGATGATGGCGATAGTTTTACTGATTTACCAGAGGCATACCTCGATATCGATGAAAGCGACACGCGCGAAACAAACGAGATATTTTTCGATTTCGATCAGGACCAGACCTACGATGCGGCAGATGGCAAGTTTAACGGTGTTTTATGTGCGCATAGTACGTTATGTAGCACCAAACAGACAATTCATGTTCGGCAGAAACTGGTGCTGGTGATGTCAGGATCCGACGCCTATATCAAACACAGTCCTTCGATAACGATTCCATATGGCGGTGCTGGCACTGACACGCTGTATTTTTCAGATCTACACAATCAGCCCCTGCCTTCCGGCACACATGTCACGTTTACAGTGGGGGCTGTAAACGGCACGATCAAATCGGGAGATCTTGATATCCTAAGCACTAACAAAAATGGTGCAACGGCGTACAATCTTTATTTGGAAAGTGCGAAGCCAACAAATACTCAGGCCGACGTTGTTTTTATTGAAGTCAAAACTCCAAAGGGTGTTGTGACTCGTGATACGATACCAGTCATCGCCGAAGGAACACCCAAGGCGGACCTGGCGATTACTTCAGTCATTGCCAACGCGGATCCAGTGGCCGCGGGAACCAACCTGACCTATACCATTGGTGTGATCAATAACGGCCCTGACAATGCGACCGGCGTATCGTTAACCACTGTTACGCCATCAGGTCTTACTATAGTCACTACATCCGCAGGATGCTTCGGTGATCCCGTCGTCTGTAATATCGGAAATCTGGCCAATGGCGCGACTCAGTCGGTTACCATAACCTATGATACTTCTGGTATTACACCGCCAGTCTCATTAACATTTACTGCCAGTGTTACAGCGACCGAAACCGACAACAGCACGCTAAATAACGATAGCGGTGCATTTACCCAGGTTAACTAGACAGTAATACAGATCTTCAGTTAACCGCAATTTGCAAAAGATACTTTGCCTGATAGGAAGGTTAATCTTATCAGGCGGGTGTTTTCCTCAACATCTATCCTCACTTTAAGAAAATTGAACCCTACGCACTTCAAATAGACTTTTGAATAGTTTAATTTGATATTAATTGATAGACTGATTGTCGATTAACGTTCCGTCTAACCCGAATATTTCACCAAGGCGACGAAATGATAGGATAAGTTGATGACTAATTTGAGAAAAAACGTATTGACCAAAAAGTACAAACGGTACACGGAGATGATGCCTATTCCGGCCCTCGGTAAATGTTCCAGACTTTACGCTAACTGCTGCATCATCCGGGATCCTTGGTGAAATATTCGGGCTAGGCTTGTAACAGTATTTTTTGAAAAAATTAAGTAAAGTTTTATGCAAACGATTCAGGTTGAGCTGGGGGATCGAAGTTATCCAATCTTTATTGGATCAGGACTGATTGATCGACTAGACCTGGTTACCTCACATATCAAAGGGCAGCAGGTCATGGTTGTATCCAATGAGACCGTAGCGCCGATTTATCTCGATAAGGTCTGTGCAGGTCTTTCCGGGTTTCAATGCGAATCGGTGATCCTGCCCGATGGTGAGCGGTACAAAACCCTTGAGGTCCTACTAAAAATCTTTGATGCACTACTGGAAAAACACTTTGGTCGTGACGTAACGATCATTGCACTAGGTGGTGGCGTCGTGGGTGATATGGCCGGATTTGCGGCCGCGTGTCATCAACGCGGTGTCGATTTTATCCAGGTTCCAACAACCCTGCTTGCGCAGGTGGATTCCTCGGTCGGTGGCAAGACAGGGGTGAACCATCCACTGGGTAAAAACATGATTGGTGCGTTTCATCAACCTCAGTGTGTGCTGATCGATACCGATGTGTTGAATACCCTCGATAACAGGCAGCTATCTGCCGGACTTGCCGAGGTGGTCAAGTATGGACTGATTCGTGATGGCGAGTTTTATGCCTGGCTTGAGACCAATATGGAGTCCTTGCTGGACTGTGATCCGGATGCACTTTCCTATGCCATCGCGCGATCCTGTCAGAACAAGGCGGAAATTGTTGCGGCAGATGAACGGGAAAGTGGTGTCAGGGCACTATTGAATCTTGGGCATACCTTTGGCCATGCAATAGAAACAGGGATGGGCTACGGCGAGTGGTTGCATGGTGAGGCCGTCGCTGCGGGTATGCATCAGGCAGCAGACCTGTCTCAACGACTTGGGTGGATTTCCAGTGATGACGTGACGCGTATCGCATTGCTACTGGAATCCGCACGTTTGCCGGTATTTGCGCCCCGGTCAATTTCGACAGACCGGTTTCTGGAATTAATGGCCGTTGATAAAAAGGTAAAGTCAGGCAGAATTCGACTGGTATTGCTAAAATCCATTGGTGAGGCGGTGATCATGGAAGATTTTGATAACGAACTATTACGTCAAACACTGGAACACACCAGGCAGTAGTGGAGTTGTTTTTTGTAATCTGAGCTTGGAATTGATATCACCTATGAGTGCCGGTTCATCAAATCATTTAACGCAACTTGCCCTTTATGCCGCAAGTGAACAATCTTCTCTGGGTAGGCGCCACAAGGAATCTGTTCCAAATTACCGTAGCGAATTTCAAAGAGACAGGGATAGGATCGTACACTCCGGTGCATTTCGCCGTCTGGAATACAAGACGCAGGTCTTCGTCAATCATGAAGGAGATATGTTTCGCACCCGCTTGACTCATTCTATTGAGGTTGCACAAATCGCCCGATCAATTGCGCGCGTCCTTAACCTGAATGAAGATCTAACCGAAGCCATAGCGCTGGCCCATGACCTGGGGCATACGCCGTTTGGACATGCAGGCCAGGATGCGCTGAACCAGTGCATGAAGGAGTACGGCGGCTTTGAGCATAACCTGCAGTCCTTGCGGGTGGTTGATAAGCTGGAAGAACGATATGCCGAGTTCAACGGGCTGAATCTAACGTTTGAAACTAGAGAAGGTATTTTAAAGCACTGTTCCAGAGACAATGCAAAGTCGTTGGGACAGCTGGGTGAACGCTTTCTTAACGGGTATCAACCGTCGTTGGAGGCGCAGCTTGCGAATCTCGCTGATGAAATTGCATATAATAATCATGATGTTGATGATGGTTTGCGATCAGGGCTGATCACCGCAGAACAGCTTGGCGAGATCAGCCTGTTTCAGGAGCAACATGAAGCCGTTGCACAAAGTTACCCGGATATTAATGATCGGCGTATGATTCACGAGGTTGTGCGTAGAATGATCAACCGGCAAGTGACGGACCTGGTTGATGCAAGTCAGGCCAGAATTCAGGAATTTTCACCCAAGTGTATTGACGATGTACGGCAGTGTTCTGAGGGCATGTTAATAGGATTTAGCGAGCACATGACGGCACTGAATCTGTCACTCAAGCAATTTTTAAGGCGGAACCTGTATCGGCACTACAAGGTGAAGCGAATGACAACCAAGGCCGATCACATCATTCACTCGTTATT
This sequence comes from Gammaproteobacteria bacterium, assembly GCA_046754065.1. Taxonomy (GTDB): domain Bacteria; phylum Pseudomonadota; class Gammaproteobacteria; order SZUA-140; family SZUA-140; genus JBHHVB01. The sequence goes on from JBHHVB010000005.1 coordinate 25,858, forward strand.
TGATGTATTTATGCGAGATTCGCAATTACTTCCGACAGACTATTGCAGAAAGGTGAGTGATGGTGTGGGGGCGGAGGGCAAAAAAGGGCAAGCTCGTGTCGTGGCGGATTATATCGCCGGTATGACCGACCGTTACGCAATCGCCGAGTATGAGCGGATGTTTACCCCTTAATGATGTAACGGATCTTGGGTATAAATATGCAATGAAAAGTTATTAGCGTTTATGCGAATATATATGCAATTGCCGTCCATTGATAATAAACCACCGCGTTTTTATCATTTGATGTTACAACAGGATATGCTTGATGGTTGGACCCTCGTCAAGGAGTGGGGTGTACAGGGTTCACCCGGCAGGGTAAAGAAAGACCATCATGAATCTCATGAGCAGGCTTTGTCTGCCATGATCTTTGCCAGAGACAGGCAACACGGACGTGGTTACAGGACAGTGTTTTCACAAGGAGAGGAACAACCTGAATGAACGAGCCAGGTGAAACAGCTGAGTTAAGCCCGTCGGACCTGAATTCATTGGGGTTGCTCATGGATCCATTTTCTGATGAAGTGGGTGCTGACGATTTCTTCAGCGAATCACAGAGAACGCAACGACTGAATCTACTGCTTCACCTGGCTCCGTATGGTGAAGTGTTGCTTGTGACGGGTCCGGCTGGTAGCGGCAAGACCAGTTTATTAAAACAGTTTCTTGCCAGGTCTAACCAGGCCTGGCGGATTACCGAGCTCAACGCCAGTGAGAGTGTTAGTAGTCGTCAGTTATATTCTCTACTAGGCGGTGAGCGGTTTAAAGATCAGTTGTTCGGTGATATTGACGATGCGTTAATTGATGATCTTCGTGAACATTTCAGAATGCTTCGTCAAGGCGCCCAGATTCCTGTTTTAGTCATTGATGATGCACATCTTTTAAGTGAAGAGATTTTGCTCCTGTTGGCAAAATTGTCGGAAAGGGATGTGGCGGATGAAAAGTTGCTCGGCATTATCATGTTCTGCGCCCCGGATATTGAAGAAGTCCTGTCAAGAGAGCCGTTGCAGGCGTTTAAATCTAAAATCAGTCATACTTTTGAGGTCACCCCGTTTTCCGAAGACGATACCGAGGCTTACGTGCGGCATCGTCTGGCCAAGGCGGGAATGGTAGATGAGGGTCCGTTTACCCAGGCCGTGTTGAGGGTGCTTTATAACTCGTCACAAGGCTTGCCTGGCAAGATCAATGAGTTGGCAAAGGTTATCTTGCGTAATAGCGTGATGGATGTTGATGAGGCTCGACTATCGTTATCTTCCAATCCGGGGCGTGGAAGACTAAAACGTTATTTGCCGTTATCTGTTGTAATGGTCATAGCAATCGTCACGCTGACATTACAAGGGCCAATTAATAATTTATTTGAGCAAGGCACGCAACAGTCGGAAACCGGAAAAACTGTTGATGAGTCAGCGCCAGAAAAATTTGCCATTCAACGGATAGAACGGAAGCCTAAAGATGAGCAGTCAGTTACAAAGGAAAAACCGATAAAAAAACGTGAAGCAAGCATCGAGCATACATCCAGGATAGTAAAACAGTCGGCAGCTGATCAGGTATCGGTAGACAGTTTGCCTGAACAAAAAGTTGTGACGGCTAGTTCCTCAATGCAAAAAGCGGACGAGGTCGTTGAAGTCATCCCGATGCAAGACGAGTTTGTTGAAAACAAAGTAACTTTCTCAGAAAACGTCTCCCGGAAACAAAAAATTCAGCCGCTTGCTTCGCTAGCAAAAAACGAGAATCCAGCACCGGTCGAAAAAGAAAAGCCGACACCTGCTGACGCAAAAAAGCCAACGCAACTGGAAAAACATCTAGAGTGGATTCAAAAGCAAGATGGTAAAAGCTTCACATTGCAATTGCTGGGGTTAGGTAATGAGCAAAAGATCAGAAATTTTATTCAGCAGCATAAACTTGCTCACAGCAGCGCCTATTATCGTATAGAAAAAAAGGGTAAGCCCTTGTTCATACTGATTTATGGCGTCTACAGTAGTCGCGCAGCTGCAACTAAAGCATCGAAAGAATTAAGCCGAAGTCTGGCGCGGATCAATCCATGGATCCGGCCATTCTCCGATATCCAGGCTGCCATCTAACTTGGGGTCAGGCCTGCGTTATTGCATTATTTTGTCTGGTTGAATTATACTGCCATCATGGCGAGAAAACCCAGAATGCATATCCCGGGCGGCCTGTATCATGTCATGCTAAGAGGCAATGGTGGGCAGCCAGTCTTTTTTGACAGGCAGGACAGGTCTTATTTTTATCACCTGTTACAACAGGGGGTTGATCGTTATAGCCACCGAATACATGCATACTGCCTAATGGGTAATCATATCCACATGGCGATTCAGGTGGGCGAAGTACCGCTTTCGAAAGTCATGCACAATCTTTCCTTCCGTTATACGAGATGGATCAATGATCGACATAAACGTACGGGTCACGTTTTTCAAGGGCGTTACAAGGCTTTACTAGTTGATGCTGACGCCTATTTGCTCGAGTTGATTAGATATATTCACCTTAATCCAGTTAAAGCAGGCATGGTGGAAAGACCTGAGCTTTATATCTCGAGTAGCCACAGAACCTATTTAGGTGAAAAAGTTGTTCCGTGGTTAACCACGGATTGGGTGCTGGCACAATTTTCAGAGGATAAACAGGCGGCGATGAAGCGATATGCTTCGTTTGTTTCTGCTGGCTTGAAAGATGAGGAATTTGAATTACCCAAGGAGCATCACGCAGACCCTATCGTAGACGACGTTCGACTGGAGAGCGGTTACCCTCATTCAATTGCCACGAACAAGAAAATCTCAACGAATCTTCAAGAAGTTTCACAGCGTTTTTGCAACGCTCTGAAAATTAGTGTTGAAGATTTATGTGGACCATCCAGAGCCAGGGACATCGTTGAGGTTCGCGCAATGCTAGCCTGGATTTTTATCAGCATAACCAAGGGAAGTTTTGCCGAACTAGGTACATTTTTGCAACGAGATGCATCAACACTATGTCGTGCATTTAACAGAATTGAGCGTCAGCAAAGGGATGATCGCGAGATGAGATCAAAACTGGAAGATCTCCGTAATGCAATAATGCAGGCCTGACCCCAGGACTTGATTTCATTATCCTCTAATATAATCAATAAGTTACAAACTTCAGGGTTAATTTAGAATTTGCCCAGCGAGGATCAGGCTAGTATAATCTGATCTCTTTGGCTTGCGGTGATGGTAAGTCGGTTCGCCGCAAATAATAATATTAATACTCAATTGGTTAGTAACTTACGATCGTGAAGCGCATAGAACATACTTATACCGGTCTGTATCGTCCGGAATTTGAAAAAGACAGTTGTGGTTTTGGCCTGATCGCCCATATGGATGGTGTTCCGAGTCACTGGTTGGTTGAAACAGCCATCGATTCCCTGGCCTGCCTTACACATCGTGGAGCGGTAGCTGCCGATGGTAAGTCCGGGGACGGCTGTGGCCTGCTTCTGTCCAAGCCCGGTGACTTTCTCCGTAGCATTGCGCGTGAAAAGAAATTTAAGCTTAATAGTTGTTTTGCAGTGGGAATGATTTTCCTTAACGGGGATAAAGCGCTGGCTGACTCTGCGCGTTCCATTCTGGAAGCAGAGATCGTCAGGGAGGGTCTAGGCGTTGCAGGTTGGCGTCCCGTACCGGTCGATGATACTGCTTGTGGTGAAGAAGCATTGGCGAGTCTGCCTGTAATTGAGCAACTGTTTGTCAACGCGCCAGACAACATGTCTGACGAGGTGTTCGAGCGCCACCTGTTTATGGCCAGACGTCGCGCAGAAATGGCTGTCAGTGAAGCAGACGACATGTTTTATGTGGCCAGTCTGTCATCAAGAGTCATTTCATACAAAGGCCTGGTCATGCCAGCCAATCTCCCGGTATTTTACAAAGACCTGAACGACGATCGACTGTCGTCATCCTTGTGCGTGTTTCATCAGCGGTTTTCAACCAATACGCTTCCTCAATGGCGTTTGGCACAACCGTTCAGGCATCTGGCGCACAACGGTGAGATAAATACGATTCAGGGAAATCGAAACTGGGCGAATGCCCGCGCCAGTAAATTTAAATCCGAGTATCTCCCGGATCTGGATGAAATCCGCCCCCTGGTTGCTACTAGCGGATCAGATTCCTCGAGTCTCGACAATATGCTGGAGCTTTTGCTAGCGGGTGGTATGGATGTATTCAGGGCAATGCGACTGTTAATTCCAGCCGCGTGGCAGAATGTCGATACGCTCGATTCAGATTTACAGGCATTCTATGAATATCGTTCCATGCACATGGAGCCATGGGATGGTCCGGCAGGGATTGTTCTAACCGATGGTCGCTATGCTGCTTGTACGATGGACCGAAATGGTTTGAGGCCTGCGCGATATGTGGTCACCAAAGATCGGCATATCACGCTGGCGTCAGAAATTGGCGTCTACAATTACAAATCTGAAGATGTTATTACCAAGGGTCGCCTGATGCCCGGGCAGATGATTGCCGTCGATACTAAAACGGGTAAGATTATTTTACCCGAAGACATTGATATGCAGCTCAAGTCAGGCAATCCCTACCGACTGTGGCTGAATCAACATATGCGTCGTCTGGAAACGTTGCTTAGCGGTTGTGCTTTGACTCTCCAGCCAATGAGTAAGGATAAATTATCGGTATATCAAAAGATGTTTCAGGTCAGTTTCGAAGAGCGTGACCAGATTCTGCGTGTTTTAGCCGAATCGGGTCAGGAGGCTGTAGGCTCGATGGGTGACGATACACCGTTGCCCGTTTTATCGAGACGTGTTAGATCTCTATATGATTATTTCCGTCAGCAATTTGCGCAGGTGACTAATCCGCCAATCGATCCGTTGAGAGAGCAGATAGTCATGTCGCTCGAAACCTGTTTTGGGCGTGAACGTAATAACTTCGCGGAGACACCCGAGCATGCATCGAGGCTGCTGGTCGATTCACCAGTGTTATCAGAAGATAAATTCAGGGAACTGCTGTCATATCCCGATGAAAATTACGCACACCATAGTGTTAACCTGAATTATGAGCCGTCAGTTGGTTTATCGAAAGCAATTGATGGTATATGCGACGAGGCTGTCAGTGCGGTCAAGAACGGAAGTGTGGTCATTGTGTTATCTGATCGCAATCTGGAAAAAGGCAAACTACCCGTACACGCATTATTAGCAACCGGTGCGGTTCATCACCGGTTGATTGATGCCGGATTGCGATGTGATGCCAATCTGGTGATTGAAACCGGGACAGCTCGAGACCCTCATCACTTTGCGACGTTGTTAGGTTATGGTGCAACAGCGATTTATCCGTATCTGGCATTCGAATGTCTTCATGACATGATGGAGACAAATGAAATCACGGGTAAGGCATCCGCTGACTTAACCAGCTCCTATTGCAGGGGTATCAATAAAGGTCTCTACAAGATTATTTCCAAGATGGGGATTTCTACCATTGCGAGCTATCGTGGTGCTCAGTTGTTTGAAATAGTCGGATTGCACGATGATGTTGTTGCCAAGTGTTTTCCTGGTACCACAAGTCGTTTGCAGGGCACCAGTTATGAAGATATTGAATCTGACCAAAAAGCATTAGCCACGCTAGCATGGAACTCACGTAAACCGATTGAACATGGTGGCTTACTGAAATATGTTCATGGTCAGGAGTACCATGCGTACAATCCTGACGTGATCAAAACCTTGCAGGATGCGGTCCAGAGTGGAAGTTATGATAAATACAAAGAATATGCGGCATATGTAAACGAGCGTCCTATCTCTTCAATTCGAGATATGTTCGCTTTACGTCAAGCCGTAAAGCCAATATCAATAGACGAGGTTGAACCGGCCGAGTCTATCTATCCAAGGTTTAATTCTGCCGCGATGTCGCTGGGGGCATTATCACCCGAAGCGCATGAGTCATTAGCCATTGCAATGAATCGCCTGGGTGGTCGATCGAACTCCGGGGAAGGTGGTGAAGATCCAGAGCGGTTCGGTAGCGAAAAATTATCCAAGATAAAACAGATTGCTTCAGGCCGATTTGGGGTTACCCCTGAGTATCTGGTCAATGCCGAAGTACTGCAAATCAAGGTTGCACAAGGCGCGAAACCTGGTGAGGGCGGGCAATTGCCTGGACATAAGGTCAACGAAATGATTGCGAAACTTCGCTATGCGCGCCCAGGGGTTGCGTTGATATCGCCACCGCCACATCATGACATTTATTCCATAGAGGACCTGGCGCAACTGATTTTTGATTTAAAACAGATCAATCCCGAGGCGCAAGTGTCAGTGAAGCTCGTATCTGGTCCCGGCGTTGGTACTATCGCAGCCGGTGTCGCCAAGGCCTATGCGGATATGATCACGATTTCCGGTTATGATGGTGGTACCGGAGCCAGTCCACTGACTTCGGTGAAATATGCAGGTACCCCCTGGGAATTGGGGCTTTCAGAAACGCATCAGACCTTGCGCGCAAACAATCTGCGTGACAAGGTCCACCTTCAGTCCGATGGTGGTTTAAAGACAGGCCTGGATGTCATCAAAGCCGCAATTTTGGGCGGAGAAAGTTTTGGTTTTGGAACAGCGCCGATGGTTGCTCTGGGATGTAAATATCTGCGTATCTGTCACCTGAACAATTGTGCCACGGGTGTTGCAACGCAGAATAATGTTTTGCGCATGAAGCACTATATCGGTATGCCGGAAATGGTCATGAACTATTTTCGATTTATCGCCGAAGAAATTCGCGAGTGGTTGGCAAAACTGGGCGCAAAAAGTCTGGATGAAATCATTGGCCGTACGGAATTGTTAGATATTCTGCCTGGCGAAACCGATAAGCAGAAGAAGCTAGATTTAGGCCAAATTTTGTCCACCAACGGCGTGCCGAAAGATAAACCCCACCAGTGTTATGTCAGATCAAATGAACCCTTTGATAAGGGTGAACTGGCGGAACGCATGGTGGCGGACATAAGCGATTCGATTAAGAATAAGAAAGGTGGAGAATTTGATTATGCTGTTCGCAATCGTGACCGATCGATAGGCGCTCGTTTATCCGGTGTTATCGCAAAACACCATGGTAACCAGGGCATGGTTGAAGCGCCAGTTACACTGAACCTAAATGGCTCAGCCGGTCAAAGCCTGGGTGTGTGGAACGCCGGCGGATTGCATATTAATCTGGAAGGTGATGCCAATGACTATGTCGGTAAAGGTATGGCAGGCGGAAAGATCACCATAACACCGCCGATGGGTAGCCGTTTCAAATCTAACGAAACCGTCATTATCGGCAACACCTGTTTGTATGGTGCGACCGGAGGAGAACTGTTTGCGGCGGGCCTTGCTGGCGAACGGTTTGCGGTGAGAAACTCGGGTGCCTACGCAGTTGTTGAGGGTGTGGGAGATCATGGTTGTGAATACATGACCGGTGGCGTGGTTGTTGTGCTGGGTCCAACGGGAGTTAATTTTGGTGCAGGTATGACGGGCGGCTTCGCCTTTGTCCTCGATCCAGAAAACGCATTTGTAGATCGCTATAACCATGAGTTGATTGATATTCATCGTATTCATACAGAGAGTATGATGGCCTATAACGAGTATCTGCGGATAAAGATTAGCCAGTTTGTGAATGAAACCGGTAGTGCGTGGGGTGATGAAATACTCGATAATTTTGCGAAATATGCCAGTAAATTCTGGTTGGTAAAACCCAAGGCGACGGATCTGCAAACTTTGCTCGATACTTTAAGACAGGCTGCCTGATAGCAGCAATATTTTAGGTTTAGTTATGACACATGTTTTTCAATTTCTGGATTTACCGCGACAAGACCCTGAAAAGAAATCGGTAGAGGTCCGTGTTCGTGAATTTAAAGAGATCTACGGCAAGTTTGATGTTGACAGCGTCGCGGCTCAGGCCGACAGGTGTTTGGCCTGTGGTAATCCATATTGTGAGTGGAAATGTCCGGTACATAATTTTATACCCAATTGGCTCAAGCTGGTGAGCGAGGGAAATCTTTTTGAGGCTGCCGAGCTATCACACAAGACAAATTCCTTGCCTGAGATTTGTGGCCGTGTTTGTCCACAAGACCGCTTATGTGAAGGGGCATGTACATTAAATGATGGATTTGGTGCGGTTACGATAGGCGCTGTTGAGAAATATATCACCGATGAAGCACTGAAGGCTGGGTGGCGACCAGATTTGTCTGGTGTCGAGGCCACAGGGAAAAGAGTGGCCATAGTGGGTGCAGGACCCGCGGGACTGGCCTGTGCCGATGTGTTGGTGAGAAACGGGGTGCAACCGGTTGTATTTGATCGCTATCCCGAGATTGGTGGATTGCTGACGTTCGGTATTCCCTCTTTCAAACTCGAAAAAGACATCATCAAGGTAAGACGTAACATTATGGAAGAAATGGGTGTCGAGTTCCGATTGAGTACCGAGATTGGTAAAGATATTCAGTTTCAACAATTGCTCGATGAGTATGATGCCGTCTTTTTGGGCATGGGTGCCTATACCTATATGAAGGGTGGTTTTCCCGGAGAAGATCTGGATGGGGTTTACGAGGCGTTACCATTCCTGATCTCAAATACCAATCGGGTTATGGGGTTGAATAAGGATCGTTCTGAATTTATTGATATGGCCTGTCAACGAGTTGTCGTGCTCGGTGGTGGAGATACCGCGATGGACTGTAACCGCACGTCGATCAGGCAGGGAGCAACGAGCGTCACATGTATTTACCGACGTGATGAAGCCAATATGCCTGGTTCTCGTCGGGAAGTCGCTAATGCTAAAGAAGAAGGCGTACAGTTTTTATGGAATCGGCAACCAGTCGAAGTGGTTGGCGATGGTGGCAGGGTTAAAGGGGTAAAGGTAGTTACCACAGCGTTAGGCGAGCCAGATGAACAGGGCCGTCGTTCACCCCAGGTGATTCCGGACAGTGATGAAATCATTCTTGCTGACCGTGTGATCGTCGCATTTGGTTTTCGCCCCAGTCCTGCGCCATGGTTCAAAAATTTTGGTATCAAGACAGATGAAAGAGGACGGGTGAAGGCCAGCGAGAAATCAGTACAGCAATATCAAACCAGCAATCCCAAGGTGTTTGCGGGTGGCGACATGGTTCGGGGTGCTGACCTTGTTGTAACCGCGGTATTCGAGGGTCGAGGTGCTGCTGAAGGCATTCTGGATTATCTGGAAGTCTAACTTAAAAAATAATAAGTACTCTTACTTGGAAGAAAAATGAATGAATTAAAAAACGATCGCTTTTTGCGGGCACTTTTACGCGAGCCCGTGGATATGACTCCTGTATGGATGATGCGCCAGGCTGGTCGTTATCTACCGGAATATCGAGCTACCAGAGAAAAGGCAGGTAGCTTTATGGATCTTTGTATGAGCCCGGAACTCGCCTGTGAAGTTACCCTGCAACCGTTGGACCGATATCCGCTGGATGCTGCAATACTGTTTTCAGATATCCTGACGATACCTGATGCTATGGGTTTGGGTTTGTACTTTGTTAGTGGAGAGGGCCCAAAGTTTGAGCGACCGATTAGAACAAAACGGGACGTTGACGCGCTTGGCATACCAGATCCCGAACAGGAATTACGCTATGTTGTCGATGCGGTAAGATTGATCAGACAGGAATTGCACGGTCGGGTACCTTTAATTGGATTTTCTGGCAGTCCATGGACGCTGGCAACCTACATGGTTGAGGGTGGTTCAAGCAAAGACTTTGCGAATGTAAAAGGCATGATGTTTGAGCAGCCTGAATTGCTTCATCAATTGCTGGATATCACTGCACGGTCGGTGACCAGTTATCTTAATGCTCAGATCGCGGCGGGAGCTCAGGCCGTAATGATATTTGATACCTGGGGTGGCGCACTTTCGCCAAGGGATTACAAGGCATTTTCATTACAGTATATGCAGCAGATCGTCGCAGGAGTGAATCGCGAAAACGAGGGACGAAAGGTGCCCGTGATCCTGTTTACCAAAGGGGGAGGGGCATGGTTAGAGGTCATGGCTGATACCGGTTGTGATGCGCTGGGAGTTGATTGGACGATAGAATTGTCAGAAGCGCGAGCTCGCGTTGGAGACCGCGTGGCGTTGCAAGGCAATATGGATCCCTGTGTATTGTATGCCTCCCAAGAGAGAATCCGAGAAGAGGTGCAGACCATTTTGAACAGTTTTGGAAAAGGTAACGGACATGTCTTCAATCTCGGGCATGGTATCCATCCAAAGGTGAATCCGGAGCATGCAGGCGCATTCATTGAAGCTGTTCATGAGCTAAGCAAACCTTTCCATCAATAATAAAAATGGCAGACCGGAATTAAGTTATGAAAATGTTTACCCCTGAAAAACCACCCGTCCCACCGGAGTTTGAGAAGCTGCGTGAAATGGAACGGTTTAGCGATGAGATGTTTAATCGAATCATCTCATTCCAGGAGAAAAAGCATAAAGCATGGGATGCCACTAGTTCATTTGATGAAAGAATAAAGTCATTGCCACTGCATGCGCTGATATTCAGCAATCCAGACAGAGATCCTGAGCAGTTCGCACAAACTATCGCTCCATTCTATCCCCTTCGAGAGGAGATGCGCCAAATTGCGCACTACGCTCGTCTGGTGTCTGATGCCCCGGTTGTTTGTGATATGCATGCACAGAATGGTTTTGTTGGCAGTTTGCTCGCGCGTGAAGGGGTAAAGGTCATCGGGCTTCGCGACCCGGAAGCCAAGCCAAACCAGATTGTTGATTTTTATGATCCTGCCTGTTATGAACTGAGGACAGCATTAATCAGTGACATCGATTTTGAATTTGATGTTGCGTTGTCCACATGGATGCCATCTGAAAAGAATCTCACGCCCGAAATCATTAAACACAAACCAAAATTGATCATATTCATTCATACAGATCATATAGACGAAGACAGCGGCAAACCACAAACCGGGACTAAAGAGGCGTTCACAGAATTACCGTCGAATTACAAGCCGGTAGTCGAGTGGAGCATCGTTCGGCCAGCTGATTTACTTCACGATATATGGCCAGAGTTAACGCCTAGCCTGGAAGAGTCAAGACATGTCATTGTCTATGCAGATACGCCTTATCATGATATCGATGTGACAACAGCTCCCGATATGGTTGATCCCTATGATTGGGAGTATGAGCTGGATATGGCGTTAACTGCAATAAAAGCCAAAGATCACCTGCGTGAGCAGGGTTATCCGGTATAAAGGGGGAGAGTCCAGTGAAAATAGTCAGTCGCACGTTCGTTGTCATCATGCTTGGGTGGTTGTTAACTGCTTGCGGAACGCCGGTTGAAGATATTGAAGCACAAAAAATTGCAGCTTCTTATTTTGAAGCAATCAAGAGCAAGAATTTTGATAGAGCAGCCTCTTTTTATCCACCGGAACAACAGGAAAAGTGGCAAGCATATCTTACTGAGGCACACGATAAGTTGGGGGATCTAAGTAGCTACAATATACATGGAATAGAACCGAGTACTGTATATAGTGGTAAACGTTTTATCATGGATGTCGCGACCAAATATGGTGATCAGATTGCGGCTGAAGTTGTCATTTTGTTTGCCCATGTTAAAACCGGAAAGATACTGCTTGAGTCACACAAGATTAGCGCCAAGGGTTTCAGAAAATAATAGTAGGTTATCTAAAAGGCATCTTGCTCATTCTGGTTGCGTTAAAACTGTGCTCCACTGCTCATTTGTTTCATGTTAACCCGGCAGTAGGTACTAGCCCGAATATTTCACCAAGGCGGCGAAATGATAAGATAAGTTGATGACTCATTTGAGAAAAAACGTATTGACCCAACAGTACAAACGGTACCCGGAGATGATGCCTGTCCCGGCCCTCGGTCAATGTTACAGACTTTACGCTAACTGCTGCATCCATGCAGTCGTGCCTAACGCCAGACAATTAATACCGGCTTTTATTCGGCGCCTCCATGCGCCTCACCGCTACGAGGCCATCATGGATATCATCCATGATGTTCAAATTGGTTCCATACCAATTGGTCACGCAACCCATAGAATTATCTATGGATTTTGTTCCAAAGCGGCGTCTAAATTGTCTGGCGTTAGGTATCATCCGGGATCCTTGGTGAAATATTCGGGCTAGACCAAGTCTCGAAAATAGGTTTGTGACATTTTCTAACTGGTGCATCCATGTGCTCATACCTCGGCCCTTCAATGGCGTTATCCACTTTGCCTTGCCAGAATAAAAAATCTACCTTATACAAAGTTTTCTAAAATCCTTCATAGGAAAACTTCAAATAAATAAAACGTTTGCGAGTTCTACTTTTCGCTAAACTTTAATCCGCTAATCAATTATTCGTATTGGCTCTCTAAAAAATTAAACTTGCCGTCTCTATATATTAGATGAAGCTAATATAACCCGCGTTTGGGCTCAAGATCAGTTCAATTCCAATTGTTAAAGTTTTTTGAGAGAGAGTGGATCCATGCTACGATGTAAAGCCCGTTAGGGTTCCGGGTAATCAATTCGGTATATTGCAGCACTGTTCCAGGTTGTTTGGATTCCTTAAAAAGTGTACATGGCCTAACTAAAATCTATTGTCAAATTGACATGGTGTTGTTGAGGGAAGAGGTGCCGCGATATGCCTGTCTGGTCCAGAATTGTACTTTATGTTCTTTTTTCGTTGGCTATTCCGGTTAAACCTGTGCTGGCAGTGTCATGGGGTGATAGACCCCAGCTTAACCAGTGGTCCGTAAATAATGGTGTGATTAATGTACCATGCCCCGTTGATTCTACTTGTTCACAACAAGTTTTCGATGATGGTTTTTTTCAACAAAAGGTAACAGATCAATTCGGAAACAGTTTTTACCAGCATGTTCTGACTGAACCGGGCGTTTCCGGGCTTCCGTATGGCGGGACCAATGATCCATTTTCCAGTAATAGCCTCACATTTTCTGATGAACATATTATTCGTACCGGTGTTTCTACACTGAATCTAGGGGCTGGGGATGCACCGAGAGCTGCCACCCATGTTGTTTCAAATACGTTTATCTCAGAGAGTAAAATGACATCACCTACGTTGGAAGATCGTTATTTCCAGATCAGCGGACAGCAATATACTGGCGTTCGCAGTGGTGGATGGAGTAATTGGGCAACGCAAGGTATTAGCCAGATTGACTGGAGTGGTGCTCAACCAGAGGAACTGATCAGTAGTGAGGTTAGGTTTTCAGGACCGGTTCAGTTTGGTATGGGCATCGGCGGCACGCCCGCTATCGATATGGCAATCTCTCAATTCGTTGACCTGGGAAACAATGGAAAACAGGGATTTGAATACGCCGCTGATGCGAACGCAGGCGGTACAATTCATACCGCTGATCCTCTTAATCCCCTGTTACCTGGTGGTACCAATGGCGGTGATTTTAGCTGGGGTGCGGGTGATGCGGTCTTATCGACCTGGGTGGGCCAGTATAATTCCGCAGTGGCCGATTTAGCGCCAAATTTCAGTTATACCAAGTATGAAGCGCTAACAACGACTGGAAGTAGAACAACGCTGATAGATTTGGTAAATGCTTCTCCAACCGGCCCGTGGCATCCAGACATCCTGGCACTAAACGGATATTTTGCAACCCCCGATCTGTTCGCTACAAAACCGTTAATTACCGCAGACGCCACCAGTGCATCACCAGGAATCAATGCTACAGCGACGGTTGCTGTACCAGCAACCGGAGTTGGTGTCAGCGGTCCGCCGATACCGTATGGTCAGTGGACAGTTAATAATGGTGATATCACTCCCTCTGTTCCTTGTCCTGCAGGCGCATCTTGTGGTGAAGTCACAGCGCAAAAAGGCTTGCTAACAAGGCAAATTTCCTTGGGTGGTGATACTTTTATCCAGACAATTATCACGGAAAACAATGCTACTGGCGATCCCAATTCACCAGCGGTTTTTGATAGCTCAACGGGCGATTTCCAGGTGAATGGTTTTCTGGCTTTTGCTGACGAAACATTTGTGAAAATGGGTGTATCCGGCGGTATTGCCGGGAAAAATAGCCTAGCAGAGGTCGGAACTGTCGAGGTTCCAGTGAATTCAATACCGACGATCCAGACCTGGGATCCATTTACTTCTGAATCAGTCATTAATTACGGATGGGCTCAAGGTGGCGCTGCAGATCCGGTTATGACAATCAGTAATCATCTGGATACTTATACCCCATTGGGCGCAACAGGTTTGCCATCTACTGGCACTGCACAACAGAATACATTCGATATGGCGCTTTATGGAAATGGCGCTAAAGATTACACCATGATCAGTAGTAATGGTTACAATACACATTACAGCCGAACCATAGAAGGTGGTATCCAAAATACATCTCATACACCGGATCCGCTTTCACCTTTACTGCCCAATGCACCACCAGAATGGGCATTGGGACAGTCGATAGAGAAAAATATCTATCACGGGCTTTTATATTTGGATCCGACCAATGGCGGTGATATTGGCTGGTCACCCGGTGATACGCTCAATTTTACCTGGGTTGGTTCATGGTACAGGGCCACCGCTGGCACGATTCAAAACAGTGTTACAGCCTATACGAACAAGACTACTGGAGAGCGGACCCAGTTAACGAATAGGGCTGCTCCACGTGCACCAAAAATACAGCCTGACGGATTACCTTTACCGGAGCCATTTGCCACGCCAACACTGCTAACAACACCGACAGTCATACATCACCCTTTTCCGGAGTAGTTGTTAGCTGTTCGGTAATTTCAGTTCAAAAGTTTTTGGCTCGGCTTGAGCATTGCGCCAGGCAGGGTGCAGACATTGTTGTGTATTTATAAATTAGACATTCCTCAAATACAGCCTGAGAACAGAAGTGGGATCTGGTGAAGGTTTGAGGAATTGAATCCCTGATTGAAAGGGACATAGCAAAACATTCTGGTTAGCTCATCGACTTTAGCAATGAATTAGATAAACAAGACGTTAGCTAGTTCAACTTTTTGTTCGATTTCCGCAAACTGGTTTTCTAGGTCCGAAATATCGAGTTGATGTCGTTCAAGTACCTGTGGCTCGATAACGGGTATTAGCGAATCGCCACCATTACCAATTTCCAGTGCACGGCAGACAATGTCACTGATATGGATAAGGTCGACCAGTGGCGAGGTGGTAGTTTTTACTGGCGTGTGATGAAAACGGATGCAGTCGGTGATCGCATCGGGCAGTTTCCATTTTTCAGCAATCATCGCGCCGACTTCGCAGTGATTAAAACCGAGGACCTGGTCCTCTGCCTCTTTAAGCAGGCAGTCGTTTTGATCTCGGTAATCGACTACCGACGCATATTCTTCAGCGAAAAAGATATCCAGCACCAGTTTGCCTATGTCATGCAGAATGCCTGCGCTGAATGCGACATCCTTGTCCGCGTGAAACTGCTTGGCGAGGACCCGCGCGGACATGCCGGTACCAATCGAGTGTTTCCAGAATTTATTATGGTCTATATGATTCCCGCTTCCATGAGAAAGATAGTCTATGATTCCAATCGCCATCACCATATTGCGCAATGTATTGGTGCCTAATAAAACACAAGCTTCTTTCAGTTTGCCCATTTTCCCGGACATACCGTATAGCGGTGAGTTTGCAGCCGACAGGATGCGGGTAGCCAGGGCGGGCTCCTTAATTATTCTGGATTCCAGTACGGTAAAATCAACGTCGCCTGAATTGAGCATGCGCAGTACAGCCATGAGTGAATCGGACAATGGTGGGAAGTCCCTGATCCTGTTTCCTATCTGATCGAGATTGATTGTCATTTCCGGGAATTTCTATACTCGATAATGGCCTGTTTAAGCTGGTTCATCAGATCCAGATTTGTTACCTGACGAAACAGATTGTTGATGCGTATCTCTATTTCATCAGGGCTTGATTGATCCGTATTCGCGGATGTAGAGTTGTCTTCGGCACTCATAAGATACCTTAAGGTGTTGTAGAATTGTATATATTGCTATCGGCAATTTTAGCGAGATCCTTGAGCGGAGTACATGCAATCCTAGACATAAGGATTTGACCTGTCCTCTCAATTATGGCTCTGTGTTAAAGGGGTGTTACCATCTCTCAGCATAATCCACGCGCTTTTAGATGAGCAGGTCAAATCATTATGTCTAGTGTAGTAGAGGACGGTCAAGGCAGCGAAAGCTGATTGCTTCGCTAACATGTCGAGGTTGGATTGTTGCACTTTGATCCAGGTCGGCAATAGTGCGCGCAATTTTCTGGATGCGATGAAAAGCGCGCGCAGAAAGGCCGAGCCGCTGTCCAGCCGTTTCCAGTATCATCGTCCCTTCATCACATAGTTTGCAATGCGTTTCGAGATCCCGGTTATTCATCATAAAATTGGGTTTGTTGGCTCGTGCCAGCTGCCGTTTACGTGCCTGCTGAACACGCTGCTGGACCTGAGCACTTGAAATATTATTGGCGTCATTCTTTTTTCTTAATACTTCATGAGGTACGGCAGAGACTTCGACATGCATATCTATCCTGTCCATCAACGGTCCAGATATTTTATTTCGATAACGCTGAACCTGTTCCGTTGTGCACTGACATCGACCATGTTCATCACCGAGAAATCCACACGGACATGGATTCATCGCGGCGACCAGTTGAAAACGGGCTGGAAATTCCGCCTGACGTGCTGCGCGGGAGATTGTAATTTTTCCCGATTCTAGTGGTTCGCGTAGTACTTCCAGCACTGATCGATTGAATTCTGGTAATTCATCAAGAAAGATTACACCATTATGCGCAAGCGAGATCTCACCGGGTCTTGGCGAACTGCCGCCGCCAACCAGTGCAACGCCTGAAGCAGTATGGTGTGGTGCGCGAAAGGGACGTTTTTTCCAGTCGCCCGGTTTAAATCCCAGGGCACTGATTGAAGTGATCGCGGCAGACTCCAGCGCTTCATTTTCTGTCATTTCGGGCAGGATTCCTGGTAGTCTGCTTGCCAACATGGTTTTACCCGTACCGGGTGGGCCAATCAGTAACAGACTATGACCGCCGGCAGCAGCTACTTCCAGTGCGCGTTTTGCCTGGTGCTGTGCATAGACTTCAGACAGGTCAGCATGGGAATTTGTTGAATCTGCTAAATCCAATTCAACTTTACACGCTTCAAGCGGCTTTTTCATACTGAGGTGCGCGCAGACTTCAAGCAAATGATTTGCACCAAGGATGGTTGTCGCCTTTACCAGGCTTGCCTCGCATACATTGCTGTCAGGTATAACCAGCGCCCGTTTGGCTTCTCTCGTTTTCATGGTCATTGGTAGCACACCTTTAACGGGACGCAATTGTCCGGTTAATGCCAGTTCGCCAGCAAATTCATGATTTTCCAATGCGGAGACTGGTATTTGGCCAGATGCTGCCAGAATGCCCAGGGCAATGGGTAGATCAAAGCGGCCGCCATCCTTGGGTAAGTCGGCTGGTGCAAGGTTAATAGTGATTCGTCTTGCCGGAAAATCGTACCTGGAATTCAGGATCGCGCCGCGTACACGGTCTTTGCTTTCCTTGACGGCAGCTTCGGGTAGACCAACAATTGACAGACCGGGCAGACCATTTGAGATGTGTACTTCTACAGTAACAAGCGGTGAACTGATGCCTGCTTGTGCACGGCTATATAAAACTGCGATTGACATTGGTTATCGATAGAAATCTAACTCATTAATATGTTATTGTCCGGTGCCTCCATCATTCATTCCATGAAATACAGGTAAGACTATTTAATCCTTTTCAGTCATCTCCTGTTCCATTGCTGTAAGCTTTTTTTCCAGAGCCTCAAGTTTTACCCGGGTTCTCGCGAGCACGCCTTTTTGAACCTCAAATTCTTCTCTTGTAACCAGGTCCATTTTGTTGAATGTACTGCTCGCTATTGCGCGAATATTTTTTTCAATATCGTTTTGTAAATCTTGCGCACCTTTAGGAATGATATCCGCCAGTTTTTTTGCAAAATCATCAATTATTTTTGTGTCCATCCGGTTTCCTTCAAGCAATATTTCAGTTAACTAGTGTACGTATTTCTGGAAGATTTGCACGCTGAGATCAGTAATATTTACGCACCATTATTGTGCTTCCGTATTTTTATGGATCCCATTATGGTGCGTTACGTTTTCGATCATTACGCGAAAAAAATTGCTATCTGATTGATTCATATATTGATTAAGTTGATGGCATAGTTGATGCAAAACTGCATTATACATTCAATCTGATCAATCGGTTGAAGGTTAGGTTTAAGTAACAATAAACGGATTGAGTCAGATTAAACGACAGTTTGATCCGGCCAAATCATATAGAGGAAAAGTAACATGAAGCTTGTAACTGCAATCATTAAACCATTCAAGCTCGATGATGCGCGTGAGGCGTTGTCCGAGATTGGTGTTCAGGGGATAACCGTGACCGAGGTAAAGGGTTTTGGCAGGCAGAAGGGTCATACCGAGCTATATCGTGGCGCCGAGTATGTGGTGGATTTTTTACCCAAGGTGAAAATTGAGGCGGCAGTCTCGGTTGATCAGCTTGATCAGGTTATCGATGCAATCACATCTGCAGCGCAAACCGGCAAGATCGGTGATGGCAAAATTTTTGTCTATGACCTGCAGCAGGCGATACGAATCCGAACTGGTGAAACAGGTTCAGAAGCGCTTTGAATTTCTTGATTTAGATATTAGCTCTGGAGGGCTTAACAGTGGAAGCAATAACAGAAGTAAAATATGCGCTTGATACCTTTTATTTTCTGGTATGTGGCGCCTTGGTAATGTGGATGGCAGCTGGTTTTACAATGCTGGAGGCCGGTCTTGTTCGTGCAAAAAACACGACCGAAATTCTTACCAAGAATATCGCGTTGTATGCCATAGCATGTACGATGTATTTATTAATGGGATACACGATCATGTATCCGGGAGATGCCGCGATCAATGCCTGGTGGCCAGGTCTGAACGGCATCCTTGGAATGAGCGATAATGATGCCGCGACGGTCATCGCCGGTGGAGAAGGCGCGCCGTATTATTCCAATTTGTCTGACTTCTTTTTCCAGGTGGTATTTGTTGCAACCGCCATGTCAATTGTATCCGGTGCCGTAGCTGAACGTATGAAGCTATGGGCGTTCCTGGCATTTTGTGTTGTGCTGACCGGGTTCATCTATCCGATGCAAGGTTACTGGAAATGGGGCGGCGGTTTCCTCGACCAGCTCGGATTTCTTGATTTTGCCGGTTCTGGTGTCGTGCACTTGACCGGTGCAGCCGCTGCGTTGGCAGGTGTGTTACTGCTCGGCGCGCGCAAGGGAAAATATGGTCCTGATGGACAGATTAATCCAATTCCCGGTGCAAACATGCCATTAGCCACGCTCGGAACATTTATATTATGGTTAGGCTGGTTCGGTTTTAATGGCGGATCAGAACTGAAGATCTCGGATGTAGACGAGGCTAATGCTGTGGCTCTGGTATTTGTTAATACGAATGCAGCAGCAGCTGGCGGGGTAGTCGCGGCAATGATTACCGCACGCCTTCTCTTTGGCAAAACAGATCTGACGATGGCGCTCAACGGAGCGTTAGCCGGATTAGTTGCAATTACTGCTGAACCGCTGACGCCTGCTCCATTACTGGCGACCTTTATTGGTGCTATCGGTGGTTTACTTGTCGTCTTTTCGATTATTGGTCTGGATAAATTGAAGATTGATGACCCGGTTGGTGCTATTTCAGTTCATGGCGTCGTTGGTATTTGGGGTTTGATCGCGGTAACGCTCTCTAACCCGGATGCGACCCTTACAGCACAATTAATTGGAATTGTTACGATCTTTTCATGGGTATTCGCGACAAGTCTGGTTGTCTGGTTCTTGCTCAAGATGGTCATGGGCATTCGTGTATCTGAGGAAGAAGAGTACGAAGGTCTCGATCTTTCAGACTGCGGTCTGGAAGCCTATCCCGAGTTTACCGGCTCTCGCGGTTCGGGTAGATAATCAGTCCAGATAATTCAATACTGCAAAATCGACGGGCGCCTAAACAGCGCCCGTTTTTTCTGGTGTGTTATACGTCGTTATGGCTGCCATCGCAAAAAGGCGGCGTTTTGGTATGTTTACAACCGCAAAGTGCCACTGTCGATTTACTATCAATCGTAAATTCCACGGGCGTAAAATCAGTACCATTATGTGAGCCATCGCAAAAAGGTTGATTTGAAGATCTGCCACATTGACACCAGTAATAAGTGCCCGGTTCAATATTCAATACGTAAGGTGATTTTTGTGCGATTTGGGGATCAGCCATGTTACTCTCCTCTTTTATTTATCAGCAGTCTATTCGCTTCAAATAAGCATCCGGAAATTAAAAGGATGTTAACACAGTAGGTCGTTGGTTGGTGAAGTCAGTATTATTTATCTGCGAAAATTTAAAGCATGATCGCATTGGTCCGGTTAATTTGAAAGCCGAGGCAGGCCAATGCGTAAGTATATCAGGTCGATCGGGGGCTGGTAAAACCCAGCTATTGCGTGCATTGGCAGACCTGGATCCACATCATGGTGACGTTTTTCTCAACGGGATCGAATGTAATGAGATCAGCGGACATGAATGGCGGCGTAAGGTTGCAATGTTACCAGCGGAGAGCCAATGGTGGTATGTACATGTGGGTGGACATCTGCAAACTATAGACGTTGAGATAGTGGAGTCACTTGGATTTGAAAGAAATATATTCGATGCAGCGGTTGACCAGCTCTCAACGGGAGAGAGACAGCGGCTTGCATTAATCCGTTTGTTGGCAATTAAGCCGCGGGTCTTGTTGCTGGATGAGCCGACGGCAAGCCTTGATCCTGAAAATACTGAAAGAGTTGAAGATTTGATTAAGCGGTATAAAGATAATCAGAATGCAACCGTAATATGGGTGAGTCATGACCAGAGTCAAATTGACAGAGTTTCAGATCAGCACTACTTCATGAAAAATGGCGCTCTGGAGTTGCAATAAATGGATTTTATTTCACTTTCGATTTTTGACCTGGGGATGGCAGCATCGCTTGTTTTGCTGTTGGCCGTTGTTTCAGTATTGATGCAACTCGGCGTTGGGCGCTCAATCATTATTGCAGCGATCAGAACGACCGTACAACTGATGCTCATCGGTCTGGTCCTGAAGGTCTTGTTTGACAATGCGGCTTTTGTTTGGGTATTTCTAATGGCTGCAGTTATGTTGTTGGTAGCCGGGTATGAAGTCACGGCCCGACAACGGAAAAGGTTCACGGGTTTTTGGGGAATCGGCTTAGGAACCTTATCATTATTCATATCAACGTTTGCAATTACCATTCTGGCATTGTTGCTGGTTATTGAAAGTAAGCCGTGGTACGCACCGCAATATGCAATACCTATATTAGGCATGATGTTCGGTAATACGATGAATGGTATTGCTCTAGGGCTGGATAGTGTGACACATTCCACATGGCAACAACGAAAGGTGGTTGAGGCAAAGTTGATGATGGGGTATGACTGGAAAACGGCAATGAGAGATATCCGTCGGGATAGCACAAGAACAGGATTGATTCCCATCATTAATGCCATGGCGGCTGCGGGCATAGTGAGTCTGCCGGGAATGATGACTGGTCAGATACTGGCGGGTGCAGCGCCAATGGAAGCGGTGAAATATCAAATATTAATCATGTTTATGATTGCCACGGGTACCGGTTTTGGCACAATACTCGCGGTTACCGTCGCATCAAGGAGACTTTTTGACAATCGCGAGAGATTAAGGCTGGACAGGTTAAGAAATAAACCGGCTAGCAGATTGGCAGGGTAATATGAAAACAGGATTTATTATATTAAGTTTAATAATCATTTTTTCTTCCCAAGCAAGTGTTGCTGGCAAAGTTTTTAAGTGGAAAGACGAGCGCGGCAATATCCATTTTGGTGATAGCCCAGGTGTATCGGGAGCTGAAGTCGTCGACATCCCCAAGTATTATCGGGATCCGTTTCTTGAACAGCGAGTTGAAGAGCTGCAACAGGCGTTGGAGGATAATCGAAAAGAGCGGGCGCTAAAAAAGGAACAGGAAAAAGTAGAAAAAGAAGAACGTCAGATAAAGGAGAAAAACTGTTTGCTGGCGAAGGACCGTCTGAATAATTACCAAACCAGGACCCGCCTGTACCGTGAGAATGATCAAGGCATCAGGGAATATCTTTCTGAACGCGAGCGTTTGTCGGAAATTGAAAAAGCCGAAAAGTCCGTTGCTGATTGGTGTCAATAAATTGGATATCAGTTTGCAGAATTAAAGCGACTAACTGGAATTAAAAAACCTATAACCATACTGTTTGCAGGTTATAGATGACCTTTAATAATGTGGTTCCGCAAGAATGTCATGTAACTTGGGAGTGTGCTACCAGTTAGCCATGATTAATTATAAGTTCCTGGTGATCGACCATGATGATCGTGCTTAATTTGATATACCACTACGACCATGTTTATTAGGAACACCATCCTTTCTATTGTTTCTCTATTGAGTGTAGTCGCCTGTGAAAATAGCGCGCAACAACAAAACGGCGGGTTTCCCCCGCCACCACAAGTCAGTGTGGCTGAAGTTATTTCAAGGAATGTTGTTCTGTCACATGAGACCAGCGGGCGTATCGTCGCGAAAGAAAATGTTCAGGTAAAACCCCGTGTTGGTGGCGTGATCGAAAAGGTACATTATCGCGAAGGTGCAATTGTTAAAAAGAACGATTTACTCTTTACCATTGATCAACAACCCTTCCAGGCCGAGTTGAACAGGGCGGACTCAGAATTAAAGCGCGCAGCCGCCGAGGTTGAACTGGCCCGTGTTGAGAAGCTACGTGCACAAAACCTGGTTGAGAGAAAACTGATTTCTCCCGGCGAGTACGATCAGCGTGTGGCCGCCGAAGCGTTTGCCAATGCGAGTCTGGAGTCGGCCATGGCGGCGCTAAAACTCGCACAACTGAACCTGGCCTATACCGAGGTACGTAGCCCCATTGATGGGAAAGCAGGTAGGGCATTGGTCACAGAGGGGAATCTGGTTACGTCAGATCCTACTCCCGATTTACTAACCTCGGTTGTTTCGGTCGATCCGATGTATGTCTATTTCGGTAGCGATGAACAAACCTATCTAAATTATGCCAGTCTGGTTCGCCAGTTGGAAAACAATGGGGAGCAGGCAAAAGTCGGGACAATTTTTGTTGGTCTGAGTAACGAAGAAGGCTATCCCCGTGAGGCTGATGTTGATTTTATTGATAACCAGGTCAACCCCGATACCGGATCAATACGCATTCGTGCCGTTATAGACAATAGCGATCATATGCTGACTGCCGGTCTGTTTGCCCGTGTAAAGCTGCTGGCGCCTGAAAGCACGCCAGCGCTACTGGTTGATGACCAGGCAATTCTCACAGACCAGGATAAAAAATATGTTTATGTGCTGGGACCCGAAAACAAGGCGATGCGACGGAACATCAAAATAGGACAGGTATTCGAAAATCTGAGGGTTGTAACCGACGGATTGCAGCCGGGTGATCAGGTTGTCGTTTACGGAGTGCAGAAAGTATTTTTTCCTGGCATGCCCGTTGCCCCGCAAAAGATTAACATGGGTGACCCGCCACCAGCGCCTGGCCCGATGGCAGCAGGCGGACATTGAGACATTCAACCAGGGATCCATGAAAGATTTCTCACGTTTTTTTGTTGATCGACCCATTTTTGCCGCGGTACTGTCGATTCTGATATTTACCGCTGGCGTCATTGCTATACCATTGCTACCGATTACCGAGTATCCGGATGTTGTACCTCCCACGGTTACTGTCCGTGCAGTATTTCCTGGCGCAAACCCAAAGGTCATTGCGGAAACCGTTGCGACGCCACTCGAGGAATCAATCAACGGCGTTGAGAACATGATGTATATGAAATCCGTTGCGGGCAGTGATGGTGTTCTGGCGATGACGATTACCTTTAAACCGGGTACCGATATCGACCTGGCCCAGGTGCAGGTGCAAAACCGGGTTAGCCAGGCGACGCCAAGGTTGCCGGAAGAAGTCAGGCGGCTCGGTGTATCCACGCAAAAGCGATCTATCAACCTTACGATGGTCGTGCATTTACGTTCACCCAATGGGACCTATGACACCACCTATTTACGTAATTATGCAGTCTTGCATATCAAGGATGAGTTGGCCAGAATTCCTGGTGTTGGGGATGCACTGATATTTGGTGCGGGTGATTACGCGATGAGGATCTGGCTGGACCCGGAGAAAGTGGCCTCTCGTGGGCTCACAGCCGGTGACGTGGTGAATGCAATCCGGGACCAGAATATTCAGGTTTCCGCTGGACAAATCGGCGCCCCCCCGCAGCCTAAATTATTGCCTTACACGCTTTCAATTAATGCCAAAGGTCGTCTGAAATCGGAACAGGAATTTGCTGACATCATCATAAAAAGTGGGGGGGATGAGCGGTTTACGCGGCTTAAGGATGTAGCGCGTCTTGAACTTGGCGCATCTGAATATGCCTTGCGTTCATTGCTGAATAATCAGCAGGCCGTTGCTATTCCGATAATGCAGGCGCCGGGCGCGAATGCTATCGAGTTGTCTGATAATGTTCGTATAAAAATGGCAGAACTGTCGCAGCAGTTTCCGGATGATGTTACCTGGCAAGTTGTTTATGATCCGACAGTATTCGTGCGGGATTCTATCAAGGCAGTGGTCACTACCATGTTAGAGGCTGTATTGTTGGTTGTTTTCGTTGTTGTACTTTTTTTGCAAACATGGCGTGCCTCGATTATTCCGCTAATTGCGGTTCCGGTTTCAATAGTAGGTACCTTTGCAGTACTGATGCTACTCGGATTTTCAATCAACACGTTAACACTGTTTGCAATGGTATTGGCGATAGGTATTGTGGTTGATGATGCCATCGTCGTTGTGGAAAATGTGGAGCGCAATATTTCGGAAGGCCTGTCCGCAATTGCTGCGGCGCATCAGGCAATGCGCGAGGTGAGTGGACCAATCATTGCGATTGCGTTGGTACTGGTCGCGGTTTTTGTGCCGATGGCATTTTTATCGGGTGTGACCGGCCAGTTTTTTCGTCAGTTCTCGGTGACGATCGCCATTGCAACGATTATCTCGGCAATTAACTCATTGACCCTGTCACCGGCGTTGGCTGCAACGATGCTGAAAAGTCATAACGATGACCCGGACAGGGTAACGATATTTATTAATGTCCTGTTCGGCTGGATATTTCGGCCATTTAATTATTTGTTTATCAAAAGCTCTGAGGCCTATGCCAGTTTGGTCAACGTGTTATTGCGTCATCGAAGTCCGGTGTTTCTCCTTTATATAGGACTAATCGGCCTGACATGGTTTTTGTACCAGGCAGTACCGGGTGGCTTTATCCCGACACAGGATAAGCTTTACCTGATTGGCGGTGTAAAACTTCAGGAGGGATCATCACTCGATCGTACTGAAGAGGTAGTGAGAAAGATAAGCGACATGGCCTTGTCGACAGAAGGTGTTGCCGATGCAGTGGGATTCCCCGGTTTAAATACGCTTCAATTTACCAACACTTCCAACACGGGTACGATTTTTTTCCCGTTAAAACGCTTCGATGAGCGGACCAGGCCTGCTGTCGAGATAGCAAATGAGCTTCAAGGCAAACTGTTTTCAATTCAGGAGGGTTTCGCGTTTGCCATTATGCCGCCACCGATACTCGGTCTGGGTACAGGATCAGGCTATTCGCTTTACGTCGAGGATAGAGCAGGGCTGGGTTACGGTCCGCTTCAGGGTGCTGTTCAGCAGATGACTGGAGCCATTATGCAGGTTCCCGGTCTTACATTTCCTGTTTCGTCATATCAGGCCAACGTGCCTCAGCTGGATGTTGACGTCAATCGAGATCGAGCCAAGATGCAAGGCGTACCGTTAAATAGTGTTTTTGAGACGCTGCAAATTTATCTCGGTTCCCTGTACGTTAATGACTTTAACCGGTTCGGCCGTACCTATCAGGTTATCGCGCAGGCCGATGCACCCTATAGGAATAACGAGGAACAAATTACCAGTCTGCGTACGCGAAATCAGGATGGTGAAATGGTGCCTATTGGTAGCCTGGTCAACGTTAGCCATACATTTGGCCCTGATCCGGTGATCCGTTATAACGGATATCCTGCTGCTGACCTCATTGGTCAGGCTGACCCACGCATTTTGTCTTCCACCCAGGCACTGGATGCTGTCGGCGGACTGGCATCCAAAATACTGCCTAACGGTATGGATTTTGAGTGGACAGATCTTAGCTATCAGCAGGTGACTCAGGGCAATGCAGCAATTGTCGTATTTCCTTTATCAGTATTACTTGTTTTTCTAGTGTTAGCAGCGTTGTATGAAAGCTGGACGTTGCCAATGGCTATTATTCTGATTGTGCCGATGTGTGTATTGTTTGCGCTGGCTGGTGTCTGGTTTAGTCAGGGGGATAACAACATATTTGTACAAATCGGACTGGCGGTGCTGATGGGGCTTGCCTGTAAAAACGCCATTCTGATCGTTGAATTTGCGCGTGAAATGGAAATGCAGGGAGAATCACCTTTCGAGGCTGCTATTCACGCGTGTCGATTACGCTTGCGTCCTATCATCATGACATCGGTTGCATTTATTGCGGGTGTCGTACCGATGGTATTTTCTTCCGGCGCTGGCTCCGAGGTCAGGCATGTCATGGGGATCACCGTTTTTTCCGGCATGATTGGCGTGACGTTATTCGGATTGCTGTTAACGCCAGTCTTCTATACAGGTTTAAGAGTGTTGGTATTAAAATTTAAAAGCGGACGAGCATAAATCATTTACAAACAGCCGTAATTCTTGCTTACGTGATTGACTGCTTGTTACTAACGATTGAGGGATTTGAGCTGGACCGGTTTTCACGGATTCCTTTTTTAGTCAATTCAGGTGCCCGGAACCCTGCATTATCGCTACCATTCTAACATGATGACAAGTGATAAAGCTAACATTCTTGTATTGGTTGCCGATATAGACAGTTGAACTTTTCTTTAAAAAATTTGACGAATTTATAGGTGTATGGTTATGCTAATCCCGCAATGAGCCTCAAAAAGAGAAAATTGATTCATGTGTTGTTGTCGATGTTATTGGTGTTTTCACCAATACAGATGGTATTTGCTCATTCATTTACAGGTTCCCATCATGGTTACGTTAAAGTTCACCAAAATAGTACACATGAAATGGCAGCAAGCCATAAAATGTTATCAGGTGAACTAGGTAAAATAGATAAAGATTCTTCACATCAAAATCATGGCGTATCATCAATGCCTGATTGTCAATCATGTGCAGCATGTAGTGCCCTGGTCGCAATAGTTGCAAGTGTTACACCAGACACTAGAGCATTTTATACTGAGATGGGCAACGATCCTTTTTATACATCTAGTATTTCCCCTCTTCTAAGGCCTCCCCAATTACTCTCCTGAGTTAAGTCCAGTCCAGCTTCATTCCCCCTGCCAACTGGCGAGGGTAATGTAGGCTGCTTAACACTATCCATCTGGATTCACATCAGGTAACTGGTTGCAGCAACCGGTTATTGGTGTGGCGGATTAAATAGCAGGAGAGAACAATGAAGATCGTTAAATCAAAGTTATTGTGTATAACGATGCTAAGTTTTTTTGTCATGACGCCGGTCATCGCAAATGAGGAGCCTCACAAACCCTCAACAAAACACAGCATCCATGGCCGCTTATTTCACAAAGAGTCAATGGATAAAAAACGAGATTTGGTTACACACTGTGATAAAAAAGGAGATGCCAAATCAAATGAAAAAGTGCATGGAGTACATGGCCGCGTTACCCATGAACTGCATGCTTGTCAGGACGATGAAGATGGCAACAGCAAGCAAGAAACAAATGAACAATAAAAATTGGTTGGCGATTAGATTGCTAACCACATTTGTGGTTGCTACTTTTACGATGTCTTCTGTTTTTGCGAGTGATGGGTTGAGTGTTATCACCAATATACAACCGAAACATGATAAGGCGGCAAAACAACAAAACAGCCTATTCCTCAAAGTAGATGCGGCAGTCGCCAAGGCGCTGGCAGGCAATCCGGGATTACAGGCGGTTAGGTCCAGGGCATTAGCGCTCAGTAAAATTCCGGTACAAAAGGGGACTTTGCCCGACCCAGGCGTGTTTATCAGTTTTATGAATCTGCCAGTGGATTCATTCGCCATTGGCCAGGAGCCGATGACCCAGTTACAAATCGGGATCAGCCAGAATTTACCCTATCCTGGTAAATTGGCATTACAGGAGTTGGTATCGCAGTATGAAGTTGATATGGCCGAATATGATGTTAGTGAAATGCAGATTCATCTCGTCGCTGATGTCAAAGCTGTATGGTGGAATCTGTTTTATCTTGATCGTGCGCTTGAGATAGTAGGCAGTAACCAGGAGTTATTGCGTCAGTTTGTTGATATCGCGCAGACAAAATATAAAGTAGGGAAAGGCCTTCAGCAGGATGTTTTATTGGCCCAGGTCGAACTTTCAAAATTTCTCGATCAGGAGATACAGTTGCGTAGCATGAGGCGCAGTGTTGAAGCCCGGTTAAACGCATTACTGGATTATCCTGTATCAAATGCAATTCAGATCCCAAGGAAAGTAGAAGCCAGTTTGCCAAACGTTCTGGATGAAACACGCTTGATTGAGATGGCCTACGAAAATAGACCGTTGCTGATCAAACAGGCTAAACTGCTGGCCGCTGCCCATGCCAGGGTTGATCTTGCAAAAAAGAACTATTACCCGGATTTCAAACTGGGCGCAGCCTATGGTTTTCGAGATGGGGAAAACCCGGACGGTTCAGAAAGAACCGACTTTGCATCAATCATGTTTAGCATGAATTTACCACTCTATGCCGGTAGCCGTCAGGACAACAAACTCGATCAACGAAAAAGTGAAGTAATAAAACAACAATATAGAGAGCAGGATATTGGCGGACAGGTAGAAACGGCCATCGCTCGAGCGCTTTCAAGTTACACAAGCACCCGCGAGCAGGTTGCATTATTCGAGCATGGCATTATCCCTCAGGCAAGTCAGACGGTTGCGTCAATGCGTGCAGGTTATCAGGTCAACAAGGTGGATTTCCTGAACCTGGTGCGGTCGCAAATTTCTTTATTTAATTTTGAGACGCAGTACTGGAAATCTTTAAGTGAAGCGATGCAGTCATTAGCCCGACTTGAAGCCGCAGTGGGTAAGGAGACTATTTATGAATAAGACAATATTGATAGTAGCGGTTAGTACACTGTTGCTCGGGCTGGCACTCGGATACTGGATGTCTGATCAGGTGAAGGTGAGTACGGGCGTTGTAGAAACTCACAAGGATTCATCAAAGGATGAGCCACTTTTTTATCGAAATCCGATGAATCCCGCGATCACCTCCCCAGTGCCTGCAAAGGATGAGATGGGCATGGATTATATCCCTGTCTATGCAGATGACAAAGATGGCACTGAACCGGCAGGCACCGTCACAATTGATCCCGTTACCGTGCAAAATATTGGTGTCCGTGTTGCTCAAGCTAAAATGCGCGAGTTGTCACGTGAAGTGCGCGCCGTTGGCCGTGTAGATTTTGACGAAGAACATCTTTCACGTCTACATCCGAAAATTGAAGGCTGGATTGAAGAGCTGCGTATTGACAAGACTGGCGAGGCCGTCAGGAAAAATTCAATTTTGTTGAGTATCTATTCCCCTCAACTGGTTTCAAGTCAGGAAGAATATTTGCTGGCATTGAAAAATAAAAGGACGTTGGCTGACAGTCCATTCGAGGAGATTCGACAGGGTGCGAATGAGCTTGTCAGTTCTGCGCGTGAAAGGCTGGTTTTACTGGATGTCCCGGAACATCAGATTCATGAATTGGAACACAGCAGCAAAATTAAAAAGACCCTTCACATACATTCACCATTTGATGGTGTTGTGTTGAACATCGGTGCGCGTGAAGGCCAGTTTGTAACACCAAAGACGGAATTATTCCGCATAGCGGATCTGTCAAAAGTATGGGTTTATGTGAATATATTTGAAGATGACCTGCCGTGGATCCAGGAAGGTGATGAGGCGGAGATGCGAGTTACCGGCGTGCCTGGCAGGGTCTTTCGCGGCAAGATTACCTATATCTACCCTTATCTGGAATCGAAAACACGTACCGTAAAGGTACGCATGGAATTCGATAATCGTAATGGTCTGTTAAAACCGGAAATGTTTGCCGATGTTACCGTGCTGGCAAATCCTCAGAAGAATGCTGTCGTCATTCCGTCTGAAGCAGTCGTCAGATCGGGTAATCGTGAGCAGGTGTTTGTCGTAAGAGCGCCAGGCAAGTTTGAACCACGCGATGTTGTCGTCGGTGTGGCCAGTGAAGGGCTGACGCAAATAATCAAAGGTATTGACGTCGATGAAACGGTCGTTACTTCCGCACAGTTCCTGATAGATTCTGAATCAAAGCTTAGAGAAGCAACGGCCAAGATGCTTGAGTCTGGTCCAATGGCTGAAAGTTCGGTCACCGATACAGAAATGGATATGAGTGACATGGATAGGTCCGATATGAGCATGGAAGAAGATTCCGTGAAAGATATACGTGTTCCAATGACAATGCATGAGGGCATGCAGCATGATTAAAAAGATCATAGATCTGTCGCTGCACAATCGATTCCTTGTGCTCATTGCAGCGATTCTGGTTGTGGCATCCGGTCTATGGGCTGTCAAAACGACACCGCTGGATGCGATCCCTGATCTTTCTGATGTGCAGGTCATTGTGTTTACCGAATATCCAGGACAGGCACCACAAGTTGTAGAGGACCAGGTAACCTATCCATTAACGACTGCAATGCTTGCAGTACCGAATGCGAATGTCGTTCGTGGCTATTCCTTTTTTGGCCTGTCTTTTGTTTATATTATTTTTGATGACGGAACGGATATGTACTGGGCCCGTTCCCGCGTTCTGGAATCGTTAAACTATGTCAGTAGCCGATTGCCAGCGGGTGTGACGCCAACATTAGGGCCCGATGCGACAGGTGTCGGCTGGGTATATGAATATGCGTTGATTGACAAGTCAGGTAGGCATGACCTTGCACAATTACGTTCAATTCAGGACTGGTATCTGCGATACCCGTTACAAACGGTGCCGGGTGTTGCAGAAGTTGCCTCTGTTGGTGGTTATGTCAAACAGTACCAGGTAGAGGTCGATCCTAATGCGCTATTAGCCTACAACATACCACTATCTAAAGTACGCCAAGCCATTATGAAGTCGAATAATGATGTGGGTGGCAAGCTGATAGAGATGGCTGAAACCGAATACATGGTGCGCGGTTTGGGTTACATCAAATCCGTCGGTGATATCAATACAATTCCGGTAGGTGTCGATAAACGAGGCACCCCTATACGGTTGCAGGATGTCGCAGATGTCAAGCTTGGGCCAGAGCTGCGCCGTGGTATTGCCGAGTTAAATGGTGAAGGCGAGGTGGCTGGTGGCGTCGTCATCATGCGATTCGGTGACAATGCGCTTTCCACGATACAGGGTGTCAGGGAAAAGCTGAATGAGCTGAAAAAAGGTTTACCGGATGGTGTAGAAATCGTACCAGTATATGATCGTGGAGACCTGATTGAACGGGCGGTAGATAACCTGAATCACAAGCTGATTGAGGAATTCATCGTCGTCAGTCTGATCTGTATGCTCTTTTTATTGCATGCACGTTCTGCACTGGTAGCCATTGTCGCGTTACCCATCGGTATATTGCTGGCCTTTCTTGCGATGCGTTGGCAGGGTATCAATGCCAATATCATGTCATTGGGTGGTATTGCGATAACCATTGGTGCGATGGTTGATGGCGCCATAGTGCTGATTGAGAATGCCCATAAACAACTGGAGCGGTCAGCGCATAAAAAAGGTGCTGAACTAAACCTGTCTGAACGCTGGGAGGCCGTTGCAACGGCTGCGAAGGAAGTGGGGCCGGCACTATTTTTCTCGTTACTGATTATTACCGTTTCCTATCTTGCGATTTTTACACTGCAGGGTCAGGAAGGCAGGCTCTTTTCTCCATTGGCGTTTACAAGTACCTATTCAATGGCCGCAGCCGCATTACTCGCAGTAACGCTGGTGCCGGTGTTAATGGGTTGGTTTATCCGTGGAAAGATAATGCCTGAAGAAAAAAATCCGGTAAACCGCATCCTGCATTTTTTTCATGCCCCGGCGTTGGGTGCTGCCTTAAGCTGGAGAAAACTGACGATCCTGGTTTCTATCGTGCTGCTGCTGGTAACCGTTTATCCGGTCACAAAACTGGGTAGCGAATTTATGCCGCCGCTGGATGAAGGAGATATCCTATACATGCCGACAACCTTCCCGGGTATATCGATTACCAAGGCCAGGGAATTGCTGCAACAAACAGACAAGGTCTTGCGAACGTTCCCGGAAGTCGAGTCAGTTTTTGGTAAGGTTGGTCGTGCCGAGACAGCAACCGATCCCGCACCACTTGCGATGATTGAAACCATCGCGCGTTTAAAACCCAGGGAAGAATGGCCAAATCCGGATAAAACAACCAGGGAACTGATGGCTGAGATGGACAAGGAAATTGCCTTCCCTGGGCTTGCCAATAGTTGGTCACCACCGATCAAGACACGTATTGATATGTTGTCAACAGGTATCAAGACCCCAATCGGCATCAAGGTCAGTGGGCCTGATCTCAATATTCTGCAACAGCTATCAACGGATATTGAACAGGCGATGAAAACTATACCGGACACATTATCAGCATTCGGAGACCGGGCAGTCGGTGGCTATTTTGTCGACTTTGATATCGATCGCGAGTCTGCGGCAAGATATGGCCTGACTGTCGGTGATGTACAAGCGGTGATCATGTCAGCGATCGGCGGTATGAACGTGACCTATACGGTAGAGGGACTGGAGCGTTACCCGGTAAACCTGCGTTACCCTCGTGAGTTACGCGACAGCCCTGAACAACTGAACCGCGTTCTGATACCGACGCCGAGTGGTATGCAGATTCCATTGTCACAGATCGCACAGGTTCAGTTGAGGCGCGGGGCGCCGGTTATCAAGAGCGAGAATGCGAGACCCAATGCATGGATTTATGTCGATATCAAAACCTCTGATATTGGTGGTTTCGTTAAAAATGCCAAAAAGGTTTTAGCTGAACAGGTGGAGATACCGCCTGGCTATACCATTGTCTGGTCTGGCCAGTTTGAGTTCATGGAAAGGGCGGCCAAGCGTTTGAAAATAGTCATTCCTGCAACACTACTGCTTATATTTTTATTGCTTTATTTTAATTTCCGCAATATCACAGCACCACTGGTCGTTATGTTATCGATTCCTTTTGCACTCGTCGGCGGTATCTGGCTGGTATATCTTTACGGTTTTAACCTGTCAGTGGCCGTTGCGGTTGGTTTTATTGCGCTGGCAGGTGTAGCCGCCGAGATTGGTGTGCTTGTTTTGACGTTCATTAATGAAGCTATTCAGACACGAAGAGTAGAAAAAGCGCAGCATGACGATATAGCTCATGCGGCTGTCAGATTAACGGGGGGTGAGATTATGGAGGCCGTTCATGTAGGCACATCCGAGCGTGTCAGACCGATCATGATGACGGCTACCGCGGTAATAGCTGGTTTAATTCCGATAATGATTGGTAGCGGCACAGGTTCGGAAGTCATGCAACGCATTGCTGCGCCGATGGTCGGCGGTATGGTAACCACAACACTTTTATCATTGCTTGTATTGCCGGTGATCTATGGTCTTATCATTCAATGGCAGGAAAAAAGGAAGAGTGGGATATAACACATCGTTTTAATAACGATAATCTGTTTAAATTGTTGCAGGAGAAATTATGAAAAACAGTTTGATTTTGACATCGATTATATTTACTACGTTTTTTTCATCATCGATCTGATTGCCATCAGACGACCATAACCATATGGACACTACAAAGCACTATCATGGCGAGCAACAAACTACTGACCATCACCAAAACGAGCCAATGTTTTTGGTTGAGATGGAAATTGATGGCTATAAAGTCATTCCACTTGATGAAAGCGCAAGGCGGCATGTCGCATGGAGGAAGCCACAATTTCATGTACAAGGTAGAGCGTGACGGTCGAGGGTTACACGATGTCGCAGTAAATTCAATGGTCGTTCATCCCAACGGACAGGCGGAGACCAGGATGCTGAGTCAGATGGACGACTGGTACATGGCAGGATATGAGCTGGGCCACGCCGGAAAGCATCGGTTAATGGTGTTGTTTAGAACAGGCGATGGCAAGAAATATAAGGGAGGTTTGAATTACTACATATAAATCTGCTTATTTTATTCCAGACCAGAGAAGGTTCCTTCTAATCCTTTTTTAAGGAGAACCTTGCCAATCGATTAGAACCGAAGGTTCTTGGTCTTGCGGCACTAATGGTCAGTTATTGTTTTTTATAAACGTTCTGCCAAATGCGAAATACCCGGGAGATTCGCATCATTGCCTGGCAGTTGCAATCCAGTTGTTTTATTGAAAGTCCTATTAGCTGCTTGATTAAATAATGCTTCGTCCTCTGAATTTTTCACTTCAACGGCAGCCCAACGACTTTGCTCTCAGCCCAGATACAGATACGGGAATCAACGCAACGTATCCTGTAAATTCTTTCGTGAACATGTGATTTGTGACAATTTTCACGGTACTGACGCCGATTGATGGTTATTATCATACGACAGTAAGTATTACCTGTAATTGGTTGTAATTTGGGATATAAAATTTATAGATTGCTAATAATCAACAAGTTACACGTATTATTTGCTTGACAAGGATTATTTATGGGATTATTTTCCCATAAATAATCCTTTCCAGGGTCGTGTAGTCAGGAATATTCCATCATGTCGACAAGTATGCCATTCCGAAATCTGACAGGATTACTAGTCTCTATTCTGATCATCCTGATTGTTTCAGGGTGTGGTGGTGGGTCATCGCCTGCTACGCAGAACAATGTGAACGTATCACCCAGTGCGGCGGCCTCGTTTAATATTGTTGATCTGGTTGCCAAGGTAGGGCCCGTCGTCGCGGTCAGGGTCGGTGAGACGGCTACGCTCGATGGTAGCGGATCGCTGACGACCTCCGATCAGCAGTTAACCTTTGAATGGTCCTTCAGCTTTAAACCTGACGCAAGCAAGGCAGCGATTCAGGGTGCCTCGACTGCTACACCGACCTTTGTGGCGGATGCGGTAGGTGTCTATATGGTTCAACTGGTCGTAAAGGCTGAAGGACTGATTAGCCAACGGCAGATTCAACTGGTCGTGGCAACCATTGCGCCTGACCGTCCGACGGGCCCTTTTAATCACCAGGGGTTGTCATCCAGTTGTGTGAATTGTCATAACGGTGATCTGGATCTGATCCCCGGTGTAAGTAAAATCGCTGGTAAATCCATCACCCATTTTGCGACCAGTAATGCGTGTCAGGCCTGTCATACGCCTCAGGGATTTGCTCTGATTCCCTATGTCGATCATCAGGAGGTCTTTGGCAGTTGTAGCGAGTGCCATAACGGTACGATCGCTATCGGCAAATCTGAATTCCATACACCCACCGATGCACAGTGTAATGACTGTCATAACACTATGCACTTTCTCGAACTGGAGCCGGATGGAAGTTACGATCACTCCAATATCACCCGCTCATGTACCGGTTGCCACAATGGAAAGGTCGCCAAAGGTCAGCATGAGACCCATGTAGTAACGGATACGCAATGTGGATACTGTCACACGACAGTTAGTTTTCTTCCCGCTTACCCGGACCACACCGGCCCCGATGTTATCGGTAAGCGATGTGATTCCTGCCATGGTATTGGCCAGGTGCCGGGTTATCCGGTTGGACATCCGGTGATGTCAGTTGACTGCAACGTTTGTCACAATGTAACGACGTTTAGCCTGGGTGGTGTTTTTGATCATTCCATTGTTGATTCAATTACGCAGCCCTGTGCAGCCTGTCATAATGACAACAACAGTATTAATGCGCGTGGAAAGGCTTCCGCAGTGCCAACGCACGCTGTAACCAGTTCAGATTGCGGTAGTTGCCACAACACTGATACGTTTGCCAGCGCGTTCGTTGATCATACCGGCATCGTGAACAACTGCGGCTCATGCCATGGTGTGACAGCGATAGGTAAATCCACTAACCATATGCCGACAACACCGGCTAATCAGGATTGTGCTGATTGCCACACGCCAGGTACCTTTGCCAGTGGTACCTATGATCATGCCGGCGTAGTGAATGGATGTAATACCTGTCATGATAACGTGATCAGCGTGGGCAAGCTGATTAATCATATGCCGACCAATCCAGACAATCAGGACTGTGCTGATTGTCATAACACGACCGCATTTGCCGGTGCGACCTTTAACCATGTAGGGATCGATACCACCCATTGCGCGCTATGCCACAATGGCGAGATTAGTACTGGAATGTCCAAAAACCATGTGCCAACGGCCCCGTCTCTGGATTGTTCTGATTGCCATGATACGGCCAACTTCACTACCTTTGCCGGTATCACCTATAATCACCTCGGGATTAATCCGAACAACTGTTCATCCTGTCACGATACCGGTATTGCAACGCCGAAGACGAGCAATCATATACCGGCCAGTGATGATTGCAGTGTCTGTCATGATTCAACAATGGTGTTTACGTCGACAACCTTCCTTGTTTCAGTTCACCAGGGTATTACTCGAGGTTGCGCGGGCTGTCACAAGAGCCGTTTTCTTTCAGCAAAACCGAACCTGATCAAGTCATCGACGCACTTGCCGACAAAACAGGATTGCTATTATTGCCACACCAACACCGGATTTAAACCGGCGATAACACCGTTTCTACACAAGGGTATCACCGGGAATTGTGCTTCATGTCATGATGGAACTCCGGCATATGTGGCTGTTGGTGCACGCGGCAAGACCGATGTGCCGGTTCACCAGAATACCAATGGTGATTGCGCAGTGTGTCATAACACGACTAATTTCGCCGACGCTTTTGTCGATCATACCGGGCCTGATGTCGTCGGGGTAAGGTGCGATTCCTGTCATAATGGTATTAATGCCACCGGCAAGAATGCCAAGACCAGTCCGGCGCATGTACAAACAAATGAGGACTGCGTGGTTTGTCATGTGACGGGTGGTACATTTGCCAATGCGATGTTTGATCATACGGGTATAGTCGATAACTGTGCATCCTGCCATGACGGCAGTTTTGCAACCGGCGTGTCACAAAACCACATACCGTTCGCAGCCACCCAGGATTGCTCCGACTGTCATAACACGACCGCATTTGCCGGTGCCACGTTTGATCACAAGGGTATTCTGGATAACTGTGCAAGTTGTCATGACGGGGCCACTGCAAGGGGCAAGATTCCACCGCCGAACCATGTACCGACCAATGGAGACTGCAGCAATTGTCATCAGACTACCGGCTTCATACCCGCAACATTTTCGCATGCCGGTATCGTCGATAACTGTAGCTCATGCCATGCTGCAGGATTTGCTACACCCAAACCGACTGGCCATGTGGAGACAAACCAGGATTGTGTGGTGTGTCATACCACCGATACCTTCGTTGGCGCAGGGTTCAACCATACCGGCATTGTAGATAATTGTGCTTCCTGTCACGGCGTCACCGCGATAGGTAAAAGTAGCAATCATCTGACCACATCTCTCGACTGTCATTTCTGCCACACTACTGCGACTTTTGTTGGGGGTAGCTGGGTTCACGATGCGAGCACCGCGGGTCAATGCGATACTTGCCACAGTAACGGTGGAGGTGCAACCTTTAAACCCAAGGGACATTTAAGCACCAATGTGCAATGTGATGCATGTCATTCAACAAAGGCCTGGGCACCATCCATTTTCAGCCACGATCCAAAGGGAGACTACCCGGGCGATCATAGAAGGGATCCGGGCTGTGCTGCCTGCCACGGTAACAGCATAAACAGTACTTTTATGTGGCCGTCACCGCAGTACGCACCATTCTGTGCCGCCTGTCATGAGAAAGACTTCAGAAGTGAAGGCGATCATAATGGCGGAAAGAGTGGAACTGTAGAACAAAACAAGAACTGTGGTGCGAGCGGATGCCACAAGATTACCAAGAACGGCTTTTAACCCGAAATTAGCTTGTTGGCACACACAGCCAGATAAATATTCTGTATGATCGTTAGGCTGCGCTGGATTGCTAGTGGTTTTTCCTGAGGTGGTGACGTGGTTACCGGATTATATGGATGAGATGATGGGTTTTTGATGGGTGTCGCTTTGCAGCGACGCTTGTTGTTGATGCGGGCTCCCGCGCCCGCACGGCGGGTTCATTTTCTTTACTCGTCTAAAGAAAACGAATCAAAAGAAAAGACGCCCGGAAACGCAGGCCAAGTATTCTCGAATAATAATTGTATTTAGAATTTTATTTCTTGCATAAGTCATTCGAAGCGGGGTTCCTGCGCTCCTCGGATTAGACGAAGCTCGACAAAAGGGGCATCCAAGCCCCTTTGTCTCATTCGCGCTTTTTCGCCTAATCCTGCGGTGCTCGGCTGCGTTTAAACGGGATACAAAAATCCCATTATGGGGTCTTGCATTGACACATTAGTATAATGAGGGCAGTGCTAAACCGCCATTTCAAGAATCACGAAGTGAATCAATGTATCCAACTCCTGCAAAATTTCATGGTCGTTAGGTCAGTGCTCGATTAAAAAATTCCGGCATAGCCCAGGCGGCTTGATGAATGCCCGAATTATAATATTCGGTTTTAAAAGCTCTTTTGTCGATATCGTCTATTCGCGCATTGTTTTTTAGTGAGCCTTTGCCGGCCATTGTTGCGCTCCACCATCCTGACGGATAGGTGCACTGAGGGAAATTTATGGTTTGCACGTCGTTATATCCGGCTGCAGCCATTGCATTTCGCATATCCGTTATTAAATTCATGTGATAAAGCGGTGATTCGCTTTGCTGCACAATAATGCCATCCGCGCCCAGAATATTATGACAATCACGGTAAAAGGCCTCGGTGAATAGTCCTTCTGCCGGGCCTATCGGGTCAGTACTGTCAACAATTATAATATCGAATGTTTCAGGGTCGCAGTCCTTGACCCACTGAATGCCATCACCAAAAAAGAAATTGGCCCGAGGATCATTGTTTGATTCACAGAGTTCAGGAAAATATTGCTCTGACAAGCGAGTGACTCTCTCGTCTATTTCTACCTGCCAGGCTTCTTCTATATCTTCATGTTTGAGCACCTCCCGCAGCGTGCCACAATCGCCACCGCCGATGACTAATACCTTCTTTGGCCTAGGGTGAGAGAATATCGTGGGGTGAGACATCATCTCGTGATAAATAAAATTATCACGATCGGTTAACATCACAAAACCATCAATGACCATCAGCGTGCCAAAGCATTCGGTTTCATAAATCTCGATGTGCTGATAGGGTGTCCTTTCTTCATGGACCTTTTCCTCGAACTTCATGGAAAATGCGGCACCTGCCTCTTTACACTCTTCGGTAAACCAATAGTCATTTGACTGCATATTGTCATCCTTTAATCTCATATTTAATGATAATATTGTGTTCCAGCCACCGAATAATATATTTTTTTTGGAATCGGTTCACCTTATGACCGCTTGGGATATCAACCAGTCTCGCAGCACCTATAACATCACCCACTGGGGTGGTGGTTATTTTGATATCAATGATGAGGGTCACGCTGTAGTGTCGCCAGAACAATCTGGTCCCTCAAATGGTATCGATCTTTTTAAACTTACTGGCGAGATCAAGGCAAGCGGTTTGTCTTTGCCGGTGCTGGTGCGTATACCGAATATTATACATAAACAGGTAATGCAGCTTAATGATGCGTTTACAGCTGCGATGGATTTCCAGCAGTACCGGGGGGGGTATACATCTGTTTATCCCATTAAAGTGAATCAGCAACGCAGCGTGGTTGAGGAAATCATTTCAGTCAATGATGCGAGTGTGGGACTTGAGGCGGGTAGTAAACCGGAACTGATGGCCGTACTCGCGATGGCCGATTCAAACAATGGTGTCATAGTTTGTAATGGTTACAAGGACAGGGAATATATTCGTCTAGCGCTCATCGGTAAGCAGCTCGGCCATAAAATATATATCGTTATAGAAAAGCTATCCGAGCTAGAGCTAATCATTGAAGAGTCAGCCAGTCTTGGTATCGACCCGTTGCTCGGCGTTCGTATTCGTCTGGCATCCATTGGTAAAGGTAAGTGGCAGAATACTGGTGGAGAGAAATCCAAGTTTGGGTTTTCTGCTTCAAAGCTGTTGGATGTTATTTCGCGTCTGCGGGGAGCAGGTCTGTTGGATACGTTGTTATTATTACATTTCCATCTTGGATCACAGATTCCGAATATTCGTGATATTCAGAAGGGGCTGCAGGAAGTGGCGCGGTATTATGTTGAGCTTTGCAAGATGGACGTCAACATCAATTGTATCGATGTTGGGGGAGGGCTTGGTATCGATTATGAAGGTTCACGCTCCAGGAGTTCCTGCTCGATAAATTATACGGTTCAGGAATATGCCAATAACGTTGTTCATGCGCTGGCAGAGGTGTGTGAGGAGTATGACTTACCACACCCGGATATAATTACCGAATCTGGTCGGGCCTTGACGGCACATCATGCGGTTCTGATCACGGATGTGGTTGATGTTGAAACGGTCCCTGATCTGGAAATCGACCTTTCAGATAATATTGAAGGACCGGCAATCGTAAAGGGTTTATTTCGGGATCTGCAGAATATCAGTGAGCGATCGGCAATTGAAACTTATCATGATGCGGTGCACTGGATTTCTCAAGCGCAGGACATGTATACCCATGGTGTAATTAAGTTGGAGGACCGCGCCAGGGCAGAGCAGATTTACTACGCGATCTGCCGCGAAGTGAGTCCACTGATCAACGCTTCCCCTAGAAATAACCAGGAGATTATTGACGATATCAATGAGAAGCTGGCTGATAAGTATTTCTGTAACTTTTCTATTTTTCAGTCAATACCGGATGTCTGGGCAATTGAGCAAGTATTTCCGGTTATGCCTTTACATAGGCTTGACGAGGAACCAGTACGCCGAGCCATAATTAGCGATATTACATGTGACTCCGACGGGTGCATTGATCACTATGTCGATAAAATGGGAGTGGAATCGACGCTTCCGCTTCATCAGGTCTCCGATGGAGAATTATATTTGCTTGGCATATTTCTGGTCGGAGCCTACCAGGAGATTCTGGGTGACTTACATAATCTTTTTGGGGATACCAACTCAGTCAACGTCAGTTTAGCAGCCGATGGCGGTTATCGACTTGAACAAATGCAACAGGGCGATACCGTTGAGGATGTGCTGGCTTATGTAAAATTTAATTCCGTAGAACTATTAGGAAAATTGCGAACAAAAACGGAAAATAGCCAGCTGGATGATAGTCAGCGAGCCGTTTTTCTGGAAGCACTAGAGTCCGGATTAACCGGTTATACCTACCTGGAGGAATAGCACGAATGTTTAACCAGGAAGAAAAAGGGTGGGTGATTAAAAATATTTTCGTAATCGTTATCCCGATTGTTGTTATCTTTTCGGGGTGTACCACGAACGAGCTAAAAAGAGCAGGGTATGAGACACTTCAAAATATCCAGCAATATGAATGTGACAAGGAGCCACTTTCAGACTGTCCTGAGCGGGAAAGTTTCGACGAATACCAGCAAAAAAGAGAGGAATCGCTGGGTCAGCCATAATGGTATATCAGGGTTGAAAATACATTACCTTTAATTTAACCGGGTGCTCGAATAAAACTGATATGGCTGTCCAGTAGCTTTGCGAGCGGTCGTTTCTCATTGTTAGCATTCCAGATGCATATCTCATGGCGATCATAACATTAGGGATTAAAGATAAAGTTACATTGATCTTTTCCCAGCTGAATTTCCGGTTGGGCAGGGTTGCCATCACGTGTACGATTCAAGGCCGCTGCAAGACGTAATATCGCAGAGAGTTTGATGACCAGCTCGGTATCGTGATTTCTGATTTCCCTTAATTCTATGTGTCGCTGGTTTGGTTTGGCCTTGCGATGGAATCGTACGATGGCTGAGATAAGCTCCTGTTGTCGTTGTGTAATGCCGGTTAAATCAGCATTCATCAGCATGTATGCCCCGTGAATATGCATTTTTTTATGGCTTACCGTCAGTCCAATCTCATGGAGTTTGCAAGCAGCGTAGAGTAGTTCAATTGCCTCCTTGTTCAGCCCGAGTTCATTCATAAAGGTCATGACGATTAGTTTGGCTGTCGTGAGGACGCGGGAGACCTGGTCGCTATCAATGTTAAAACGTTTGATCATCGCGTCGACAGCTGCTGACATTGGCAATACTGGAAGTGCGCCATGCGACTCAACGCGATCGTATATGATTCCCTCTCGCAAGGCGCTGTCTGATAATGACAATGTTTTGAGACCAAGTGCTGACATGACTTCAATTAAAATAATTGCACCTGCGACCAATGTGTTTTTTCTTTCCCCTTCTACATTCTGCAGTGGTTCATCGAGTTTGATTTTTTCGATAAGGCTAGGCAGATTATTTTGCAGGTCTTTCAAATCAAGGGAATTCGGGTTTTGACGTTTTTCTGATGCGTTGCAAAGTTGTGCCAGGGTTTGAATCGTTCCTGATGTCCCTATGATCTTGATGTTGGTCCACGGTTCAAAAACTGCTGAGATGGATTGAATTTTGCTGGCGGCCGCTTTCTGACAGGATTTTATTTCCCTTTTTTTGAAATTT
The DNA here is from genome assembly GCA_046754065.1 of Gammaproteobacteria bacterium. Lineage (GTDB taxonomy): Bacteria > Pseudomonadota > Gammaproteobacteria > SZUA-140 > SZUA-140 > JBHHVB01. Next base: position 68,600 of record JBHHVB010000005.1, read on the forward strand.
AGACGATTAAAAAACTGATGGGTGTATCGCCGGGCTCCCATGTTCATGCTTTCAGCCGCCTTGATACCATCGTTGTTACCAACGATGATTTCTGTGCTGCCACCACCGATGTCAATGATCATGACATCATCATTACCAATATGCCCTTCAGACCTTACGCCCTGGAAAATAAGTCGGGCCTCTTCCTGACCGCTTACAATATCGACATAGAGACCGGTTTCCCGCTGAATTTTCCTTAATATCGCGCGCTGATTGGGTGCATCTCGCAACGCGCTCGTCGCGATACAAATCATCGTTGCATCATAGACCTCTGATAGCCTTTTGAAATGTCGAAGGCTCTCCAGCATTCGTTCGATGGCATCGTTGTTTAATCTGCCGCGTACGTCAGTACCGTCACCGAGTCTTACCCACTGCTTCTCCCTGTCAACGATGCGAAAGGTGCCTGACTCGGAAATGCCGGCAATAATCATATGAAATGAGTTCGTGCCCATGTCAATTGCGGCGACATGATGTGAGTGTTCCTGGGTATCGTCAATCATAATCTGTCCGGCGGAATTCAACTGCCTGCAATGATACATGACTTGAGTAACTAATGTCGCGGTAACCAATTAGAATACAGCCATATTAATACCTATAGGCATTTTTGAATGAACAAGTAATATTTGGCTCGATACTTGCCTGTCATTATATTAAACCGCTGCCCCGGTTACCTGATAGTGATACAGTCATGCTTATAAATAGACTAAAAATGTACTACAATTAAAAGTCTCCGCACTCGGAATATTCTTTATAACCATAACAGAAACAACTTCAGAACGGGGCAATACTATGGACAATAAATCATTGCTGGATATGAGTAGCGAGAATGTATTGGAAATGACAAAACAAGCGTTAAAAAACAAGAAAGACAAAAAACAATCTTCTGAAGTAAAACCGATCGACTTCAAGCGCTATTTTAAACAGGGCATCTATCCCTATAAGAAAAAAATGAAGCGCAAGGAGTATGAGAAACTTAAAAGTGAGTTGCAAGTCGAGTTATTAAAGGTTCAAAACTGGGTTCGGGATACGGGTCAAAGAATCGTTATGCTATTTGAGGGGCGTGACGCGGCAGGCAAGGGTGGGACCATTAAGCGCTACACGGAGCACCTGAATCCCAGGCATGCACGTATTGTTGCATTGGAAAAGCCCGATGAACGAGAAAAAGGCCAGTGGTATTTTCAACGTTATTTGAAACACCTGCCTACCAATGGTGAAATGGTCCTTTTTGACAGATCCTGGTACAACCGAGCAGGTGTGGAACGTGTCATGGGGTTTTGTACCGCTGCCGAGTACCTGGAATTTATTAGACAATGCCCCGAAGTTGAAAGAATGCTGGTGAACGATGGTATACACCTGTTTAAATACTGGTTTTCGGTTAGCCGCGAAGAACAACTACGGCGGTTTCAGTCCAGGAAAAACGATCCATTAAAGCAATGGAAATTATCACCGGTAGATATGGCGTCTCTGGATAAATGGGATAATTATACCGAGGCGAAAGAGGCCATGTTCTTTTATACCGATACGGCGGATGCGCCCTGGACGGTTATAAAGTCCGATGACAAGAAGCGAGCGAGAATTAATTGTATGAGACACTTCTTATCGAGCCTGGATTACCCGAATAAAAATAAAAAAATCGTTATCGAACCTGATCCGCTCCTGGTTGGTGATGCATCCAAAATATTTGAGGCCGATGAAAAAGGACTTTCTCTAACGATACTTGATGTAAATCAGGAAAAAACGTAACCCGAGGATTCGCAATGCTGGATGAAACCAAACAGGCAAAAAAGGTTATTGATCGCTTTAAGGAAGGCTTGCCTAATGAGGCGATCAAGGCGATTGATAGCCATCATTTTGACGAGCTAGAAATCATGATTGAAGCAGCGATTGATGCATCCATTGTTGATGTGGTCAAACGGTCCTCCACAATCGTTACCGGTGCCGCGAAAGAAATTCAGAATATTGCAGAAAAGCCCAAATGAGAGATTGGATTAGCCAGCTACCCATTCGGTTATTGGAGAGTCCAGCTATTGGTGGTCTGCCCGTTTTTTAGGGTAATCGTAAAATACTAATTTTCCCTTTTGTGGCTTGATCTTTGACCATTTGGTGATATCCATTTCTATGCTCGCAATACCGCAGGTAGGTATACGTTCTATACTTTCCGTAGATAATGTTCTGAACAAAAGCGGTATGCTGTTATGGTGACCCACCAGCATGATACGTTGAGCCGATTCTGGAGTTTCCTTTAGTAATGCCAGCAGATCGGCGATATCACCCCGATAGATCCTGGAGTCCAGACGAATAATATTTTCACTCAAGCCTAAATGTGAAGCTATGATTAATGCGGTAGATAATGTTCTTTGAGTGGGGCTTGCCAGTATCAGGTCTGGTATGCACTTTTTCGCGGCAAGGCGTTTACCCATGTCGTGTGAATCCCGTTTGCCACGTTTATTAAGTGGGCGTTCTTCATCTTCGAGCTTTTTATACTTCCAGCTTGATTTAGCGTGGCGAACAAGGAGAATTTCGTGCATTTTTATTCCTCGAATTTATTACACCTTAAAAATTATCATGAGCCTGCTGGTTTACCAGTCTGTCCTGATTACGAAGGCTATCCACATGCGCTGGGTATTCCGAACCGTTTTTTTAATTTATTGTCATTCAGGAAAAGGTATACCGGTACAATTATACAATATGAGGGTTCAGTTATGAATGCTGATAGGGTTGGATGTGGTGAAAAAGCAGGATTTTATGAACGACCGGCTCATATAATCACTAATGGCTGAAGTTTACGCTTAATAAAAAGAGCTGAAAAGGTGCGAACAGAGACGGTTTATAGAGGAAGTAAGCCTTCTCAGGAGGTTGTTGACTTTATATCATTCGGTTTTGCATCTCCGGGCGCTACTTGTTGTATAATTGCCGGCGCTCGTTAACAGGTCAGACAGAGCTCATATATGTTTAGGGACACAATAATAAAAATCCACGGATTTATGGTTTTCAATAAGCGTTTACTTTTTATCGTTACGGTAACATCTGTGTTATGGATGCCGCAGACTAGCATTGCGGGTGATGAAGGCAGGAACTTGTCATTAGCTGACGTAGTGAGCGATGTATTAAGTCGTCATCCTGACCTGAAACTAAACGAGGTAAACGTAGCACTGTCCAGGGTAAATCTGGAAAAAATACAAGCAACCCTCGATCCGGTTGTGAGTGGACAGGTTTCGGTCAGTCAGGATCAGACACCGACCTCAAGCGATTTTCAGCCACTCGAAACCAGGGCTGCCCAGTTTTCAGGCAGGCTTGGCAAACCCCTTGCCGATGGTGGCGAGATTAGTCTGAGTGCTGATTACAACCGGACAAAACAAACATTTTCGCCTTTACTTGCAGCTCAATTGGCATCAGTTAATCCCGCATATCGTGGCGGAGTGAGCCTTCAGTACCGGATGCCTTTACTTCGGGGTGAAGGCAGGCCGGAATATCACCAGGAAATAGCAGCTTTAAACGCAGATATACTGTCAGTACAGCTAAGAAAAAAGATGATTTCGCGTGAGTTGACGTTACGGTCGCTGAATACTTTTTTTAGCGTTTTGTCAGACCAGATTAGCATTGAACTTGCAAACGTTGCAGTTGATCGCGCGTTACGCTTATTGGAGTACCAGCGTTTCAGAGAAAAGTTTGGACTGATAGAAATCGCCGATCGAAGTCAGGCTGAGGCGTTGCTAGCGACAAGGAGACTGGAGGCACAACAGGCTCGATCCCAGTTGCAAAGCGATCAGGTAAGTCTTAATCGGCTTATGCTGAAAGATCCTGATCAGCCATTACAGATCGTCTATCAAAATGACCAGCCGACGGTTGACATGTTTTCACTGGAAGAGGTGTTCCAGGTTGCCCAGAAAAAACGACCGGAATTTGAGGTGCTTGATGCCCAATACAAAGCAGTTGACGCACGTCTCCATAAGGCATTTGATGACAATCGTTTACGGCTTGATCTAATAGCAGAGCTGAGTTCATTGTCTCTTGATGGACACGGGGAAGACGCAGCGTTGGACGTTCTGGGTATGCAGGACCTGGTAGCTGGTGTGGCGCTTGAATTATCCGATACCGTTGGGCGAAAATCTGCTAATGCAGCAATACATGCCGCAGAGTTACAGAAAGATCAAATCGCAGTTCAGCGCATTCAAACCAGTGAACAGATTCGGGATGAAATTGCCGGCCTGATAACAACGCTGAAAACAGGTCGAACGACACTAAATCTTGCGCGGGAACGCGTAAGCGCTGAACAGCGTAAGTTTGATGCAGAGATGCAACGCTATAAAGATGGGCGTTCTGACACTGCAACGATTGTCCAGTTTGAAGGTGATCTTTATGCCGCTGAAATACAGGCCGAGCTGCAAATGCTGAATTTGCAATTGGCCAGTAAGCAACTGACATGGTCTAAAGGCATGCTACTTGAAGAATTGTTTGCCGAGCATCCATTACCTTATGCCGAGCAGCCATGACCAGATTGATTGAGTTTTTTGTCAAACGCGGTTTGATTGTAAACCTTGTTTCGATCATGTTGCTGATTGGGGGTATCTATGCCGCTACGCATATTCAGCGTGAGGCATTTCCGAGCGTTAATTTTGATGTAGTAGTTATCGGGGCGAGCTACCCAGGGACATCACCGCGTGAAGTTGAAACCCTGTTGCTTACGCCAATTGAGCGTGAGTTAAAAGGCATCGACGGGATTAAAACGGTGCATTCAACTGCCTATCCGGGTACGATGCAGATCACCATTGAGATCGACCCAAATTATAAAGATCGGTCCAGGTTCGTTGCCGATGTGCAGCAGGCCATTAATCGTGCCGATTTGCCGACCGATTTGCCAGTTGACCCGATCATCACAGAAGTAAAATCAGAACAGGCACCCATTCTGTCTTTTACAATCTTTGGCGATTTCTCTCCACTGCAAATGAAACGTCTTGGTGACGATATCGAGGATGACGTGCTTGGTATTTCGGGTGTTGCCGATGTGCTGGTGCAGGGTGAGCGGAAAGAAGAAATTCGGATCGTGCTTGAACCTGAAAAACTGCGCCGTCACCGGGTCTCTGTCGATGATGTTGTACAACTGATTCGCGGATGGAATATCAACGCACCCGGAGGTCGGCTAAAGGCCCCTGATGGCCAGAGAATCATACGCATCACAGGGGAATTTGATTCCGCAGAAGATGCCGCAAACCTCGTTATTCGCGCGAACGAGCAAGGTAATGCCCTGCATCTGGGGGATGTTGCGGACGTAACCGAAACGCTTGAACGACCCACGCGATACGTAGGTGCGCAGGGTGATCCAGCCATCAATATGATCGTTTTGAAAAAGGGGGATGCGGATTTAATAGATCTAGTTGACGAAATCAGGGCGTATCTCGCAACGGTTTCTGAGAAATACGGTGAAGGAGTGAACTACCGTGTCTACAACGATTTTTCCACGATTACACGTCTTCGGTTAGGGGTGTTGACGAGCAACGGTGCCATTGGATTGGCCCTGGTCATGTTAACACTGTTGCTGTTTCTTCGCCCTGCTGTCGCGATGACAACGGCCTGGGGGTTACCTATCATTTTCTTTTCGGGCTTGGCGCTATTGTTTGTCTCCGGTGTGACATTAAACCTGTTAACCATGTTTGGCTTTATTATGGTGCTGGGTTTGATGGTCGATGATGCCATTATCATTGGTGAAAATGCCACCTATCATATGGAGCAAGGCATGCATCCGGAAAAGGCGGCGGTTTTCGGCACTGTAGAACTGTTGGGGCCTGTTACCGCAACGGTGTTAACGACGATAGTCGCATTCACCCCGTTGATGTTTATGGAAGGCATCATCGGAAAGTTTGTTTTTTCGATACCGGTTGTCGTTGTGACTTTACTGGTCTTTTCATGGATCGAGGCAGTATTTATTTTACCGAATCATATTCGCGATGTGGCCAACCCGAACAAGCACCCCAAGGAAAGATTGCTGTTTGTATGGCTGACAAATATCTATGAATGGTTTTTGCGCTATGCAGTGAAGTGGCGGTATTTAACGATCATTTTAACTGTGTTAGGACTTGTTGGCGCATTGGGTTTGGCTGGATCGATGAAGTTTCAACTGTTTCCATCAGGTTCGGAGTCCCAGTTTTATTTGCGGGTAAATCTTGCTGAAGGAACGACGCTCGAACAAACCTTTAAGCAGTTGGAGAAACTTGACCTTGAAGTTCGTTCCCGAATTGACAAGGATATTCTTGAAACGACCACAATGGTGGCAGGAGAAAACAGTGCTGATCAGAGGGAAACGCTAAAACAAATTGGTGACCGATTTGGTTTCCTGAGAGTGATCCTGATTCCATTCACAGAGCGATCGACTCCCGCTTATGACGTGATGAATAAGCTGGAAAGTGAAGTGCCGTCGCTATTCCCCGATATGGATATCAGCTTTGCGATGGAGGCTCCGGGGCCGCCGGTTGGACGGGCGTTGCAGGTGGAATTGACCGGTGATGATGCGGCTCAGGCCAGAGTCGCCAATCGGCTATTAAAGATACTGGAGACCATAGAAGGGGTTTATGCGATTGAAAGTGATTTGGAGTCGGGTGATCCGGAGATCCATATCGAGCTGGACCGGGCGCTTGCAGCTTATGCCGGTATAGATCTTGCGACTGCTGCACAGCATATCAAGGCGGCTTTCGATGGACTGCGAGTTTCTACCCTCAAACGTGGCAAGGAAGAAATTGACGTCACGATTCGCTATCCGGAAGAGGCGCAACAGGATATCAATACGCTGATGAATATCGAGATACCAAACCGGCGGGGTGGTCTGGTACCGATGAATCGAATTGCAAAAGTGGTCTCCAGCCCGGGTACCACGAGTATTCGCCATAAGGACAATAACAGAATTATCAATGTCTCTGCAGAGGTTGACCCGAAGATAATTACCTCGCGCGAATTGAATTCACTAGTGACTGACAAAAAGGACGTATGGTTGGCGGATGATCATATGCTGGTTAACTATTATCTCGGTGGTGCGCAAGAACGTGACGAAGAGTCAGTGCGGGGACTTGTTATCAGCTTCCTGTATGCGTTGCTGGGTATTTTTGTCATTTTGGCCATCCAGTTTAATCGCATCATGTATCCAGTTCTTGTAATGTTGGCCATTCCGTTTGGATTAATCGGCATCATCGTCGGCTATTTACTACATGGGAAGCCGTTGTCCTTTATGGCAATGATGGGGTTCGTCGCACTGACGGGTGTCGTCGTTAACTCATCTCTGGTAATTGCTGTATTTATACAACGACAGATTGCCAAAGGCGTACCGTGGAGAGAGGCTGTCATCAAAAGCGGCAAAAGGCGCTTACGTGCTGTGTTACTCACGGCAATTACAACAGTTGTAGGGTTATTACCTACTGCTTACGGTTGGGGTGGTTTTGATCCATTTGTCGCGCCAATGGCGCTGGCATTGTCGTGGGGGCTCATGTTTTCGACCGTGATTACACTGTTCTCTATTCCAGCTGCGCTTGGTATTGGCATGGACTTTAAGATGCTTGCTTGCAAATTGATATCGCCGTTCAGGAGAAAAAGAAAATCTGCACAAGCTTAAACTCCGGGTTATTCAATATCTATTGAACCAACATTTTTCCGCTTTTTGAAGGGCCATACCGCCACCGCGGTTGAGTTGTTGTTGGAAGAAGCATTAATTACCGTTGTGCCACTTAAATTTCGTTTTTCAACCGAAACAGATCCAATATTGGCCTGCCTGCCACCGCCGATTGATACCGCTGCAGCCTTTTTGTTGCTGCTCATATTGACGATTTTACTGTTTTTGACTTTGGATTTTTCTAATTGAATTGAGCCAATATTCGCATCGCTGTTACCAATCGATACTGTGACAGAATTCTTGTTATTGCTAGAGTTGACAATGGTACTGTTTGTTATATTTGATTTTTCAATTTGTGTTGAGCCAATATTAGAATTCGAATTGCTGCCCAGTGAAATAGCAGCAGAATTCTTGGAATTAGTCGCGTTAACGATTTTACTGTTCTTTATCGTACTTCCTTTTTTGACTTCAACTGATCCAACATTAGAGGACGTCGCTTTTCCTATTGAAATGGCCGCACTATTTTTTGTCTTTGACGCATTGACTATTTTTGAATCCTCGATAGTCGTTTCAGCATAAATTGTGTTTAGCGATGTCAGCAAATAGGTAATAAAAATACATATTAAAAGTTTTCTCATTGCCTGTATCCTCCATTTAAATCTGTTTAGGCGTTGTATTTTTCGGCCATGCCAAAACTATGGGTAAAATTATCTGCGCGTCGATTCTATAATGATGAGTTGATAAACATTCCCTTCTTTATCGTAAGCAACTACATCTTGATATTTATTTAGTTCTCCATAGATATATGTTTTGTCCTGGTTGGAGCCAAATATATATCCATTTATTTTTCCGTCACTTCTATTGATTTCAATTTCACCTTGTACAAAATGATTATTCGAATAACCTTCTACGTCATAATAATTCCGGGATCTGCCACTGCTAAATTTCACAATCGGTGAATTTGCATGGTTAGGAAGGTGATTGATAATTCCTTCACTTTCCAGCCCACGAATTTTAGAACTTCCGCTATCTAACGATTTTTCATTTAAAGGATTCCTGGAAATGTCCTTTTGCGCCAGTCCATTATGTTCTTGCTGGGACTTGACGATATCACCATAACTATTACCAAAGACCATGACCGCAATTATTAATCCCAGGTGTTTTTTGAATGTCTTTCTTTTCATGCATCATCTTCTTCGGGATTTAGAGTTTAAATTGCTTCATTAATTAAGATGAATGTCTGTTGCCTACTTGATCTTTATTAGCGTATTAACGCGAATTGGCACTGATGCCAGTATCTCGTCAGAGATTTCATCTTTATGATTTATTTTTCTAATTGAATCCGGCAAGGGTTTCGGGCTTGCGAATGCAATTATCTGATCAGTACCCGCAGGGCCAACAATCTCCAGTTCGTACGGTGCGTCATCAGACGGGATTTGATAGTTTTTACCTGGATTTAGAAGCACCCGGGATTTCTCGTTTTCTGGAAACAAGTGCCAAACTTTACCTGTCGAAGATACATTCAATACCTGCACATATAATGGCTTGGTTACTTCGAGAGAAATATTAACAGGATCACCGATATTAAAAGTTGTCTCATTTGTTGAGATGCGTAACAAGCCATCTTTGCTAACCAATGAGTTTACAGGCGTACCGGTTTTTCCAACATTATTTCTAAGGCTAGCCATCAACTTTCTTTTATGCAGAACCTTATGAGTTATGGGCACCGAGCCATATAAAGAAAGATAAGTATCTTCGTCAACGGATGGTGATACCAGGCTATGCTCTGAACCAAATTCAGCCAGCGCTCCTTTTGTTTGAGCGTCCATATCGCCCGTTAGCGGGATTTCGTAGCCATTCAGTATTAATAATTGCTGCACCATTTCAACGCGCTGTTTTTCGTTCATGGCATAAAATTTTTCTTTGAGACTGTCTAGAACAACAGGATCGGGTTCGCTACCCAGTAAGCGCCAGTAGGGTAGATTCAGATATTTTCCCATTAGCTCAATCATGCTGACTTGAACCAGTAACCTGACTGCTGCATGTCTTCCCTGAACTTTTTTAACCGAGCCTTTAAGCCCGATGGTGTTTCCTATGATCGAAAAGGCGATACTATTTTCAGCAACTGCCTTGCCAACCTTGATATTATTCACTGACTGAATTCGGGGGATGCCTGAAAGTTTTTCAAAATCAACCATATTGAAATCCAGGGTGATACTTGCGACCGAAGTCTTGGATTTGTCTGAAAAATCGAATCCTATCTCATTTCCCTCTGCGGTTCCCTCGAGGCCAATATCGGTGTTTTTTCCCCGGGTCTCCAGGCCGCGATCGAATTCGGTAATCCCGCCGGTGACCACGATATGCGGGATCAGTTTTTTCTGAAATCCGGAATAACCGGTTTGTGCGGAGTTGAGTATGAAATCTGGATCATACGGGATATAGGTGATATTCCCACCAATGCTATTCAGCGCAGTTTTGACCATTTCTGTTACATCTCTGGGAATTTCCGATTGCGTTGCTACCGACGTCCCGGTATTGTCTGAGATGAACTGGGACATAACATTAATCTTGTTTGCAGAATAAATCTGGGACATTAACCCCAGGTCTCTAAGTGCCTTATCAAAATCCGTTGTTTTCTGGGCAGGTGTTCCTTCTTTCAGGGTTACATCGACCTGATGTGGATTGAGCGAACAAGCGCTAAGTAAGCCGAAACAAAGGGCCAGTATGGTGGTCCAGCGGAATATCGGGTCTATTTGCCTAGCTTCTGTTTTCATGATTAATCCTGCCATTTTAATTTAATCTTACTATTTTCCGATTCTTACTCTGATAATACCGTTGCACCTTCATTGTCAGACATATTAATAATCGTGGCGCCTTTTAAATCTGTGCCAGCGCCAATGGCTATGTTGCCGGTTCCATCAGCTGTTATAACATCACCAGAATCCTTCCCATCATTCCGTGCTTTTCTGGCTTTGGTCTTGGCTTTTGTCATAATGAATTCATTACTGTTGTCCAGCTTTAGATCGTCATTTATCGGATCATCGCTTTTGATACCGTCATCCAGATCACCGGCAATAGCAGAATAATTAAGACCAGTTAGCAGAAGTAACACAGTCGATGCAATGGAAAACCGGTGTACATTACGTTGTCTTTTTTGTTCCATAATTCTTCGTCTCAGTGATTTCGATTTTGTTGAGGACTCCATCAGGAGCAATGATGTTTTCACTGCTCCTGAAGCGAGTCTTTATAACTGATTAATGAATATCAGTTGAGCCTACGTTTGCATTACTATTATCGCCGATTGACAGTGCTGCAGAACCAGTGTTATCTGAAGCATTGATAACGGTACTATTTTTAACCTTGGCATTTTTCACTCTGGTTGAGCCAACGTTGGCAGCGCTTTTCTTGCCGATTGAAAGCGCAGCGGAACCAGTTGTTTTGCTGGCGTTGACTAAAGTGCTGTTTTTAACCTTGGCTTTATCGAGCTGGGTTGAGCCGACATTAGCATCAGAATCTTCACCAATAGACAGTGCTGCAGAACCAGTTGTGTCTGATGCATTAATAACGGTACTGTCCTTTACATGCGTATTGTTTTTAATTTCGATTGATCCGACATTTGCCGATGTATCTTTCCCGATCGATATTGCAGCACTACCGGTTGATTTTGAAATATTTGCTGTGGTTGAGCCGGTCACCTTTGTATCTGCGAAAGCCAAACCGGTAACAAACATGCCGCTTACGATTACGCTAATCATTGTCTTTTTCATTTTGTATTCCTCCAATGGTTTTAGTAAAATTTCGGGCTCTAATTACTTTGTCTTCTTCCCGTGATTTGAGCTCCGTTTGTCGAACTCTGGATACATCATAAACTCGAAGTGTGGTGTTGAGCAGCTAACTAATCACGATAATTTAGTGACTTATTACCAAAAAGAATTGATATGGTTGTTAGAATGTACTCATTTATTTAGTCGGTCCTGAAAAAGTGGCACACACTACAATACAAGCATAAGATGTCACTT
>JBHHVB010000006.1:0-76857 GCA_046754065.1 Gammaproteobacteria bacterium
GGAATTTCAAAAGGAAGTTCAGGTTGTCATGGAAGAACGACGCCTGCGCACTGAAGATGAGCCTCAGGCCCTGACCTACGAACAGTTTATGGCAACCGCGTACACCAGCAGTCCCTATCGTCATCCGATCATTGGCTGGATGGACGACCTCGAAAATATGGAGGCTGACGACCTGAAAAAATGGTACCGACTCTGGTATGCGCCTAATAACGCGACCGTTGTTGTTGTGGGTGACGTCAACGCCGATGAAGTCTTAAAACTGGCAAAAAAATATTTTGGAAAACTCAAACCCAGCAACCTGACACCACCCAAACCCCAACGCGAACCGGCCCAACGAGGACAGAAACGTATCACGGTCAAGGCCCCAGCTGAATTGCCTTACCTGCTGATGGGTTACAAGGTGCCTGTAATCAACACTACCGAAGAAGCGTGGGAACCGTATGCTCTTGAAGTGCTGGCCGGTGTGCTCGATGGCGGCGATAGTGCCCGATTTGCAAAAGACCTGGTTCGGGACAAACGGATTGCATCGAGTGTCAGCGCTGGCTACAGCATGACGTCACGCAACAGCGAAGTGTTTTTATTTGATGGCACACCTACCCAAGACCATACGATTAATCAACTTGAAGAGGCCATTAAAGCGCAGATCAAACAGTTAAAAGAGGAAACGGTATCGGATGATGAATTAGCGCGAATCAAGGCACAGGTCGTTGCATCAAACGTCTACGAGCTGGACTCTGTATTTTACCAGGCGATGCAGATCGGCATGCTCGAGACGGTTGGACTGGACTGGCGACTACTGGACCAATATGTTGATAGAATCAAGGCGGTCACAGCAGAACAAATCAAGGCTGTTGCCAACAAATACCTGATTGACGATCATTTGACTGTTGCTGTTCTCGATCCACAACCTATAGATCCAAAAAATATGCACAGACCAATGAGACGAGGTGGTAGCCATGGGCATTAATTTCGATCTGAAACTCAACAAAAAGCTGTTAATGATTTCGATGGAGAACATTGTGGCATTAGACCAATTGAAGAAGTGGAGCTTGGCATTAGTAATCTTCGGTAGCCTGATTATAGGGCCTACCAGTTTTGCAGCACCTAAAATCCAGCATTGGACTACTGAAAACGGCGCACGGGTTTATTTTGTTCCTGCACCCGAATTGCCCATGGTTGATATCCAGGTCGTATTTGATGCGGGCGGTGCCCGTAATGGTGACCAGGGCGGTATCGCACACCTGACCAATACGCTGTTGGATGATGGGGCCGGTGACTATAACGCTGACCAAATAGCTGAAGAATTTGAAGGTCTCGGCGCAAGATTGGGCATGAGTGCGCACAGGGATATGGCGGTTGTCAGCCTGCGAAGCTTGACGGACGAAACGCTACTCAATCGGGCAATTGAAATGCTGAAAGAGATTTTGATACGACCAACGTTTCCTGCTGACAGCCTGGAGCGGGAACGTAATCAAATGCTATTGGCCCTGCGTGCTGAACAACAACAACCAAGTTCGATTGCCAGCAAGGCATTCATGAAAGCAGTCTTCGGCGATCATCCATATGGGAGACACCCGTTAGGTACCATCAAAAGTGTCAAGACGCTTACGCGAGATGACGTTGTCGCCTATTATCAACACTATTATGTGGCCAAGAATGCCGTTATTGCCGTCGTCGGCGCAATTGATAGAAACCAGGCTGAAAATGTGGTTGCTGACCTTGTGTCCGAGCTTCCAGCTGGAGATGCTGCGCCGCCATTACCAAAAGTAAAAGCACTTGATGAGGAAAAATCAATTCACATCGGCTTCCCCTCTTCTCAAACGCATGTGCTTGTCGGGCAACCGGGAATGACGAGAGATGATCCTGATTACTTTCCGCTGTATGTCGGCAATCATGTTTTGGGAGGCAGCGGTCTGGTTTCAAGAATCAGCGAAGAGGTTCGAGAGAAAAGAGGGCTGTCCTATAGTGCATACAGTTATTTCTCGCCGATGCGTAAAAAAGGACCGTATACGCTAGGTCTACAAACAAAAAATGAGCAAACCGACGAGGCCCTAAAGGTGCTGCTGGATACGTTGAATGAATTTATTGAAAACGGACCCAGTAAAAAAGAACTCAAGGCGTCAAAACAGAATATTACCGGTGGCTTTCCACTACGCATTTCGAGCAACAGCAAAATCGTAGGCAACCTGTCATCAATCGGTTTTTATGGTTTGCCGCTAGACTACCTGGACACCTTTAACGCAAAAGTAGAAGCTGTCACGGTAGAGGATATCAAGACCGCCTTTAAACGAAGAATTGATCCTCACCGGCTAATAACCATTACTGTTGGTGGTGACAAAATCCCGAATGAACCAGCCTCTTAATAAGAATAAGCGACAAGGGACCAGCACGTTAAGGATAATCGCCGGTCAATGGCGTAGCAGGAGAATACCCTTCGCGTCTTTTGCCGGCGTTCGCCCCACGTCTGACCGGATACGAGAAACGCTTTTTAACTGGATCCAGCCCATAATAGAAGGAGCAGACTGCCTGGATCTTTTTGCCGGCAGTGGCGCATTGTCTTTTGAAGCACTTTCTCGAGGTGCAAATCGTTGCATTATGATTGATCAAGACATTCGCGTTATTCAGCAATTACAACAAAATGTATCGCTGCTTGATGCAGGGAATGCCGAAATCATATGGAGCGATACACTCAACTATCTGTCCAGCCCACCCTGGCCATTTGATATCGTGTTTCTCGATCCTCCTTTCCGGGATAACATACTGGAAGACTGCTGTTTTCGCCTTGAACAATCTCGATGGCTTGCGCCGCAAGCCAGAATTTATCTGGAGTGTGATAAAAGGCATCAATTAACCGAATTACCCGAAAGCTGGGAACTTGTTCACAGCAAATCTGCTGGACAAGTCGCCTACCATCTTGCGCAGCGAACAACCTGAGCAGTTCAGAATAATCGCTATCACTGATACAATGAGCTAATGAAACTTTCAGCAATTTACCCCGGCACGTTTGATCCAATTACCAATGGGCACAGTGATATTATTCAAAGAGCTTCACGACTATTCAGCCAGGTCATTATTGCCATTGCCGCCAGCCCTTCCAAGGTGCCCACATTCTCTATAGCAGAACGACTCGAATTGGCCGAGCAGGCATTGGGAGATATGAAAAATATTGAGATTTGCAGCTTTGAAAACCTGCTTGTCGAGTTTGCCCGGGAAAAGCAGGCCCAGGTTATTATTAGAGGATTACGTGCGGTTTCCGATTTTGAATATGAATTCCAGCTAGCCGGCATGAATCGAAAGCTTGCGCCAGATATTGAAACAATGTATCTAATGCCCGCAGAACAGTATGCCTATATATCTTCCAGCCTGGTACGAGAGGTTGCTGCGCACGGAGGAGATATCTCTGATTTTGTTCATGGAAATGTGCGAGATGCGCTGTATTCAAAGCTACGATAAATTTGTCCCGGTGTTTAAAAATATGTAAAGAGGTCATTAATCTATGGCGTTAATTATTACCGATGAATGTATAAACTGTGATGTCTGCGAGCCCGAATGTCCCAATGGCGCTATCACACAGGGTGACGAGATTTATGTTATTGACCCTGATTTATGCACGGAATGTGTTGGTCACTTCGAAACATCACAGTGTGTGGAAGTTTGCCCAATCGACTGCATTCCTCATGACCCTGATCATAAAGAAACGCAAGATGAGCTCTATCAAAAATACCTGAAGATTACCGGTGAAACTGAGTAAAAATCAACTTACCGGGTTTAATTTAATGCCAATTCGCCTTATCAGTATTGCCCTGTTGTTCCTAAGTTGCGTCGGTCAACTTTTTGCAGGTGATACGCCACCGACAAGTGGCATCGCAACAGCGCACCCGCTCGCAACCCAGGCAGGTAAAGAGACCTTTCAAGCCGGTGGCAATGCATTCGATGCAGCGGTTGCCATCAGCGCGGCACTCGCGGTTGTCGAGCCTTATAGCTCCGGCCTGGGTGGTGGCGGTTTCTGGTTATTGCACCGCGCATCAGATCAACACAACATCATGATCGACGGCAGAGAAACTGCACCCGGTGCTGCTCACCGTGATATGTATCTCGATGAAAATGGTGATATTATCAACAACTTGTCCCTGAATGGCCCCCTCGCAGCGGCGATCCCGGGTCTACCGGCGGCATTGGTTCACCTGGCAGAAAAATATGGCTCACTGCCACTATCTCGTACGCTGGAACCCGCGATCCGGCTAGCAAGAAATGGATTCGAGGTTGAAAAACGTTATCAACGGCTGGCCAAGTTTCGATTGACCGCATTGAGAAATTCTGCGGCCGCGACCGATGTTTTTCTTGCTAATGGAGAAGTGCCTACTACGGGTCACCTGATTAAACAACCTGATTTGGCAGGTACGCTGGAATCGCTGGCAAAATATGGCAAGGCAGGTTTTTATAAGGGCAAGATTGCAAAAACGTTGGTACGTGGTGTGCGTGAGGCTGGAGGTATCTGGACAGAACAGGACCTGGCAAATTACCGCGTTATAGAACGTGAGCCGGTCGAGGGGCATTACAAGGGAATCAAGGTCATTTCCGCACCGCCTCCATCGTCAGGCGGCATTGCACTGATTGAGATGCTAAACATACTGGCGGAAGATGAACTGAGCACACTGGAACCAGCTACCCAAAAACACCTGATTATCGAAGGGATGCGTCGGGCCTACCGTGACCGGGCTGAATACCTGGGCGACCCGGATTATTTTGATGTGCCCGTCAAAAAACTTATTCACCCCTACTATGGCGCTGCACTCAGAAATACGATTCGACTGGATCGCGCGACATCCAGCGCTACATTACCCGGCGTCGTAACAGAACCAGAAGGGACACACACAACCCATTTTTCAGTGATCGACACAGCCGGAAACCGGGTCAGTGCAACATTAACGATCAACTTCCCGTTTGGGTCGGGCTTTGTCTCTGCCGGGAGCGGCGTACTGCTCAATAATGAAATGGACGATTTCTCGAGCAAGCCCGGGATACCTAATGTCTACGGGCTCATTGGTGGAGAAGCCAATGCCATCGAACCGGGAAAGCGCCCATTATCCAGCATGACACCCACATTCCTCGAAGACAAAAACCGGACTGCCATATTGGGTACGCCGGGCGGCAGCCGTATTATCACGATGGTGCTCCTCGCAAGCCTGGATTTTGCCGCCAAACACAATCCTGAATCGTGGGTTAATGTACCGCGATACCACCATCAGTTTATTCCAGATGCCATTACCTATGAACCCGATGCACTTGCTAAAGATGAAATCGAAGCATTACAGGCGTTAGGACACCAGCTAAAGCCCCGTCGTTCGACATACGGCAATATGCAGGCCGTTATGTGGGACATGACCAACAATCAGGTTTTTGCTGCGAGCGACCCCAGGGGCATTGGTAATGCGATAACTTACTGATCATCAATAACTAATTAAAATAGTCGGCTATTCGCAAATAATCCATATTGCCTCCGTATTGTGCTTGCTTAACTAATGGGTATTGGTTACAATTCCCGGACTTAACTGGAATTGTCGCCACAGAAGTTATAAGAAAGGGGGTAAGTTAATGGGAACTACAGTTGCACAAGGTTGGTGGGTACCAACATTAATATTCTTCGGTTTATCTATTTTTGTCGCAGCAGCCATGGCTGGCACTGGCATCAAAAGTATAGAAGAGCACGAAAACGATTAAAATAATAATCGGCTAAGACTTCAGAAAAGCCCGGCTTAGCCCGGGCTTTTTTACGATCTATCAATCAGTATCTTCAGATAATCACATGCAAGAGCAAAACGCCTCATCTGGCAACAGCTACTATTTATTAAAATACCTCGTTGCATCAGCTTCATTTTTCTTCGTCGGCACTATTCACGGTGTATTACAGGTTATATCCCCTATCAGAGCCTGGCTGGATTCCATTGGCAGTCCCTATGGGGGACCTGGTCATATGATTGATCCACTTGCACACGCCCATATTAACGTTGTTGGTGGTGTAGTACTCCTTTGCATGGCCACGACCTATTATCTTTTCCAAGCGATATCCGGTAAACGACTATATTCTAAACGGATGGCAAACCAATCATTTTGGTGGACAACCTTGGGGGTCATGGGATTTTACTCCACCCTGCTAATCTTCGGCATCTGGGAGGGTAATCTCATGTTGCAGGGAAACCTTGATGAACTGGATGCGGTTCACAAGCTCTATGGGCCCATTATCGGTACCGTGTCTACAGCGCTCGGCATCGGTTTCTGGATATTCTTTGCCAATGTCTATTTAACTGCTAGAAAGATATATAAAAAGCAATGATCCTGGATTGCGGGTGTCCTTCGGAGTTCCCTGATTGGCATAATGAAGATGTCGATCTCTCCGGGCAGGTCGTTCATACGCTTCCACTGCCCTGTTTCTTTCATATGCCTGTAGGCTATGACAATTACGTCAAACGTCAACAAAGCTATATAGATCAACTTGAAATCAGGGAACGCTGGCCTGGCTTCGTCATTAGCACTACAGGTATGTTTCGCGGAAAGATACTGAGGCTGCTTGAAGATACTCATTCGATGTCAAGACATGTTAGAACAATCCAAGGCCCCTTCAAACTAAGGGCGATACGGCACAAAGGAAATATCAGCACAATAAAGGGCCCCATCAGACAACTACAGATGGAATTACTCGATAGCGGTCTTATGCCAAAGGAGCTTTATATGTGTCATCTAACCTGTCCACGTTGCCGGGATAAACGTGGAGGCGATCAAATTCTGCTGTTAAGGAAATGGGAAGAGAGTGAGAAACTTAAACAAAAAATATCTGCTCGACAGTCCTCATGACTGATAAGTGTGCCAAGAAAAGTTAATGCGACGGGGGTTCTTTTTGTTCGAATAGTGGAAATTCTAATACTGTTTCGCCATCACCTTTTTTCTTGCGTAAGCTGACGTAAAGCGATTTCTGGCCATTTTTGATATCAAGTGCCCGCCTATAAACGCCTGTATGGCCATCCTGGATCGCCTGTTTCCATTGTGCGCTCTCACCAGAACGAATAGCGATGATAAGATTGTGCGCTGCACGTTTATCTGACATGACTGCCTTTATCCAGAATTCATTCATCCCTCCAGAACTCACCGGCGTTGGCTCGGTATTTACCATAACCATGATATCTCCCCATTTCTGGGGTTTTAATGTAAATGCGTCTTCCTTACTACATGCGGAAAAGAGAAATACAATTAAGATGGTGAGGATGCTGATCGAACATCTGGATTCATTAATAGACATAGTGATTATTAATAACCTCTCAAACTAGCCCGAATATTTCACCAAGGATCCCGGATGATGCGTAAAGTCTGGAACATTTACCGAGGGCCGGGATAGACATCATCTCCGGGTACCGTTTGTACTGTTGGGTCAATACGTTTTTTCTCAAATGAGTCATCAACTTATCTTATCATTTCGCCGCCATGGTGAAATATTCGGGCTAGATATTTAATCAACCAATGACGCTACGCGTCCTCATCATTGTTTTGTTTCTGACTGCTTTTCTCTTTTTCAGTCTGCTCAACCGGCGGTCCATACAATCTAACCATGAAATAAACGAAGGTTCCAGCAACCGCAAGATAAGCCAGAGCCAACCAGAATCCTTCATTAATCCAGGTTCGTTCATAGCCTGGCCTATCTCCCCAAAACGGAAAACTTAAACCAATGGCTATCATCAGCACTAATACAATAACCGCGATAAACCATTTAGGTACACTTCTATTTGATGTAGGAATTGTTTCAACGAGTTCCCAATCTTCGAGGCCTCTTTTCGACTTCCGTTCCTCGTCAGAGGCGTATCCGAAATGATCCCCTGGGGTTTTACCCCACTCACCTTTTGCCTGCTTTTTTGCAATGTTTTCCTGCACTTTTTCGTTTAATGTATCAGTGTCAGTGTCTTTAGTCATAAACGCAACCTAACCTTTTGTAACAACATGATGGACGCGAAAACTGTCCTGCCACCCGTCATCTGAACTGGCGTGAACAATAAAGGGGTAAATACCTTTTGGCAAGGTGTTATCAATACTTAAAATCACATTTACACGTTCAGCCGTGGAAAAACTCATTTCCTGACTTGAAACGTGATAGCTTCCTTCGGGTATTCCGTCAATCACCAGATCCACCTTGCCTGGATGGTATACTTTTCTCGCCAGCGCAATACGATAATCCAGTATTTGCCCTTTGTGTTCCGTTTCATTTTGATAAACAGCGAAATGATAGGGTTCGTAACTCCATAACCCCCAGGCAAACATGGCTAACCCAACGACTGTAACAGGTATAGACCATTTTGTCCTTGAAAACAAAGTATCAAGATTAAGACTTGTGCTTTGTGCAGATTTATCCCGCTGACCGATGAGGAAATGTAAAAGGCTGCCACCTGTTTTTCGAGAGGCTCGGATCTCCGAGCATGCATTCACACATTCCCCGCAATTTATACAAGCATCGTAGGTTTCTGTGTTGCGAGGATCAATCTTTACAATACAGGCGCTCATGCAATAATTACATTTATTACACTCGTCCATATGAGACCTATCATGTTCTATATGCAATGATTGTTTGGTCTTGAATGAATGCTGCCATACACGGTAAACACACATAAACCGACACATAAAGTGTCTGATAAAAGTAATATTGACAAAGATCATTGCCGCAAAAACACTATAAATATAGTGAAGTGATCCTGCCAAACGATCGTCAGCCTGAAAAGTTACAAATGACCATATCGCCTCCGGGGGGAAAAAATACAACATCGGGATAAGCGCGCTCGCCATAGCTGCGATAAAGAAAAGCACCAGCAACACAACCCAATTGCCAATCTTCCTTTTGCCTGCAGATACGCGCATGGCATGGCCATGTAGCTCCACCTCGGCATTTTTACCCAACCATTTTCGCGTTAGATTATTCGCCCACTCAGACAAAGTATTTTGGGGGCACGCCCACCCGCAAAAAGCTGTACCCAGAGCTGAATAGGTCAACACCAGGCCGCTTGCGATGGCCAACCAGAAGCCAAAGACTATGAAGAAGTCAGAAAACCAGATCTGACGATCCAGGACAATCATTGATCCGCCCGGGATATCGATACGAAATAAACCAATGATCGGAATTAACGTTGCGACAAGAATCACGCCCAGTTGGAAGGCACGACGTTTGATATGCAGGTTACGGCCAGGACTGTGCTGACCCTCGACTACAACAGGAATTTTCTCTAAAACCTTGTCATTATTCATCGGACAATTTTATCACGAACCGGGGGGTTTTTCATGGCTTCGATGACCTGAAAGTTGCTTTAAAATTCAATAAACCGTAAAGCTAACGAAACATTTTATCCATCGGAGTTAACGATTTAAGCCTCTGCATATAGTTCGAGGCGCGCTGCTGATCACCCGATTCACTCTCCATCTTCCATAACGCACGCAATGCCTCAACATGATCGGGATAGATATCAAGAATTTTCAATAGTGCCTGTCGCTGATCAAAGCCTTTCTCGATCGCATTAGACAATGTAGCAAACATCTTGTCGGCCAACGTCATCGCTATCCAGCGATCTCGTGAATTGGCCTGGTATGCCAAACGAATTAGCTGTTGCGACTCGGCAACTGATCCACTTAGATCCTTTACCCAGCTTCTAATGGCCATTTCGTTAGCGACATAAGCACGCTGGAATGACTCTAGCTCACGCTGTTTTAATTGCAATTGAGAGGCCGCCTCGTGCCTATCAGGGCGGCGACTTAATAACCAGGACACTACCTTCGCAATATCAATATCCCCGCGGTACCTTGCACGTGGCAGGTAAAATTCTATGCGGGGTGACCATTCGTCCTGAACAGCGCCAGCACCCACGTCAACAGGACCCAAATAGCGCCCCAGCCAACTCCACTCACCTTCACCCCCGGTCACAACCAGCTGGTCATTAGAGGAAAGCGATAATACATGTGCTAATAAATCACGAGCCCACTGCTTTTCAGCCTTAGAACCCACAAGCGCTAAACGAAATCCATCAATAAATATCACACCGTCAGGAAAAATACGGTGAAAACTACGCAATATAATTTTTAACGATTGAATATCAAACTGGTTCAGGGCCAGCCATTGAACAAATAGTCCGTTGTCAGTCAGGTGATTTCGCGCTCGTTCAAATTGCTGAACAGAAAGAAGATTACTCCGCCCGACAAAATCGGGATGGAATACATCACCGATAATGACATCAAACTGTTTTTTATGATCGTCATAGCCACTACTTAAAAAACGTCTGGCGTCGTCTCGAATCACCTTGGCATGGGAAACGATGTCATTATTAACCAATGAAAACTCATCTGCCGCCGCCTCTATTGCGCCTTTGGAAAGCTCCACAGCGGTAATCGTTAAACCAGGAAAATCGAGCGCTCCGGCCGCTGAAATACCGGTACCCAGGCCCAGAAAAAGTACCTTTCGAGGATCCGGATGCAACAATAATGGCAGCCTAGCCTGATTTTGTTGGGAAATAACCGCGGTCGGCTCTGAAGATGCGTCCATACGCTGCAAATCGGATAATAATATACGTTGCCCGGACTTTTGCTCAATAACATGGGTAATCGAAATCGCGTCTTCATTTAGATAAATATCGTTACTATCTGCGTGGAGGTCTGGAAGCAACTGATTGACCCCAGGAAATTCCAGAACTGGCCAGGCCAACGCCATTAGCAAAACGACTGCTAGCCACAACGATTTCACCCGACTCCAGCACATTCCAAAAACAAACAGGCTGCAAGCCGCTAAAACAATTGTCGTGGTCGTACCAAGCAATGGAATCAATAAAAAACCTGCCGATAAAGCACCAAGCGCAGCACCAATGGAATTGGCACCATATAACCAGGGTCCGCTGTGATCCTGTCTGCCGAGATGTTCAGTTAATAAAGGGAGCCAGGCGCCCAACGCCAGGGTGACCGGTATTGTTAACGCAACAAGCACTAATCCTTGAGACACCAGGGCATGATTCAAGGAGTTAAATTGTTGTTGCTCAAGCCAGGCAGAGACAAATGGGAAACCCCACAGACTAACCAGACTAAATATTCCCGCCCAAACCGGAAGATAATCAAGCCAGCGCCTGTCAGGAGTGCGTCGAACCAACAAACTCCCCAGCGCGGTACCCAAAAGAAATACCGCGAGAATGATGGCCAGCACATACTCAGTGCGTAACATAATCATGCCGTAAAGGCGTGTCCAGCCAATTTGCAATATTAACGCTGCTGCGCCCAGGCCGGCATAAGGTATTAAGAATTTTAAACCTGGACGGACATATACTGTCTCTGTTACAGACGAAGGTTGTGTTAGACGAGACAGCGTAAAAGCGGTAAATCCGATAAGAATTCCCAGAAGCGCTATCAAATTGATTGAAGCAGACCAGCCATAATTTGGCAATAACAGCAATGGAACCAGTGCACCTAATGCTCCACCGAGTGTATTGAGTCCATAAATTTTTGCTAAAGAAAGTTGTGTAGACCTAACTGCCCTGAGAATCAGGGGAAAACTCGCTCCCATTGCGGTAGCAGGTAATAACATCATCGCCAGTGCGCTAATAACTTCTGTACCAAGCCACGAATAATAAGCTGAGGAGGAATCAAGATGTGTAACCACTTCATCCACAAAAGGCATAAGCTTAGGTAAGGCGAGCGCGTAAATCGCTATGCCTGTTTCTAATGCTGAGAACATTAAAAGCGGTGTGGCTACGTCGAACCGTCGTTGTGAGATTGCAAGACTACCAAGCCCCAGGCCAAACATAAATGCAGCAACTGTAATCACAACGCCAAAAATGCTAACCCCGAACTGAAGCGCAAACATTCTTGCCCATAGTACTTCATAGCTCAGCGCTGTTACGCCCGATAGGGTATATATGACAAGAAGAATTATTATCCAATAGGACTGCGGTGCTTTAGTCTGCATTATCTATCACACCACATCTTTGAAAAAACCAGTCAGGTCTGCCCGAACCACCTTGTTATAATGGGAAATACCAGATAATTGCAGCAATTGCATGGGCAGCTGCTAACGTGACGCTCAAACCCGCACTTACCATATGCGGCACGAAGACCTGTTTGCCATACATCCCCATTGCTATCCCGAACCCGGCTGTCGTACATAACAAGACCAGAAGCGCGATACCCATAATAAAGAGGATCATATGCTTGGACTCATCACTGATCTCATGTTCTTTCAGTTTTTCATCAGCTAATTCGGTAAATCCCTGAATAACCTGAGTACGCTCCTCGGGCGGCTTATTTGTCGCGAATGCGACACCTGCATTCAGGCTTATTAGCAAATAACCAACGACCAGGAGCCATTTACTGCCAAAGAATACTTTGCTGATCGTACTAGCCATCATTTTTGTCTATTTTTTCTTCATCATCGCTTGGCTTATGGTTAGCAAATCGCCAGTAGAGAATAGCCATCAGGAAAAATGGTGTAAGAATCATGGCTACCAGAAACAGAAAAATTACGTACGGTGTTTCTATGGTAACATGAAAAAATTCGTAACTATCAAGCGAAGCCCAGGATATTGCAGGGAAAAACCCTGCAAATGCAACTAACATAATACGTATTGATCTAATCATTATCGAGCTACCTTGTATTTTCTTTCCCTGCCGCAACATCTTTTGCACAACGAAACCCATAAAAATCTGAAGCGTAGTGCGGGAAAGAAAAATTACGATGATAAGACGAAGTAGAGAATGGGTCGCTTTTCCACGACCCCCCCCTTAGAACCTTGTACTCTGCATTCACCTCAATCAGATCTACTACTTTTAGTGCCTTATCTTGTGGATTCGTGACGGCTCCAATTTTACCTTTGAAAATATCATCCGATGCGTCACTTCCCTCGTATTTATAAAAGGAATCTTGTGTCCATTCACTCACATTACCAGCCATATCCATCACGCCGTATGGACTTACGCCAGCAGGAAACATAGTGACATCGGTTGTGGAACCCATATTATAATAGGTATTCAAGCGTTTCGCGTCCATCTTATTTCCCCATGGCCAGCGGCGACCATCAGTCCCTCGCGCAGCCTTTTCCCATTCAGCCTCAGTGGGTAATCTTCCACCAATTGACTCGCAGTAATTGTTCCCGTCATACCAGGAAACCAACGTAACGGGATGCAACAGTTCTGATTGGTTAATTTTACCATTTCTCCAACTTGACGGAGGCCGATAGTCATTATTAGCGACAAATTTTGCGTACTGTACATTAGTTACAGGGTACTTACTAATCTGATAGGCTGGTAACGTAACGACATGTTCGGGCCTGTTTTGCGGGTCAGCTAAACGATGATTAGTCCCCATCTTAAACTCACCTTCGGGAATAGTAATCATCGAGTCCAGTTCCTTCCATTGTACAGGTGAAATTAATTCGGACACTTCTGATAAGGCATATTTTTCATGCTCTAGTTTACCTGCTTCATGTTTTTGGTGTAGAAAAACATCTTCACCGGCAGCCCGAATATGCAGGTCCATTTCAGCGAGATCGTAAGTTGCCTTGCTTTTCATAGTTGCCATTCCCTTATCCAGCATTCCTATGAGATGAATAGCAATGCCTAGAGCCAGGAATGCAACACAGGTAATAATCGTTGCGGCAAAGTATCGCTTACGTTTACTTCTATCCTCATCACTAATTGTAACTTCAGTTTTTAGCATCTGGAAAATTACGGCTTGTTGTCTTTTAATTCCGGTGCCGTATTCTTTCCTTCCTTGCTCGCAAGAAGTTCGGCCTTTTCCGCTTGCGTAATATAGTTCGGCTTTTTATTTGGGCGCCCGTATATTTTCTTGATCATAACCTCACCCAGGAAGCCTCCAACCCAGGCTACTTCTACTGTAATAATCACCGGAAGAATCCAGTACAAAAACGGTAATGTTTCACCTTCGCCCGGGGGGGTAATAAATGTCAGGCTATAATAGCAGTAGCCACGAACAAGGACTGGTGCGAATCCGCTTAGTATTTTTCCACCGAGACCGTAGATCGATGTAACTACAAACCCGCCAATTAATGGAACGATGAACATATCTACCATCAACATTGGCGTAAAATAACTCAGCAAATAGCCGGGTACTTTTATAACTTCAAGCTGGACACCTACCAGTGTATCACCAACGTAGATTACAACCGCACCAGCCAATACTGAGACTGATACAAAAAAAATCTCTTTATATAAATTATTCACCTGTCGACTCGTCATCCGGATAGGCCTTTCCGGTAAGTTTTTCATATTCGGCTTTTTTTGTTTCCTCCAGGTACCAGTCTTCTACCTTCAAACTGGCAAGAAACGAGGCTAACGTCTTGCGTTCGTTCTCTGGTAAATTGGAGTACGAGGGCATACGGTATTCTTTTTTAAGTCTGGACTGAAGTATAGACTGTGGATTTTTCGCCGAAAAATACGTGTACAACCAGTCCTCAGTTCGTATTGAACCGATTCCATCAAGAGCCGGGGCTGGTAACCCCCCTCTCATGAGGTCCTTTAGCGTCCAGAGAGAGTGGCATTCCCGGCAATTTTCCCGATTTATTAATACTGCACCTTTTTCGCTTAAATCCTTAGAGGCTGTACTATAGTAGGGAATACCGGGATCTTTGTTTTTCTCGATAAAACTGTTTTTGAGATTGAGTCCGAAAAACAAAAGGACAACCATACCCAAAGTAGAATAAATTACTTTTTCACCTCTTTTCATGCTTGGCGGCTTTTCTTGCAGCCATTTCCTTTAACTCTTTTTCTCTTAGTTCCATCTGTTCCTTGTTGACTTGCTTGGCTTTTTCGAATTCTTCCGGTTCCATTTTATCCTTATCTTTTTCATCAAAAACAAGATATTTTACATCCTCATCGAACTGTCCATGTTTACGAGCCCATAATATAGCAATGATGGACGCGAGTATGATACCGGCAGCCGCAACAATCCAAAGATAGATTGTCCAGCCATCGGGTAAAGATTGCATATATTCTTTCACGTTACATTTACTCCTTAAAAAAGGTGGCCAAACAGTAATTGAGCTGCACCAAATATTGACGCGGCAATAACACCTAGCACTAACCAGATAAACATTATTCGTTCACCTGTTTTCATTCCTTTACCTGATTTAACACCTTCTCTTTTAGCGCTGAGAAAAAAATTATATAAAATCGCTGAAAATACAATTATGCCAAACACCATAAATATAAATATCCCGATGCTATACTCCTGACTGCGCATACTTTCTATAGTAAACGCGTCAGTTTCTGCAAATTCCTGGATTTTCAGTATTCTACTAAAATCCGTAGCAAGAGATAGTTTGGTCAACATCAGGGAAAGATTAAATTCCGGAAGCTTAAACAGAGGAGGGGTACGAAAAAGATATCGCCCCGTAGGGCGACATCTTTTTTTCTAACTTGCTTGAAACATCCAAGTGCTATTTATCATCCTTATCGTAGTTATCTATAAAAAAACTATAGATAAACGGGAATATAAACACAACCAAAATTGCTACAAGCATTGCCAGTGGCGGATTATCTACGTCTAACATATCCTTTCTCCCTCTTAATGAACGTCGTGTCTTGGTTGCCAGGTACTAGGTGGTAAACGCTTGATCACTAACGTTACCGCGATACAGAAGTAGGTCACATAGAATACATCAATTGTGTACCCTTTATCCCACCATGGTTGTATTCTCACCCGAACACCGTTTGCATCAGGATCTGTCTCGAAATTAGCTAATACGACCTTATCACCAACTACAGTATATTCAGCTAAATTTACGCCAGAATTCTTGAGCTCGATAATCTGATCCTTAATCATCCGCAGATCGTCCATCTCCAAGGGGTGACGTTCTTGCAAAGCAGCCCATTCACTTCCCCGAGACTTTACCGTATCGACGATATACTTCATCGCAGCGGCATCGTCGGTCGCATTCGTCACTTCAGGAGAGTCCATCAACGCAACGTATTCTTCGTAGATCGAAGCCTGTGGACGTTGCCCCCATAGCGGTGCGGTAATAAGGAAAGCAGTGATAATCGTAATCGCCATCAACCAAACAACTGGAATCGGCACACGGTTGTTATCCTCAGTGATCCCACCCAGGCTCTCACCTTCCCAAACTCTTTTAAAGCTTTCTATTTCATCATCATGCGAGAGCGTGATGAGTGGATTATCTAATTTCCAAGCCATTAGTCATCCCCCCTTATTTGAGGCTTAAAACAAAGTCAATCAACTTCTTAATTTCGGTATCTTTTGCGTACTCAGGAACTTCTGGTGGATAGATACGCTTACCTTCTACGTATTCATCGTAGTCCTTGCGCCATTGATCGAAATTAATAGCCTGACCGTTAGCATCTGTTTGACCCCACAAATAATCAAACCTTGGCATGATAGAATGTGGCTGCACCAAACGCGGATTGAAAAAGTGCATCAACATCCATTCTCTGGAGGAGTTTCTGGAACCTACATGCATTAAATCAGGCGCTTTTCTATCTGATCCGAATGCTGTAGGTGATTCACCATTAAAATCGCCCAGACGCGGTGGAACACCGAAGTACTGCCAGTCTTGAGTTTGCTCAGGCAGTAGTGTGTGACACCACCAGCATTGTTCACGAACGAAAATGATTTTACCTGCACCAATTTCGAAGGTATTCGCTTCACCTGCGGTAGCTAAAACACCATCAGGTGTCCATCCACGTGTTGCGGTAGCGTTTTCAATGTAAGGAAACTCCTTACCATTGACCGTACCATGACCCACAACAAAGACTGCACCTGAAGATTCGCTTGCAGAACCTACCTGGCCTTGTGAAGTTGTTAACTCCGCAGATTCAGTACCAAGAATTCTTGGATGACGTATACCATTTGGAAACGGAATTCCCGCCTTGTATACATATGCATCCATCGTATCCATGGCAGCACCAGTTTTAGGGTCCTTATTCAATCTAACGGTCAGAGGTTTCCCGTCACCGTTGTTGAATGGATCCTCATAACTGAAGCCTGAAATACGGCCGTATGAAAGTTCTTTTGTGATACCAATTTCTGAGGTACCCACCCCTACGATAGTCAAGCTCGGCATATACAAGGTAATCATCATCGATCCACCCAGTGCCAGCCCGAACAAGCGTACACCTATTTTATATTCACGAAATGCCACTTTTGTTACCCTCCCTTATCCGGTTAACAATTGGTAGTTATCGATTAACGTTCGTATGCAAGCTCATGTGGCATACGACCAGCAGGTACGATGGTACCTTCTCTAGCGGTCATCCACATATTGTAGAGCCATACTACATTACCAGTGAACACCATAGTGCCTCCTACCCAGCGAGCAATCATGTACGGGTGTTCTGCGATTACTACGTCGATATATGGCACCTCATAAATCTTCGCTGCACCCTGAATCAGACCTGCAATCGTAATTGAGATCCAATAGGTACAGAAACCGATCAATAGGAACCAGAAGTGGAAGTTAGCTAATGCCAGTGAATACAGCTTACGACGCATAACTGTTTGTAAACCATAATACACGGCAGCACCTTCCAGGAAGGTGGAGAAGCCCAGTAATGCCAAATGCGCATGAGCAACAATCCAGCCAGTACCATGAATATACCAGTTAATAGCACGAGTCTGTTGAAAACCACCCTGCATATTTAGTGGAATAGCTAAAAGCACACCTACCATGGTAAAGCGCACTTCGATATTGTTTACAAAGTAATGCCATTTACCCGTCATTGTTAACAGCAGGTTTGATACGAATGCAATCGCAGGCACAAGAATCAATACACCTTCAACTGATGCAAATGACTTGGTCCACTCAGGAAGTGGAGATGACATAATATGGTGAGCCGCCGGTGTCGAATAGAACACAACAACAGACCAGAAATGAACGTGTCCAATTCTGTGAGAGTATAGCGGGTTACCCGTAATCTTCGGAATTGTGTAGTACGCGATTGCCGCAGCAACTGGTGTAATCCAGAGACCCAGGATGTTATGCGCGTGCCACCATGTGAGATACGCTTCAGTCAAGCCACTCAACTGAAAGTATTCTGGAAGATTACCAACCAGTACCACGATACCAACCATGAAACAGCCAGCCCCGAAGAACCAGTTAGTGGTATAGATACCCTGGGTTCTACGATGGATAATGGTCATCCAAACGTTGATACCTAAAGGCGCTACCATAAAGAATAGAACGAACAGATCAATAAACCATGGAAAGTCTGTGTACTCACGACCGGACGTCATCCCGCACCATAACAAAGTCAGTGCTAGTGATAAACCGACGTTGAACAGTAAGCAGTTCCAAAGACCCAGCTTCTCTGACCACAACTTGGTGTTACCTAGTGCTGGTGTGATATACATCATCGCCATAGCAAATGCCATGGTAATCCAACCAAAGATTACTGCGTGCACATGCACCTGACGCATATGACCAAATGCAAACATTTCCGATCCTGTCACAAAGTCCGGAAATGCCAGTTTAGCCGCATTAAAGGATCCGAGACCGGTCCCTATAACAAACCATATAATTGACGAAAACCCCCAATATACCGCTGAACTACCTTTTGGTATATCTTCGTTTCTCGCGAAAAGGTACTTAAACATAATTTTCGACCCCCCTCGTATCCTACAATTTTATTACTAAATACATAATTTTGATGACCAAATTCACAAACTGCAATTCTTAATGTTTACCTGGCATCAACAAATACCAAGCGAACCACATACTTGAGAATGCTAGTACTAAACAAAAGCCGGTTGCGATTGCTGACATATTCTTCCCTCCGAAAAAAATTCAAATATTAATTTTATTAACCGTGTGCGCCGGCACTTTCAGCCTTTGCTTCCAGCTCACCGTGGCGACTCAACGCGACCATCGTAATGATCATGAAGGCCACCCCAAAAACAATCATCGACCAGTTTACAAAACCGTTGAAAGAAGTTGGATAATACTGCTGAGCTCCCCATCCCCCCCACATTTCAAATTTTCCGCGCCCCAAGGCACACATCATTGCGGCGCCAAACACACTACCGTTTCCCATGCCAGTTGTGACCCCGGCAATCAGACCTACCCAAAATGTCTTAGCGAATGACAATCTGTTATTTCCCATGTGGCTCTCCCGTTCGCGATATCAAATTATTTGGCTTGTAACTGAACAATGCAGTGAAATTAATCGAGTTATAATTTCGGTTTACATTGATTCAGAGTATTTATTCTTATCTCTCTACTTGAGTGGCGGCAGTTTTACATATACTTCCATATACGTCAAGCCTTTATAAAGCAATAACAGCAGGCGGAAAAACATATTATTCTTGTCAAGTATGGGCGTCAAAAATAAAAAAATATTTACATTACCTAAAGTTACACAAACCACAAGGTATCAAGCCTGCAACGCCCTAAGCTAAACCTTAAATATTTAAAATAAAAAAATAATTTGGTTAAATCCACCCGCTGCAAGTTATCCATAAACAAACATATCCACGCGCCATGAAATTACGTTAGAATTATGCCATTTAAAAACGGGTTGAGCGTGTCTTGTATAAGAAAATGCCAATTTTGGCAGCAAGATTCAAAAGTTTTGAATTTAATCAATCTTTTTTACATAAAATATGCAAATCTCGATGAATAGCCGATACCCATTTCAGATCAAGGAAATCATTATCTATGCGATGGTTGCGTTCGCATCTCTTGTGATACTTGGATATTCGGTACATATGTTGATTGGTGACATTGTCAGCCCCTCGACTGAAAAATTAGCTATCATCATCGCCTGCGTTGCTGGAGCCGCTGTCATCGCGTTTATGGCGTGGGACGTTGTAAAACAAAGAAAAAACAGAATGGGATAGCAGAAACGCTCAGGAACCGGACAGCGCGTCGATCTATTCTAGTAATTAACAAGTAATAGGGCAAAGCCGGACAGGAAACAATCTATTCCCACAAAGCCAGCAGGCTATTTATAGATATTAAGCCTCGAGCATAGGTCCTTGTAATCGGCCTTACTGACAAACTGACCACGATGGAAAACGAACTGGCGCTTTTTACCCGTAATATCCATACCAGTCAAACCAAAAGATTTTCCCGCATAATCGGGATGAAAACGCAAATCTTTCGCTAAATCGACTTTATCGCCACCGTTTAGGTTTAACGCAACATTTTGCCTTGATACCTCCAGACTTTTAGGTGAAGAAGGTAACACCAGTAATCTGGTCAAAATGCGGTTCATACCAATGAAAAATATAAAACTTGCCAGAAAGAACAACACGTAAGCAAGGGTTTGCCCACCGCTATACCATTGCTTGAAACAGAATGACAATAGCAGTAATACTGTTGGCACATAAAGCACCAAATCCCACAAAATGCCTTTTTTATCTTTTACGAGTTGATAACTTGAGACTTCACCCATGACCTAACCCGCAGCTAAAGCATTTTGAATCACTGCATCCAGTTCGCCATATAACAAACGCCCAGCCTGCTTGAACTGGACAACATTATTCTCGTCAATCACAAATGTCCAGGGATCACCCTGAATCTGATACGCGATAAAGGCTGCGGTATTCTGGTACTGATCCATATGTAAAAACAGAATATCTTCGCCATATTTATTGATTAGTGCCTTCAGCATCTGTAATTGCTTATCACAAACCGTACAGTGTCCTGGTGTAGCAAATTCAAGAACGACAGGCTTTCCAGTGGCTAATGCATCATCCAGCGAATATTGGTACATCCGTTCATCAGGTTGCCTGTATGTGGTAATACGACTAAAGTCACCATCAACATCGGCAAGGGTTTTGGTTTTTAGGCTGGGTGCTTTCATCCCGACTCTCAAGCTGCTTCCCTCGGGCTTAAAGTCACAGCCACTTAACAACAATGCTGTAAAAACAATTATTAGAAGCGCTAATCTCATATTTGTTTTTCCCACCCCATACATGTTCTGAATATATTATACCCCCAAATGCAGTTGGCCAATAATACCATTGAACCAAACATACCCATCATAGCCAGAATAGGGCGAATTATAGCTTCAACCTGTTCAGGTGATGAATGAACACTGGCATTCCCACCCAACACACCAGCAGTGGTAAACAAAACCACCATACCAATGAGCCCAAAATTATGAATCCAGAAGTGGGCTATAACCAACTTAAGACTAAATATAGGCCGTTTTACCAATCTGGGAATGATAAAATAGATCGCGCCAAAGATAGCCATTTCCACCCAACCCAGCAGATTTATATGGGTATGCGCCCGAACAATTAAATTACCATGCATCCTGTGGTCAACAAAGTGACGAAATTCAGCGATACCGCCCATCATCGCTCCCCAGGAAAAGCCAATAATGCTATATATTACACATGCATAGATAAACCACAGCGTGTATCTAGTATAAACTTTGTCCTGCACCCAGGGCTCATTCATTTCGCTGTTGTCCCTCACCCATTATTTCATTTTGCTTATCTGACGATCTGACATCCTTGTACTTTTCTTTCCACCCTTCAGGTGCCCAGGTTCCAATCATCTCATCAATAAATTCAGACCGGCCCTCTGGCGGTAGCGGTGCGGTCGATGCCCCTCTTTCGGCTCTTAATCCGGAAAGAAAGGCTGCTATCAGTTGAAGATCCTCATCTGGCATATCGGCCACATAACCCGCTTCTTTTCCTGATCCATGGTCGAGGGTTACGGTGTTGTGTTCTTCCTCATATGCGGACTCCGGGTCCGTCAAAAAGGTATATATCCAGTCTCGGCTTCTGCGCGAACCCAACCCGTCTAAAGACAGCCCCATACTCGTCCCACTTCCCATGGCTCGATGGCACGAGGAACAACGTCCCTTTCTAAAGAGAATTGATCCCTTTTTTCCTTCCTCTGAAAAATCGTAATGGGTTTTACTGGCAAACATCGGTTTATCTGTAGTAAGGCGTATTGTTTCCATCGCGACGTATGCGATGAAACACACCCCGATAAACGCAATGATAATACCAAATAATATTTTTTCACCTTGCTTTAGAGGCTGTTTAGCTTTTGCCATGAGGTAGACTTTCTATAATGTTTTGGGAGATGGAAGGCGTTTTGAGTCGTATAAAACCCGGAGAAAACAAAGGCGGGCATAATACCCGCCTTTTAAAAAAGATACAACTTGATTTTTAGTGATCTTCGAACTGCCTGTGTGCCCTTGGACGACCCATTTCGCCTGGACTCTGGGTTCTGGAACCTGTGGAACTCAGGAAAGTCGCAAGGTCCCTGATATCATTATCATCCAAAAGCTGAGCAACTTTTTGCATGGCTTCATGAGGATCATTGTGTCTTGCACCACTTCTCCAGTTTTTAAGCTGATTGGTGATGTATACATATTTCTGTAAACCAATCAACGGGAAGATCGGATCAACACCACGACCATTGTAACCATGACAAGACCGGCAAGCAGGTATCCCTTTGTCGGTATCTCCGTAATTAACAAGCGCTTTGCCTCGGTACGAAACACCAATTTCTGTACCACCCGCTTCCAGCGCCTTCAAATCAGATGGTTGAAAATCAGCATCCCAGGTGCTAACAAAGGCGGCAATGTCGATTCTATCCTGCTCTGACAATCCCAACGCATTGGTATTCATAACAAACATGGTTGTATCCTGGCGCTTACAGGTTGAATGGTCTTCAGGATTTGAACAGGTGCCAAAATCAGTTAATTGCTTGACAATGAACTGATAAACCTGACCGACCAGGCGTGGCGTTCCTAAAGCATCATTACCTTCGCCATGCTCGCCATGGCATGAAGTACAGGCCGGTACATCGCCCTTACCATTCATGAAAATATTTTTACCGTTGCCAGGATTAGCGTGCGATAAATCAACCGCACTAGCAGAAGTAGATATTACAAAACCAATAACTATTGCGGTACTCGGTATTAACTTGGCTAGAAGCGACATGAGCTACCGTCCTCCCTTTTTCATTAAATTATATTTAGCAGGCTACAATCTTTGAAAATTATTTATTAAATGTAGTCTACGAGTTTACTTAGAATTTGCTTTGAGAATATACCAAGCAAGCCCCCAGGCTAACGGAAACCAAAGCGCGTACAGTGTGAAAACTTCTCCAGTTTGAAGCATATTAACCTCCCAATTGCTGCAAAAGCCCTAGCGGGCATTAACCCCCAAAACGGGTGTATGTATATCATGATCACAAGTCGTAATGCAAGATACACTTAATCCGATGAGTTGGGGATTGTAACCCTGTTAAATTCAAATGTTAAGTTCTAAATATCAAATATTTCCCAAGGCTTGGCGATTAGCGAACTCAACAAGGTCCCAAGCACTGCTATTAATACCCTCAACTAACTATTTTTATTAGAATTTCCGGCAATATTAAGCATGCCTGGTTTAGTCCGGTATCTGGCTATTTTCGCCATCAAAATTCACTTAAACCGCCCTGGTGCCCCGTTGTATTTACTTGACCATTTTAGTCGGCATCCTCAGATTACGAAATAATTTAATAGGTGTTGGCCTTCACAATTATCCTGCTTACACCGGAATACGCTTCCAATTTAATTCCAGGCATCTAGAAAGTGACCAAAGTTATTATTTACGTTATTCTTTTGCGCTTTCGAAAATCCGTAACGACCGATTATGACCTTATTAGAAAAATTGTTACCCAAAAACTGGACGCCCCGCTATTGGACACTGTTCAGCCTTTTATGCTGGGGTGGAGTTATCCTGTCATCAGGCGTTTTGCGTTTTGATGCCTATGGCATTGATGAATCAGCTGCTAAAGCATTGTTGCTCAGCTGGTCGGTTGCTGACAGGGTAATTAGCCCGGTGGTTATATTTGGTTTACCTGATTTTCGATCAATCCTTTTTTTACCTGTTGGTCTATATTGGCCGGGTAGCATTCTTGCGGCAAAGGTGTTTACGCTACTCATTATGTTTATCGGTGCAATGTTTTTTTACCGCTGGAACAAAAATAACAGCGGCGCTGAATCCGCATTAATCGCAACAGGCCTTTTACTTATTTCCCCTCTAACGCTGGCTCAAATCGACGCGATCGGTATAGGGCCCTACCTGATATTCACTTTTGGTCTGGGTATTTGGCTCGATCAAAAACACCGTACCGCAAATAAGCCTTTGGGTGCCTGGTATTTTATTCAACTTTTACTTATTGTATTTGCTGTCAGTCTTCATCCGATGGCTCTGGCTTACCCGATTGCACTTGCTATTTACTGGTACAACAATCCGGTGGATGAAAAACAACAGAAACATGCCTTCATAGGCATAGGCTTAGCGACCATTTTCGCACTGCTTCTTCATATTGGATGGACACATGTCATCTGGTTTTCAAATCCATTTGGTTTATTCATCAATATAGTTATAGGAGAGTGGACCACCGATACCTTGCGCATGATGATAGGATCGGTACTTTTAGGCCTTTTGGTTATCACGCTGCTGGCAGATTGGAAAAGCCTGACGTCCAGCCTGACTGGTTTAATTTTAATGATTTCTTTTATCATCGGGTTAACCTGCGCTGATGAAACCTGGGCATTGCTATCATTTTTGCTACTCGTCTATCTTGGCACGCCACGCCTGATACGCGTCAATGCAGCACTGGGCAAAAACGGTTTTGCGGGCCAACGTGGCATTGTCATGGTAGTATTTTCTTTATTGGCGATTTTATTCATGCAAGCGGACAAGGCCCAGTACTATGCCAATGCACAAAACCAACTATCACCCCAAGACAGGTTAATCCTGACGCTGGAATCCATGTTTCTGGACATCGATGAAGAAACCGAAATTCTGGTCATGAGTGAATGGCCGGCACGGACCATGCTCGCCACAAAGCGGAATGTACTGCCATTGCCTCCTTCTTTTGAGAACAGCCAGGAGCTAATGGAGAATATTAAGGGAACGACACATGTTATGTTCGATAAATCCAGCGAACAGAATAAGGTATTGGGGACTCAACTGGCCGAACTAAGCGGCCTGACCAAGACATTATCGCTTCAAGAAGGCGGCGTCATCATGGAGATCAAACGTTCATCCGACGACAAAAACATTCCTATGGGACATGACTCATTACAAGGAATTCAATAATCAAGCCCTGTCACCCAAGGTTTATCGCTGGCATTTTGAACAATAAAAAGTCGATCGTTGTGCCAGATTGATTTTTTTAATCGCTGCGCCACATTGGAAACAGGGCTGGTCGGCTCGATCATATACCTTCAGGTGCTGACTGAAATACCCGGGCCTGCCATCGTTGTTTACAAAATCACGTAACGTTGTACCACCCTGTTTTATCGCCGCCGCAAGCACCTTTTGCATTGCTCTACAAAGTGCCCCAAGCCTGTCCATAGAGATTCGACCCGCTGCACGCTGGGGATGTATATTGGCAAGAAATAATGCCTCACTTGCATAAATATTTCCCACACCAACGACTATCTTTGAATCCATGATAAATTGTTTGATCGAAATTTTTCGCCCTCTTGAACGCTCGTAAAGGTATTTCGCATTGAATAGCGGCATCAAGGGCTCAGGCCCAAGATTCTTTAAAAGCTCATGTTCCAGCGGATTTTTTCCGGTCCACAATACCAGACCGAATCGCCTGGGATCTCTGTAACGCAAGCATCGATTGTCATTAAACACAATATCAATATGATCATGTTTTTCCGGCTTAACTGAATCTTCAACAATTCTTATCGACCCGCTCATTCCCAGATGGATTATTACCGACCCGGTATCCAACCCAAGAATGATATATTTTCCGCGCCGCTTAACACTTTTAACAATATTACCAGCCAGCTTACGATTAAAGCTTGCTGGCACGCGATACCTCAATCGCGCCTCACGAACCGTTACCCTACAGATTTTTTTATCGGTAACATAACGTGCTATTCCACGCCTGGTGGTTTCTACTTCTGGTAGTTCTGGCATCTTTCCATCAACTGTTAGCTTGATCTGGTATGATTGAATTTAACAAAGTTTGGCCATCGTGCGGACTGTTAGTTAAATTTATACTCGATAATCCAGTTATGTACAGTATTACTATGATATGCCCTTTTCAAAACAGCCTGGCACGACGATGATTTTAGGTGTCGATACAGGCGGTACCTTTACCGACTTCGTTTTTTACGATGGCCAGAAAATAATCGTGCACAAGGTTTTGTCTACGCCTGACGAACCCGAAGCCGCCATCATACAGGGTATCAACGATTTAAAAATTAACCACCAAGACCTGTATATCGTGCACGGCAGCACCGTGGCCACTAATGCTGTTTTGGAGAAAAAGGGGGTGACAACGGCATTTATAACCAATCATGGTTTTGGTGACATGTTAACAATTGGCCGCCAAACAAGAAACGAATTATATAATCTTCAACCTCAGCCCGCATCTCCTCCCGTACCTCGGGAACTATGCATTGAAACCGGGGGGCGCATTGCTTCAGATGGAACCGTCGTTGAACCACTAAGCAAGCAAGCGCTCTCCCAGCTTCGTAAACAAATAAAGGCAATATCGCCACAGGCCGTAGCAATCAACCTGCTCTTCTCATTTATCGATGACCGGTTTGAAAGCGAAATAGCAGCGGTTATTCCTGAAGGAATTTTTATTTCAAAGTCGTCAGCGATCTTACCGGAAATCAAGGAATATGAACGGGGTATTACGACCTGGCTAAATGCCTGTGTAGGTCCAATTGTTGAAAAATATATTGATCGCCTGCTTCAAAAGGTGCTGACAAACAAAGTTTCTGTTATGCAAAGTTCCGGGGGTACCGTGGCGGCTACCCAAGCTGGCAAATTGGCAGTGCACATGCTGTTATCCGGACCGGCGGGTGGACTCTCCGGAGCGAAATTTGTTGCTAGCGCGTCTGGCAGGCAAAGACTAATGACTTTTGATATGGGTGGAACATCTACCGATGTTGCCCTGATTGATGGTGATTTCAAGCTCACTAACGAAGGTCAAATTGCCTCCTATCCTGTTGCAATCCCGATGGTTGATATGCATACCATTGGAGCCGGAGGAGGATCAATTGCACGCATCGATGCTGGAGGTATGCTACAGGTCGGCCCCAAATCTGCCGGCGCCCGGCCTGGCCCTGCGTGTTATGGAAATGGCAGCAAGCTGGCAACGGTGACCGACGCCAACCTGGTACTCGGTCGACTACCCAGGGATTCGGCTCTGGCTGGCCACATGCTGCTTGATTTCGAATCAGCAAACATTGCAATTGCCTCATTAGCCGATAAGATTGACAAGACCATCGAGGAAACCGCCGCCGGAATCGTTAGTATCGCCAATGAACACATGGCGAATGCATTACGCGTCATTTCAGTGCAACGCGGCTATAATCCACGCGATTTCACCCTGGTTTCATTTGGAGGGGCTGGAGGCTTGCATGTCTGTGCGCTCGCTGACGCATTAGGTATGAATAAGGCATTAGTGCCAATTCATTCGGGCGTTTTATCTGCATTGGGAATGCTCGCAGCACCACGGGAACGTCAACTTTCTCGCACGATCTCTTGCGTTCTCGATAAATTTTCAATGACAGATTTTCACAAGCAGTTTAAATTACTGGAAGATGCCGGCAGAGAGGCTCTGCTTCGTGAAGGCGTTGACGAGACTGCTATTACCATTCAAAAATCGGTGGATCTGCGGTATCTGGGGCAAACCTTTACATTAAATATCGATTGGTCAAATTCCGAGTCAATCATCCAGTCATTTCATCAGGCCCATAAACGTCGCTACGGACACACACTCGATTTGGCTATTGAATTAGTCAATATACGAATGGCCATACAAGGACCACGATCTTCAATTCCATTAACAACCAGTTTTGCGACCAACAGCGTGCCATCCAGTTTCAGTAACGTTGTTGGCATTCAGTCACCTGTTGAAATCATTACCCGAAGCTCGATTCAAACGGGCAAGGTAATTGGCGGTCCAGCGATTATTAGCGAAAATATTGCAACAACCTATATTCCACCCGAATGGACGTATCAGATAGATTCTGTGGGCAACCTTCTCCTGAGTAAAAAATAATCCTGTAAAATCACGAATAGCTAGATCAGGAACATGGTAGCCAAACCCAAAAAGACCATGAATCCGACAACATCTGTTACTGTCGTTAACATGACACTGCCACCTAATGCCGGATCTGCCCCCAGTTTTCGCAAGACCAATGGAATGGTAGTTCCAGCAATTGCAGCCACAATTAGATTAATGACAATTGCCGCCGCGATAATCGCTCCTATCTGGTAGTCTCCAAACCAGACTATTGCCAGTGCAGACACCACCGATGCCCACAACAGCCCGTTCAATATACCCACCGCAATCTCTTTAACGAGTAATTGACGCGCATTCGAGTCCGCTATTCGACCCAGTGCAATACCTCGAATGACGAGCGTCAAGGTCTGACTTCCAGCAATACCCCCCATACTCGCCACGATTGGCATTAGGACTGCCAACGCAACCGCTTTCTCAATCGTGTTTTCAAACAGCCCTATAACCCAGGATGCAAGAAATGCGGTTAATAAATTCACCCCTAACCAAACCGCACGATTTCGACTACTCACAATGACTGGTGAAAACATATCGTCTTCCTGATCGAGGCCAGCCAAACTCATTAACGAATGCTCAGCCTC
Source organism: Gammaproteobacteria bacterium (assembly GCA_046754065.1). Taxonomy (GTDB): domain Bacteria; phylum Pseudomonadota; class Gammaproteobacteria; order SZUA-140; family SZUA-140; genus JBHHVB01. The sequence continues at coordinate 28,634 of JBHHVB010000006.1, forward strand.
ATCACGTATAACGTCTACAACATCATCGATTGTAATTCGCCCTAATAATTTCTCATTCTCGTCTACAACCGGTGCAGAAACGAGATCCCGATGTTCAAACAAACTGGCAACCTCCTGTACAGCCGTTTCAACAGGTATCTTTTCGACGCCCGTTGTCATCACACTGGTTACCGTGAGAGACGGAGATTGCGTCAGCAATTTGGTTAACGATAAAACGCCCAGATATTTATCCGTTCTGTCAACGACAAAGAGATTGTCGGTCGTTTCCGGAATTTCTCCCCGCAACCGCAAATAACGAAGCACCACATCCAGCGTCACATCCGGTCTCACTGTCACGGCATCGGTATTCATTAAACCACCAGCGGTATCTTCGGGAAATGATAATACCGCTTCCAGTCTATGGCGGTCCTGTTCGTCCATCGACTGCAATACTTCCTGAATAACCGCATCGGGCAGGTCTTGAAGAATATCAGCCAGATCATCCGTTTCCAGGCCCCCGGCTGCTGCGACAAGTTCATGTTGAGCCATATCACGAATCAGACTCGCTCGCAGCTCATCATTAACGTGAATCAGAATGTCACCGTCGAGTTCCGGATCAACCAACTCCCATAGCAACTCCCTCTCGACTGGAGGCAATGATTCAAGCAAGTGCGCGATCTCGGCAGGGTGGAGCCCATTCAGCATGTGCCGCACATTTATCAGCGCACCGCTGTCTAGCGCCGCTGTAAAACTTTGCAGTCTTTTGTGGCGCAACTCTTTTTCTGATGAATTTGACATCACAAGCTCACATTTAACTAATTAGTTACTGGCGTGACTAAACATTGCTAGTAAAAGTCCTATTATAACAGCATGATCCAGCACAAGCCTGTTAAATTATTTTGAGGCAGAACTACCCTGACAGTTAAGTAAACTGACGTGCCTTTGAATATCGGAGGGATCAGCCAGTTTCAATATTTTCTTTACTGGCTTTGTTAATGTTGTGACGTCGGAGGCTTTAACAATCTGCTTTACCTGAAGAAGACTGGCTGGCAGCATACTGAACTCACGTAAACCCATCCCCAACAGCAGGCGTGTAAATCGCATATCGCCCGCCATTTCCCCGCACATAGCAACGGGAATATTTGCCTTTTTGCCTGCTTTTATAACCATGTTGATAAGCCGTAGAATCGCTGGATGCATGGGATCAAACAGGTAATTTACCTCATCATCCCGCCTATCCACTGCCAACGTATACTGAATAAGATCGTTAGTACCGATCGAAAAGAAATCCACATATTTGGCAATCATATCGGCTGCCAATGCAGCAGCTGGCACCTCAATCATACAACCTACCGGTATGTTTGGGTCGAATTTTCGGCCTATCGCCTTTAACCTGTTTTTCTCTTCGTTCATAATTCGTCGTACCTCAACCATCTCCTGAACACCAGACAACATGGGCACCATAAGGCGTACAGTTCCATAATGCGATGCTCTCAAAATGGCTCTGAGTTGTGGGCGGAATAGTGATGGATCTTTCAGACACCATCGAACAGCACGCAATCCCAATGCGGGATTGGTCGCCACCTGGCTTTCCTGGATATTTGAAGCTGACTGCTTATCAGCTCCAAGGTCTAACGATCTGATCGTCACAGGAATTCCTTTCATCGATTTCACGACTTGCCGATAGTTGCGAAATTGTTCCTCCTCACCCGGAAAATCGGTACGATTCATGAACAGCATCTCTGTTCTATACAGCCCAACACCCGCAGCACACACTCGCCTGACCATAGGCAAATCAGTTGGAAGTTCAATATTCGCCATCAGGGACACCAACGTACCATCAACGGTGCATGACGACCGCTTTTTCAGTTTATTCAATTCCGCCTTGTGACGGTTCTCTATCCTTTTCTTTTTACGAAAATATTCAAGCTCAGTTTCGTCCAGTCCGGCCAGAACGACCCCGGCACTGCCATCAACAACCAGCAGATCACCCTGCCGAATATAATGGTGAATATTATGGACACCGACAATGGCCGGAATACCTAAACTACGAGCAAGAATTGCGGTATGAGAATTGGCACCCCCAAATTCGGTAATAATTGCTGAAACCCCCTGCTGCTGCATTATCATCGTGTCCGAAGGCGCAAGATCATCGGCAATTACAACCCCATCTTTCAACCATTGATTTTTGGTCTCTTGCATTTGATCAACCTGTTGTAACAACATACGCTGGATACTGTTAACAACATGATCGACATCATCTTTGCGGGTTTTTAAATAGGGATCATCCATCTTGTCGAAAACTGCAACCAGCTCATCACGCTGCAACTTAAGTGCCCATTCAGCGTTGCAGCGTTTAGACCTGATTATATTTAGCGGTGCCATGGACAGAGTTGAGTCATCCAGCATCAGCAAATGAGCATCAACAAACGCGACAATCTCGGACGGCGTATCTCCAGGGATTTGCTGGCAAATTGATTTTAATTTTTCTTTTGATTTTTTAATGGCGGCCTTGTATCTGGCACACTCATTATCAATCATTGATAACGGGACTGGATATTCGCTAATCTCAAGATCATCCCGCTTTAAAAGATAAGCAGCACCGATAGTAATGCCTTGAGAAACGCTGATTCCCCCAAGCATCAAACCCATATAATTACTCGCTCAGGACCGACAGGTGGAATGGCATCTATTTCCCCTCATCAATTGTATTTGATTTTTACGCATCCTCACCAAAGCGCTGATCAATTAAATCTTCAAGATTTTTCATTGCCTCAGATTCATCAGACCCATCAATACAAATTTCTATTGTCGAACCTTTTGCGGCTGCAAGCATCATCATTCCCATGATACTTTTGCCATTCACCTGTTTATTGTTTTTCTTTACCTTGATATCACTAGCAAACTCCGAGGCCAGCGTCACAAATTTCGCTGCAGCCCTGGCGTGCAATCCCAGCCTGTTGATTATCTGCATTTCCTTACACAGCATAATCACGCCTCCGCCACATCGGATTTACATAAAAAGATGCTGTCCCGGCCACCGCTAATCGCCTTGCCAGTCAATTGATCCAGCGTCAGGTGTGGGTAATTCAACAGCCGCACAAGCATTGGTAGATTCAAACCGGTAATCACCACTACATCTTCATACGCTGATTCAATATTAGTTGCGATATTACTGGGCGTAGAGCCATACATATCGGTCAATACAATAACCCCTGCACCCTGATTGACCATTGAAACTTTTTTCCTTGCCAACTCATTAAGCCCATCAGGATCACAACCCGACGTTACCGAAATGCAATCCACAGCCAAAGGACAAACGCCCATCATATTGATAGCGGTATCCAGCAAGCTACTCCCAATATGATCATGGGTAATGATTAACAAACCAACCTTCATGCAATATCTCGATGTGTTATGAGTATTTTTTTATCAGATTCCATAAAATTCTTTGCCAATTGTTCGGTTAAATAGACCGAACGATGCTGCCCCCCGGTGCAACCTATCCCGATCGTCATATAGCTACGATTTTCTGCCTCGAAGCTTGGAATCCAGGTTTTTAGGAAACTACTAATATCTTCAAACATTTTGCTCACCAGTGGTTGGTTCTGAAGAAACTCGATGATCTCCTCATCTTTACCAGTATACCCTCTAAGCTCCGGATACCAGTATGGATTAGGTAAACAACGCACATCAAAAATATAATCTGCATCAACAGGCGTACCATTTTTGAAACCAAATGAAATAAAAAGCAATGACAGCAGCGGATTTTGCCTTTTTGCAACCCGTTCACTAATTTGTGATCTTAATTGATGAACATTCAATCGACTCGTGTCAATAATCAGATCAGCATTAACCATCATCGGTTGAAGAAGCTTTTTTTCATCCGCGATAGCCTGATACAAATGTCTTTCAGTCGTAGACAGCGGGTGCTTTCTCCGTGTAGACGAAAATCGCTGTAATAATGTTTTTTCATCGGCCTCAAGGAACAAGACTTCACATACGATACCCTCTTTACGAATTTCCTCGGTAATACCTTTCAGATTCCTCAGCTCATCAACCAGGTTCCGCGCGTCAATTCCGACTGCCACGCTATCTGTCCCCCTGTTTTTTGCAGCCTCCAGCATTTTATTGGCAAACTGTGGCAATAAAGCCACAGGCAAATTATCAACACAGTAAAATTCAAGATCTTCCAGTGCCTGAATAGCAATGCTTTTACCCGATCCCGATAAACCACTTACAATAATCAGTCTCATTAATGCCTGCCCATGACTTCTCGATGCCTATGGATAAAATCAGTTGATGCCGAATAACCACTTAATTCAAGGAGGTGATTTCTTACCGCACTTTCTATCAAGACCGCAAGATTACGTCCTGGTGCAACAGGTATGGTAATTTTGGGAATATTGACCTCCAGAAGCGGCGTATTCTCCTTGCTTCCATATAACCTGTCTATCTCCTTTAAATCCTGACTCTTTAGTTCCTGCAAATGAATAATCAGTCGAAGATTCTTGTCCTGCTTAACTGCACTATCACCATAAATGGCTTTAATATTCAGGATTCCAATTCCCCTGACCTCCAGAAAACCCTGCAATAATTGAGGGCATACGCCATTTAACTTATCTGGAGCGATGCGTAAGAACTCCGGAGCATCATCTGCAATTAACCTGTGGCCACGAGTGACAAGCTCCAGTGCAAGCTCACTTTTCCCAACACCACTCTCCCCAGTCAACAATACACCTATCCCCATCACCTCCATAAAAACACCATGCAGAGTTATTTTTTCGGCAAGAAGACCGGAAAGGTAGTAATGCAGATGGGTTACCAGTTTATGCCCAGGCAACCGGGACTGAAACAGGGGGGTATCTGATGCCTCAGCAAAATCCAGGATACTTTTTGGCACTCGCTTGCCATTCGAGATCACGAGTAGCGCCGGTTCGTTTGCAAAAAGCTGGTCCAGCGTATCCTTGAAGGAATTTTTACCCAAACTGCGTAAATACCGCAATTCCATTCGGCCGATAACCTGGATTCTATTAGGATGAATCAGATTTAAATGCCCAACAAGCGGACTCACGGGCCGTTGATTTTTTGAGGACGAAACTGGACCCTTGATGACGCGATCAGCTCCCGCTCTACCGGCAAGCCAGTCAAGCACCAGCTTTTCTTTTAACGTATTGTAAAGCGTCCCCGTAGTAAGAGGTGCTTCCATAATAGACTCACGCAGCAGGCCCTACAGCCAACTGCGATTCCTTTTGTTTCAAACTGACTAGTGTCTCAAAAATCTGGTGCGGAGCAGTTGCTGATCGTAATGACTTGCAAGTTTCAATATCGCTGAACATCTCTGCTAATAATGCAAGAAGATTTAAATGTTCATCCGTAGATTTTTCAGGAACTAATAATGCGCAGATCAAATCAACAGGTTCGCCATCAATTGCATCAAAATCGACTGCAGTTTCTAGCTGCATGAATGCGCCAATCGCCTTATCCAGCCCTTGAATTCTTCCATGTGGAATAGCGACACCATGACCTAACCCTGTGCTCCCGAGACGCTCTCGCTCGCACAGACTTTCAAACACTTCTTCCTGATCCAGACCTGGCTCGCCATACGCCAGCAGCTCACTTAATGCTTCAAGCGTACGCTTTTTACTGGATGCACTGCTTTTGCATACGATATTTTCGGATTTAATAAATTCTGACACAGCTATCATTGGTAATCTGGCCTGCAAATAACTGGATTTTATATTTTTCCGCTATTGCGATGATAGTCTTTCTGTTTTTCTTTATGCTTTTTAATTTGTCTATCCAACTTATCCACCAATGCATCGATAGCCGCGTACATGTTTTCTTCTTCTGCATCGGCGAAAATATTACCTCCACTGACATGCAAAGTAGCCTCTGCCTTCTGGCGCAGTTTCTCCACACTCAATACAACATTAACATTGGTAATATGATCGAAATGACGCTCAATTCTGTCAAATTTGCTCGTTACGTAATCCCGCAATGCTGATGTTAGATCAATATGGTGTCCGCTTAGGTTAATTTGCATCTCATACCCCTTTTTTAAGTTTTTATATTTTACCGCCAAAGCTAATGGATTGACAGCTACCCGTCTATCAGCAAGCATTGATTCCCACGTCAATTCCTCTATGCTTGATATCTGAGATAACCTACATTAGTCTTTTTCTTTCGCTTGATGATGGAATGGAAATCGATTCACGATATTTGGCTATCGTCCTTCGCGCCACATTGATGCCTTCACCCGCTAGTAACTGTGCGATTTTGCTATCACTTAACGGTTTACGCGGATCCTCTGCTGCAACCAGCTTCTTTATAAAAGCGCGTATAGCGGTAGCGGAACACTCCCCTCCACTTGCTGTTCCCACATGGCTGGAAAAAAAATATTTCAGCTCAAATATCCCGCGCGGGGTGTGCATATATTTTTGCGTGGTTACACGTGAAATGGTCGATTCATGCATTTCCACTTCTTTCGCGACATCATGCAGTACCAATGCCTTCATTGCCTCCTCACCGTGCTCCAGGAAGCCTCGCTGTCTCTCAACAATACAGGTAGCTACCTTCAGCAAGGTATCATTTCTACTTTTTAGACTTTTAATAAACCAGCGGGCTTCCTGTAAGTGGTTTTTCAAATACGTGTTATCGCTGCTATTATCAGCTCGCTTTACCAAACCCGCATAGTCAGAATTAATCCTGATTTTTGGTATAGCCTCGGAATTTAACTCCACTTTCCATTTGCCTTCAACTTTTTTCACCACGACATCCGGAACCACATATTCCGCCTGTTTACTCGCTATGACACTACCGGGCCTTGGGTTCAACGTCTGTATTAATGTAACGACTTGCTGCAAATCAGATTGAGACAACTTCATTCGTCTCATCAGCTGATTGAATTCTCTGTTAGCAAGCAATTGTAAATGGTCATTTACCAACACTTTTGCAGTTTGTAACCAGGGGGTATCATTTGACAAGTGTTGTAACTGGATTATCAAGGACTCTCGAATATCACGAGCACCCACACCAACCGGATCAAAGTTGTGAATTCGATGTAAAACTGCCTCGACTTCGTCCAGCTCTATCTCCAGGTCTTCGTCCAGACTTTCAAGAATCTCCTCACAACTAGTTGTAAGGTACCCCTGTTCATCGATCGCATCGATGATATTCATAGCAATCTCAAGATCCTTATTGCTAAATGGAGTAAGGCGCATTTGCCATAACAGATGCTCACGCAATGTTTCGGAGCTATTGTCCTGATTTTCAAAGCTGTGTGACTCTTGAGCAGGGGCTGATGATTGAGGTATTACGTTGTCAAATGTGTCCTCCCAGGAACTATCCACTGGCAATTCATCGGGAATATCATCCATCTGTGATGGTTCGTCCGAATCCATTTTTTCTTTTTTTGTGCCGGTGCCTGAGTCAACATTGATCTGGTCAAGTGTAGACGTCTTATCTGATATTTCTTTCTCCTGACCGTTAACCCCTGAGTCGGTCTCTCCATCCCAGTCACTATCTGAAGACAAGCCTTCAGCCGACCCATCTTCATTCATTTCCAGCATAGGATTGGAATCCAGCGCTTCTTGTATCTCATTTTGTAAATCAAGTGTCGACAACTGCAACAAGCGTATTGCCTGCTGCAATTGCGGCGTCATGGTTAGGTGTTGCCCAATACGTAACTGGATTGTTTGCTTCATAAATACCTTTTACCCAATAAGGCACTCTCTGTGCCTGAAACTATGCCTAGTTTAACCCATTTAATGACTCAATACAGTCTTCTCTGCCGCTTTGATCATAACCGTGCAAGTTCTTCCGCTTCAACCATGATATTACCCATCAAATAAAATGGATCAGGATAGGCAGACCAGGGTTTCAAACGTCATCTACAAGCGAAAATGCTGGCCAAGATAGACTTCCCTCACCTTCTCGTTTTCTAATATATCGGCGGGCTTTCCTTCGGCTAAAGTCTGCCCTTCGTTTATAATATATGCTCTTTCACAAATGCCCAATGTCTCCCTGACATTATGGTCTGTAATCAGAACGCCTATCCCCTGATCCTTTAGGTAATTGATTATCCTCTGAATATCGATTACCGATATGGGATCGACGCCCGCAAAGGGCTCATCAAGTAAAATAAAGTCTGGCCTTGTAGCCAGGGTACGCGCTATCTCGACACGCCTTCGCTCTCCGCCAGAAAGACTCATCCCCATCTCATCTCTTAGATGAGAAATATGTAGCTCGGACAAAAGCTCTTCAAGCAGCGTTTCCTGTTTTTCCTGGTCGAGATCTGGCTGCGTTTCCAGAATGGCCATTATATTATCTGCGACGGTCAGTTTCCTGAATATGGAGGCTTCTTGAGGCAAATAGGCGATACCCATTCTGGCTCTTGCGTGCATCGGAAAGGTCGTAATGGCCTGATGATTCAACCAGATATGACCGTCATCACATGGGACCAGACCTACAATCATATAAAAACAAGTCGTTTTACCTGCGCCATTAGGGCCCAACAGGCCAACTATCTCACCGCTCTTAACATACAATGACACACCGTTAACAACTGATCTGGCTTTGTAGCGTTTTGCTATTTGATTAACAGATAATTCATTCACCATGTCAACATGCATCTACTCAGTGTTACCCGATTCATTCATTTCTGATTTTTTACGTGGTTGAATCACCACCTGGACACGTTCTTTACCAGTTGAGCTTTTCCTTGCATTGACTACATCCTGTACAGAATCATACTCAATATAATTTCCTGTAAACTCATCCTGATCGCGCCACACATGTGCATTTCCTTCGAGAATCAGCCTTTCTGGTTCAAGCAAAAACTCCATTTTTTCTGCTGATGCGCGAAGCTCCTTTTGGATCCCGTCTTTTTCCTGCAATTGGCTATAACTCGCAGGTGAGCCATTCGCGATTAATTTATACAACTGCCCATCTTTTTTATGCACTTTAACCACATCAGCGGTTAACTTTAATGAGCCCTGAATATAACTGACATTGCCTTTGTAAACGCTGATACCCGTTAACTCGTCAAGTTCCACACTATCAGCTTCAAGTAATATCGGTAGCTCTCTGTCATCTGGCAAAGCAGCAACCAGGGTCGAATTTAAGACAATTAGAAGCACGAAGATTATTCGACTATTGCGAATCATATTTTCCCCTGACCTTGTTCAATAGATGTAGTACCCTGTTTTTATAATACATCTGCATACCAATTGCGGTGGTTATGCCCAGATCGCTAACTATCTCGACCGGTTGACTGGTCTCCGCATATTCAACACCGGTCTTTACCGTTAAATCTCTGGTTGAGATTTTCATTGAATCACGACGAACCACATTCAATCTTGTAATCAACACATCCCCCCCCAAAAACAACGTTTCTCCATGATGCTGCAAATGTCCCTCGTCTGATTTAATTTTCCACGCCTCCAATTCGTCATCGAAAACAATCATGCTGGGATTTACAAGCCTGGATGAATCGTCATGGGAATAATGCTGCATCGACGACGCGGTTAAACGGTACCTGGGATTTCCAATTTCATCCATCGAGGTAATTTCAAAATCTCTCAGGAAATAGTCCGGAACTGACCGCAAATCAGTCAGTGCTTTTAAATGTTTCGGCTCAGTGCTCCTCAACAACAGCCAGCTTAATACAGCTACCACAGCTATTATCGATATAATGATTAAACGTTTGTCTGAATGTATTCGCATCCTGTGCTAAAACTGTTATGCGATACCGCATTTTATTGCTAACCGGGTGAACACTGCACACCCCCGGTAATTATACTGCCAAATATCTGGAAAGCATGCTTTCAAGATTTCCTTGACCCTCCATGATTAGTTCACAGACATCTCGTGCAGCACCAAACCCTCCCCGATTCGGGGTTTGCCAGTGTGCATGTTTCTTTACCATTATATGGGCATCCTGAACGGCAATAGATAACCCAACTCGTGACATGACCGGCAGATCCACCACATCGTCGCCAACATAGGCAACCTGCTCATCAACAAGCGAAAGCTTTTGTAATAATTCTTTATAGGCAGGAAGTTTATCTTGCTGCCCCTGGTAAACATGTTCAATGCCCAGGCTTTTCATTCTATGTGTAACGGCATCCGTAGTTCGACCTGTAATGATTGCTATCTCTACGCCAGTATGCTGCAACATTTTCATACCATGGCCATCTCGGGAATGAAATATTTTGTGCTCATGGCCATTATTATCAATGATAATTCCTCCATCGGTAAGCACGCCATCAACATCAAATATAACCAATTTAACAGGCACCGCTCGTTCGAGAATATCTTTCATCTTTAGTTTACCGTTATCTATACAACACCCGCTCTTAGTAAATCATGCATATTTAAAACGCCTACCAACGCACCTCCGCAGTCCACAACAAGCAGCGCATTTATCTTAAAACTTTCCATGATCTGTAACGCCTCTGCAGCCAATATGTCTTGAGATACTGTTTTACAATCATGCGTCATAACATCAGCCATCAGCACTTCATGAATATTGATTTTTTGATCCATAACACGACGCAGATCTCCATCAGTAAATATTCCGACCACATGATCATTCTCATTGACTACCGCAGTCATACCGAGACCTTTTTCAGTAATGGTGATAAGCGCATCCCCAAGTGTAGTTGCCTTCGTCACCTTCGGAATATCACTGCCAACTCTCATAATATCCCTAATTAAAAGCAGTAACCGGCGTCCAAGTCGACCGGCCGGATGCGTACGTGCGAAGTCCTCTGAGTCAAAACCACGCGATTCTAATAGCGACACGGCCAATGCATCACCCATCGCCAACGTTGCTGTGGTAGAAGAAGTCGGCGCTAGACCCAAGGGACAAGCTTCCTGTGCTACACTCACATCAATATTTACATTTGCTGTTCGAGACAGTGTCGAACTGGCATTTCCAGTCATTGAGATCAAGGGTACACCCAGCCGTTTAATCAGTGGCAATATCGTGAGCAATTCGTCTGTTTCGCCAGAATTTGATATTGCAATAACAACATCCTGCCTGGTGATCATACCCAAATCACCGTGACTCGCTTCTCCGGGGTGCACAAAGAAAGATGGACTACCAGTGCTAGCCAATGTTGCGGCAATTTTTCCCCCAATATGACCGGATTTACCCATCCCCAACACAACTATTCGCCCATTACATGCCAGCATATAGCGACACGCCTGGACAAAATTGTCGTCAATTCTTGTGGAAAGCGCTGCAACGGATTGAGATTCATTTTGGATAACGGCCAAACCCAGCTTTTTTAGTAGCTGATCTTCGTGTTCGGAATTCATCGACGAGGATTCAGCAGACGCCTGTTGACCAGCAGTTGGGTTACTATTTTTCACATTTTTCTCCAAAATGATACCCGCACGGCTCATCATATAAGCGGATAACCTAACTCATTTAATTTTTCAATAATATCAGTTTGTAGCAATTCTGCACGTTCAATTGTTATTTTTCCATTGGTGACATCAACGTCCACTTCACTTATCCCGGGAAGCATCATCAAATTATCTTTTATCGCAGACACACATCCGTTACATTTAACATTGGATACCATTATCGAAATTTTTTCCATTTACACTCCACCCTTTATCCAGTTGATGTCAAATAAAGAGAATACATGTAACTGATGTAAACCAGCAGCAACACCCCTCCCTCTATTCTATTAATTCGCCCATGCCTGCCAACCCCATATGCCATGACAATAAGGCCTACCGTCAAACCCAGCATAAGTGGAAAATCTCTTACCAAAAGGTCATCCGGTACATCTCCGGGGTTCATAATGCCTGGCATCGCAAGCACCCCAAGCAAATTGAACATGTTCGAGCCTATAATATTTCCAATGGCAATATCATGTTCATTTTTAAGCGCGCTCATTATCGAAGCAGCAAGTTCTGGTAAACTTGTACCAATAGCAATAATAGTCAGACCAATAATCAAATCACTCAAACCAAACGCCTTCGCCACATTAACGGCGCCCCATACCAGCATATGTGAACTCCCGAATAACACGATCAGCCCAATCAACAACCAGGTCAATGCCCTGGTCATAGACATTTCTGCGGGTATTTCTTCATCGAACTCTGCGGTTAACGGATCAGAACGACGCGTACGAAGGCCTAGCATCACTACACTGTAAATCATCAACCCCATCCCGAATATCAGCAACAGTCCGTCGCCGCGCAGCAAATCCCCATCAACAACCAGCAACAACACCAGAATCATAACGATAAGTAGAATAGGAAGCTCCCGTTTCAGGGTTTCTGATTTTACTGTTAGCGGCATCACCAATGCCGTTACACCAAGCACTAACGCGATATTGGTAATATTTGAACCGATTGCATTACCCATCGCCAGTCCGGCATTGTTATTCCATGATGCAACTCCAGACACAAGCATCTCTGGTGCAGACGTACCAAACCCTACAATGGTCAAACCTATAATCAGTGGCGACACACCAAGATTTTTCGCTGTACCGGACGCACCGAAGACAAAACGATCAGCTCCCCAAATCAGCAGAAGAAATCCAGCGACTATTGCAACGATCGATTCAAACATGTCAACCAGGATATTACGGATAGCCCTTCCAGGGACTTTTGACAAGGCTAATGTACATAGTAATTCAGTAAAATCCCGATAAATATTACAAAACCAAACCAGTTGTTATTAAGAAATGCCCTGAAACAAAGTGTTTTGTCGCGACTCTTTATTAAATATTGCTGATAGATTGCGAATATCGCAGCACCCAGAATTCCCAGATAATAGTAAAAGCCCAGGTTGATTTGAATACCAGTCACGACCAGGACTGAAAGCACAATAACCTGGATAATCGCAATGATGGTGCGATCAAAGTCTCCAAACAGAATCGCTGTTGATTTCACGCCCACTCGCAAATCGTCATCGCGATCAACCATTGCGTACATCGTATCGTAGGCAACAGCCCATAAAACCGTTACGATAAATAATAACCACGCAACAGTCGGCAAACTTCCGGTCTGAGCCGCAAATGCCATGGGCACAGCCCATCCAAACGCCATACCGAGAAATAATTGTGGTATGTACGTATATCGTTTCATAAAAGGATAGCTTGTAGCTAAGAGGACCGCCACAATTGATAATTTAATTGTAAAATAATCCAGGGTTAATACGAGCAAAAAAGCTGAAAATACCAGCACAAGGAACAATACCATGGCCTCAGTGAGTGATACTCTTCCCGCTGCGATTGGCCTGTTGCGAGTCCTCGCAACATGTGGATCAAACCCCCTGTCCGCTATGTCATTAATAACGCATCCGGCCGAGCGCATCAAAATCACACCGGCAACGAACACCAACACGATATGCACATCCGGCTTACCATCCGATGCTATCAAAATTGCCCACAAGGTAGGCCATAAAAGCAAAAAAATACCAATAGGCTTATCAAGCCTCGTTAACAGATAATATTCATGAAGCCGATTTAGCATGAGTTCAGTTTGATTCTGATTGGTACATTACCAAGCACGATTTTTTGGCCCATTAATTTCGCAAGTTTGAATCATTACCGTCCTATTGGCGTACATTTATTATTAATGCCGGGCAGGAAAATCTCGTTGACCAAAAGTGGTTTTTCACCAAAATAAAACACGGATCGTCTTCCCCATATTTCCCTGGGCGTACGAGCCAGTGTTTCAGTGGCGATTTTAAACAAGCCGTGCTTCTTATCTAACATCGCTATTTGCAACCCTCCACGGGTTACCCGTTTATCGGCAAACAACATTGCTCCAAGCGGTCTCTCTCCCAGTTGGCTCAAGCGCCGCTGTCTTCCCTGAAGTGTCCGTGCAGGAACCACAGTCCGTGCAAAAACACACGGCGTATTTCCACATTTCAGCATGACATGCCTGATTAGACCTGTAGTCCGTTCAGCCATACCCAACACCAGTCTTTCGTTATGCATTGGCATACCCCATTGCTGATGCAGCAAAATCACTGAAAATGGCCCGATGCACCTGGTTTGCAAACGCCGGGTAAGAGAACCTTCGTCAAACAACCAGGGAATCAACTTGTCTGGCGCACCACTTTTGGACTTCATCACACATCGATTCAAATCGTTATTAACGGGGAATCTATCCCGCGAGATAACAGATTTCCATATAGGCTCACTACCTATCGTCTTCAATTTAACTTGCAACCAAAACTCTTCAGATTATCATTACTGCAACAATTTAAGGTATATCATGTTACCCACCATCAAAAATACTTCATTACATCCAGCTAAACATGCCCGTATTGTGAAGCATCTCCCAGCCAACGGTGTATTATCGATGCAACACATTGCGGATAATCTTTCATAATCAGATCTGCAGCTCTGTTTACGGAAGGAATTAATGCCTGATCTCGAAGCAGATCCGCAATGCGAAACTGCATCGACCCTGCTTGTCGGGGTCCTAGCAATTCACCCGGCCCACGCATTTCCAGATCTTTTCTTGCGATTTCGAATCCATCATTCGTCTCTCTGATAATCTGGATACGCGAGCGACTGACCCCGGATAAACGCCCATGATACATTAAAACACAAGTACTTTTATCAGCGCCTCGACCAATTCTTCCTCGTAACTGGTGCAACTGAGCCAAACCAAAGCGTTCAGCATTTTCTATTATCATTAAACTGGCATTCGGAACATCTACACCTACCTCTATTACCGTTGTAGAAACCAAAAGATCAATATTACCGTTTTTAAACTCTGTCATAACCAACTCTTTCTCATCGGCAGCCATTCGCCCATGGACCAGGCCAACCTTCATCTCGGGAAACGATTCGGCCAGATATTGCGCCGTTTCAACTGCAGTCTGACATTGAATTTTCTCCGACTCTTCGATTAATGGGCATACCCAATAGACCTGTTTACCCTCTAAGCAGGCATTCAAGACACTCTTTAATATCTCATTTCTACGAGTATCAGAGACAGCTATAGTCGTTACCGGTAATCTTCCGGGGGGTAGTTGGTCAATAACAGATATATCCAGATCCGCATACGCGGTCATAGAAAGTGTTCTGGGTATGGGTGTAGCGGTCATAATCAACTGATGCGGATAAGCATCTCTAATTTTGCCTTTCTCTCTTAATGCCAGACGTTGATGCACCCCAAAACGATGCTGCTCATCGACAACGATGAGCCCCAGATTAAGGAACTCAACACCCTGCTGAAACAGCGCATGCGTGCCGATGACAACACATGATGGATCATTATTGATATCTTCCAGCACTTGTCGTCTATTTTGCGCTGTTAAGGATCCGGTTAACAGCAACACTTTTATACCTATCGGCTCAAGCCAATTCTTGAAATTCTGGAAATGTTGTTCGGCAAGCAGCTCTGTAGGCGCCATTACTGCGGCCTGAAAACCGGATTCGATTGAATGAACAATCGCTGCAGCTGCAACCACCGTTTTTCCGGAACCCACGTCTCCCTGCACTAATCGTTGCATTGGAAAATCTTGAGTCATATCTGCAAGTATCTCTTCAATCACCCGATTCTGTGCTTTTGTAGGGGAAAATGGCAGGTTTGTCATGAATTCTTTTTGTAATACCCCGGATGACCGCAAAACAGGCGCACTATACTGTTGTAACTTTCTCCTTAGTATTCTCAATGAAAGAATTTGCGCCAACAGCTCCTCGAAAGCCAATCTCTTTTGTGCGGGATGCCTCCCCAATTGCATATCATTTAAGTCAACGTCTGAAGTGGGTTTGTGTATAAATTTTACCGATTCGATCAATGAGGGAAACCCGTTATCATTTATCACCACATCCGGCAACAACTCTTCGAGACCTGTGTTGCTATCATTTTTGATCTTTTTCCCACTTTCTTCCCCAACACAATGCGCCTTGTTCAATAGCTCCAGCGCCTGATCCACCAGCATACGCAAGGTTGTTTGGCGCATACCTTCGACACAACCATATATGGGCGTCAGGTTCTCATCTACCTGAACGTCGGAAGATTGATTAATCCTTTTGTATTCGGGATGTACCATTTCCAGCATGAGCGGTTGCGAACCCGGCTGAACCCTCTTCCTGTTTCGCCGAGCTGAAACCCCTAAAAGTCTCACCTGACCGAAGCAGCGAACCCATGTACCCCTTGCCAGATTTTTTTGCTGGCTCGTTGAAAAATGAAAAAACCTCAGCGTAATCGAACCAGTTCCATCACTGATTCGGGATAACATGGTTCGCCTGCCTCCGAATTTAACCTCTGTCAGTAGCACTTCTCCCTGAATAAGCACCTCAGTTCCAGCACGAAGTGCACCAATTGGAACCAGGCGACTTCTATCCTGATACCTGAGCGGTAAATGAAATAGCAGATCCTGAACCGTGATAATGTTCAACCTCGAAAGCTTCTCTGTCATCTTGTCACCAACGCCTTTGAGACAGGAAATCGGGCGTAATAACAAGGAGGTATTATTTTCGCCAGACGGCTTGGTGCGGGCCAAAGATATCATATCCAGACAATACCTCGGTAGGAAGTGGACTAACCGGGGAGAAATTAATTTCTACGAAAGATGCATAACAGCATCCATCTCAACGGAAGCATTTTTAGGCAGTCCTGCCACTTCGATGGCGGCACGCGCAGGATAAGGCTCAACAAAATAATCAGTCATAATTCCATTGACGACGGCAAAATTCGCCAGGTCCGTCAGGAAAACATTCAGTTTAACGATATCCTGCAAATCGCCACCTGCAGAGCGGGCAACAGCTTTCAGGTTTTCGAATACCCGTTTTATCTGATTTTCGACGCCTCCCTGAACCATTTCCATACTGCGAGGATCCAGCGGAATCTGCCCCGACAGATAGACAATGTTGTCTACCTTGACAGCCTGAGAATAGGTACCAATCGCCGCCGGCGCATTATCAGTGTGAATAATTTCTTTTGTCATGCCATCCCCATTTAATCATTTTCATCAACCTTTTACCCTGTTTATCTTGTTGACAAGATCTATGGCGCGAATTTGACGCATAAGATTAGCTAAATGAATGCGCCCATGTACGCCGATCGTAAAAATAATTGTACTATATTTACCATCACGCTCTGATATATTCACATTATTAATGTTGGCATCCATGTCTGATATGGCAGACGCCAAGGTTGCGAGCACACCACGCTTGTTGACAACCTCTACTCTAATATCAACGAGGAATTCCCCTTCGACTTCCGCCTCCCAATCAACGTCCAGCCATTTATCCGGATGTTTGCGAAATTCTTTTACGTTTTTACATGACTCCGTATGGATGACAATACCTCGCCCTGTTGATACAAAGCCTTGAATAGAATCCCCGGGAATAGGCCGACAACACTTTGCAAATGTCACCACCATACCTTCGGTACCCTTGATGGCCAATGGACGAGATAAAGACTTCTCACCACCCAGCCAGGTTGGCATATATCGCGTAATGACGCTTTTAATCGCCCTGGGATGCAGATTGGATAAACCATGACTGGACGACGAACTCTCTGCTATTCTCTTCGCAACGAAAGGGGCGAGCCGGTTACCAAGCCCAATATCTTCAAACATATCATCCAGCGTATCGTTCTTGAGCTCCTTGAGAATCTTGTCCATATTACCTTCGGGGATTTCATCCACCGACAACGAGAATGGATTCAATGCCCGGTTCAACATTCTTCTGCCAAGCTCTATAGACTCTTCCCTTTTCAGGTTTTTCAGGAAATACCTGATATTGGTGCGCGCCTTGCCCGTCACGACAAAGTTCAACCAGGAGGGATTGGGACGCGCACCAGGCGCAGTGATAATCTCAACCGTTTGCCCATTGGTCAGCGAAGTGCTCAATGGTGCCAATCGTCGATCCACCTTCGCCGCAACGCAGGTATACCCCACATCGGTATGTACGGCATAGGCAAAATCAACAGCCGTGGCCCCCCTTGGAAGCTCCAGAATCTTTCCTTTCGGTGTAAACACATAAACTTCCTCCGGGAAAAGATCAATTTTTACATTTTCAAGGAACTCTAATGAATTACCTGCATTTTTTTGCATCTCTAGCAGGCTTCGCATCCATTCTCTGACTCGCCTTTGCGCGCTGTGACCTGAACCCTCGTTGTCACCAATTTTGTATAGCCAGTGCGCAGCGATACCTGCCTCAGCCACTTTGTCAATTTTCTCGGTCCGAATCTGAACCTCAATATGAACCCCATAGGGTCCAACCAGTACGGTATGCAGGGACTGATATCCATTTGTTTTAGGAATCGCTATATAGTCTTTGAATTTCCCGGGAACCGGTTTATAGACATTATGAATGACGCCCAAAACCCGATAGCAGGCATCAACGCTGTCAACGATTATACGAAATGCATAAACGTCAAATACTTCGGAAAACGAGAGGTTTTTATCACGCATCTTCTGATAAATACTGTAGAGATGCTTCTCTCGGCCACTTACGCGCCCGACAACACTTTCCTGCTGTAAACGCGACTCTATTGCAGACTGGATCTTGCCTATAATCTCCTTGCGATTGCCTCGCGCCCGCTTGACTGATTCGGCTAAAACCCGGTATCGCAACGGGTAAGTTTCGGAAAAACCCAGGTCTTGTAATTCTTTACGCACCGTATTCATCCCCAGCCTGTTGGCTATTGGCGCGTAGATTTCCAGCGTTTCCCGTGAAATACGCCTGCGTTTTTCCAGTCTCACAGACCCCAGTGTACGCATATTATGCAAGCGGTCAGCTAGCTTGATAATAATGACCCGGATGTCCTGGACCATCGCAAGCAACATTTTTCGAAAGTTTTCTGCCTGTGCTTCAACCCGACTCTCAAACTTTATTTGCGCCAGTTTACTCACACCATCAACAAGTTCGGCGACATCATGCCCAAACTCTTCGGCAATGTATTCTTTTACTGTGGGTGTATCCTCAATAACATCATGGAGTAACGCCGCCATGATACTCTCGGCATCCATACGCATGTCCGCCAAAATACCCGCAACTGCAATGGGATGGGTAATATATGGCTCGCCGGAATAGCGAAACTGGCCGTCATGTGCCTTCGCGGCAAAGGTATAGACCCGACGAATTTCTGAGATTTGATCCTGATCGAGATAATTGTCTAATGACGAACAAAGATTATCGATCAATAATGCCGGGCCCGACAGATCCGAAGGGGGAATTGGAGATTCGGTTACCGAGCTGGTTACTTTCAAGGTCAGTTCAGACTTGCTGGGCTTCCTGTAGCTCATCATCTGAAACGATGGACTCTTCAGCATGCTCCTGGGCATTGACCTCATCCAGAATAGAAGCGTCTATATTTCCCTTGGCGATTTCGCGTAACGCTACCACGGTAGGCTTATCATTTTCCCATGGCAAGCTGGGCTCTTTGCCACTTGCAAGCTGGCGTGCACGCTTGCTAGCGATTAACACCAAATTAAACCGGTTATCTACATTTTCCAGACAATCTTCGACAGTAACACGCGCCATTCTTTTTCTCCTGAAATCTAAATATCACACTATACAACATTTTTACGAAAAATTATTCCTGTCAGCATCAAAAGTTCAGGACCCCGTATCTGATTCGAGCCCAATCATTCCAGTAACGAACGTATTAATCGATGATATTTCAAAACCTGAGCAGATTCACGCAAACGCCTGGCATCCAGAATGGACTGCATATCGGCTAGCGCAATGTCAAAATCATCATTTACCACTATATAGTCGAACTCATCATAATGTGATATATCATTGACGGCCTCTACCATTCGCGCCTCGATAACTACTTTATTATCCTGTTTTCTAGCTTCCAGGCGTTGCCTTAGCACCTCCCTGGACGGTGGTAAAATAAAAATACCTGTCGCCTCTGGCATATTCTTGCGGACCAGCTCCGCACCCTGCCAGTCTATTTCAAGTATTAAATCCAGGCCGCTTCTAAGCTGGTGATCCACGACGAGCTGGGATGTCCCATAGTAGTTCCCATATACCTCAGCATGTTCCAGAAACTCCCCGTTAGTGATCATGGTCTGAAACGTAACCCGATCCACAAAATGGTAATGGACGCCGTCTTCTTCTCCCGGCCTCCTGTTGCGGGTAGTATAGGACACTGAAACAGAGGCATTTCCCCTGGATTCGACAAGGGATTTAACGAGACTGGTTTTGCCCGCACCAGATGGTGCCGATACTATATATAGACTACCAATAGGCGCCCCGGTGTTCCCATTTATTTCCACATCGTCACTCATAACCGTCAGCATTTTTATTCAATATTCTGTACCTGCTCCCGCATCTGCTCAATAATGACCTTCATTTCGACAGATGCTTTGGTCGTATCAGTATCAATTGACTTTGATCCCAGCGTGTTTGCTTCCCTGTTAAGCTCCTGCATCAAAAAGTCGAGTCGCCTACCGATTGGTTCTGATTGTGACAGTACATTTCTAACCTCATCTGTGTGCACGGTAATACGATCCAGTTCTTCCCCAATATCTATTTTTTGTGCAATATAGGCGATTTCCTGTTCAAGCCTCGGGATATCCAGGTCTGCCTGAATCTCTTTCAGGCGATCATGGATCTTTTTGCGCTGACCGACCAGTATTTCAGGCATGCGTTGCCGCACCTTATCCACCTCATGATCTATCAGATCACAGCGCTGTAAAACAAATTCCCTGAGCTTCTCACCTTCCCTGCATCGCTGCAGCACCAGTTCTTCCAGGCTGCCATCAAACAGGGTAACCAGTTTTTCCCGCATTTCATCCTTGTTGGTGCTCGCTTCATTTATCACCCCCGGCCAACGTAGTACATCAAGGGAGCTGACTCTGGAGGGGTTTTCCATCATGGATTCAATCTCGTTAATCGTATCCAGCACTGATCGAGCCACATTGACATCAATCTCAAGCCCTGTATCGCTATTAACCACCGGGTGAAACCGTACTATCGCATCCACTTTTCCCCTCTTAATTTTTTTCGCAATAGTTGCCCGTACCTTTTGCTCCAAAACTCTCATATCTTCCGGTAAACGAAGAGTCACCTCACAGTACCGATGGTTAACAGTACGAATTTCCAGACTTAGCAACCCCCAACCCGTTTCAATCTCTCGCCGCGCAAACGCTGTCATACTCCGAATCATATGCTGTCCTTTATTAACTCTTTCACTTTCCGCAAAATAACATTAAAACCCTGAAACGAATATACCCGAAGAATTGAAAATTAAAAAATTTGGGGGGGATCGCAAATCAGCAAGACGAGTCAAGGTACTTCCGTTGCCATTAATTAGAATGGCCAGAGATAGTTAAATCAATTTATATCGCCCGTATTCAAGGGTATAATCGTGTTTTTTGTCAACCGGAAGGAAATGCCATGCGGCCCAGTGGACGTCAACCCAATGAATTACGCAATATAATCATTACCCGCAATTATACGAAACATGCCGAAGGCTCGGTCATGATAGAATTTGGTGATACGCGAGTACTTTGTAACGCAAGCATCGAAGAAAAAGTGCCCGGCTTTCTCAAAGGTAGCGGACAAGGGTGGCTAACAGCGGAATACGGCATGCTGCCTCGCTCGACAGGCCAGCGTATGGGACGAGAGGCATCTCGAGGTAAACAAGGTGGCCGAACGCAGGAAATTCAGAGGCTCATCGGCCGCTCTCTGCGAGCCGCACTGGATATGAAAGCGTTGGGTGATAGAACAATTACCATTGATTGCGATGTCATCCAGGCCGATGGCGGAACAAGAACCGCGTCGATCACGGGTAGTTTTGTGGCGCTCTGTGATGCTGTCCATCATCTGCTAGACAAAAAGCTCATTTCAAAAAACCCGATTCACGGCTATATCGCATCGGTTTCAACGGGTATTTTCAACGGCATACCGGTACTTGACCTGGATTATGCGGAAGACTCTAATGCAGAAACCGACATGAATTTTGTAATGAATGATGGTGGCGCCTTCATTGAGATACAGGGAACAGCAGAAGGTCATGCCTTCACAATGGAAGAAATGAATGCAATGACAGATTTGGCAAAAAATGGAATTCGTGAGCTGCTTAACAAGCAAAAAGAGGCGCTCGCAATATAATTGAGATGGATGCTCAGCAACGTATATTCAGGTATAGGCTGAGGGCAGATCACTGTGACTGAAATCGTCCTGGCAAGTAGCAATAAAGGCAAGTTGGCAGAGATTCAAAAAATTTTATCTGCCTTTGACATTAGCATAACTCCGCAATCCGACCTGAACGTGTCCGACGCTGATGAGACCGGATTAACTTTTATAGAAAATGCGATTATCAAGGCGCGTCATGCGTCTGCCATAACAGGGAAACCAGCCATTGCAGACGATTCAGGACTTGAAGTGGACTTGCTGAATGGCGCACCAGGCATTTACTCCTCGCGTTATGCCGGTGAAGATGCCACCGACCAGGAGAATGTCGAAAAACTTCTCGATGCATTGGATGGTGTATCAGAAGATCAACGCAGTGCCCGGTTCTATTGCATAATTATTTTCATAAGACACCAGGATGACCCGACACCACTGATTTGCGAAGGAAGCTGGGCAGGAACCGTTATGACCCAGCCACGCGGCACTTATGGTTTTGGTTACGATCCCGTTTTTTATGTGCCCACACACCAGTGCAGCTCGGCAGAGCTACCTCCAGATGTAAAAAATACGATTAGCCACCGGGGACAGGCATTACGCGCACTCATTCAATACTTGCCTGTCATTCAGACACATCTAACGCTGAACCAAATCTAATAATGAGTTGTCTATTTAGACAGGTCAGTGCAAACCACCAATCCGTATGTTAAGGAGCATAGATAATGAAACAGCTTACAGTATCTGCATTGTTAATTTCTTTTTTGACATTCTTTTCAATTAATAGCTTTGCCTGCAGCGCAATGGGTCCTAACACCCATGTTGGGAATATCACCGCTGTCGACAATGACGCAAAGACATTTACCATCCAGGATGTCGAAACCAATAAGCCAATCACCTTCCATATGAATGAAAAAGTTATGCTGAGCCTCACGGGCGCGAGTGGACAGATTGTTGTCAGATATTCTGGAGAAGAAAAAGGAAATTTAATCGCGACCAGTATCGAGTAGCACTGATATCAAATTACTATCCTGGATTCTGATTTTCGTCAAAAAAAGCCCCATTGTAGAAATGGGGCTTTTTCTGACATCAACCTAGCGAATAGATAATTAAAAGGTTGGCGCTGCCTGCCTAGAAGGATCAACAGCGATGTTGGTCGCTGCATTCAGCGTCCAGTTCATATCGGCGGTTGCGCTGACTGGCCAGTCAACCGGCGCCGTAACACCCACATCTGCGCCCACCTGTGTCTGTGACGCACTTCCCGTTAATACAGTACCTGCAACATCGCTAAACGTATCCACTCTTTCAACACCTACATAACCACCACCACCTTGCGTATAGGCACCAATCCATGTCGCATCAACATGCTCGGTTGCTGCCCATGAAACGGTAGTGCCCCCAAGCGTTGCGGATCCACCATTCGTCACATTATATGGCTGAGTTCCAAACCAGCTCCATCCTGTTCGACCGGCACGTATACGCTTATCAAACTTTTGCTGGGTAACCTCACCCGTACCCGGGTCTGTGCTATCGAGCGTCTGCCAGACATCAATAGCCTTACCTCTTACGACATCACTATCCGGAAGAATCTGCCCACCACTGATAACCCCGTTATAGATTACCGCCGCAAAATTATCGGTTACTGTACCCGCTGCCGTTGTATTGGCCTGGCTTTGGGCCAACTGCAAAGACCAGGCGTCCTGATAGGCCTGTGCGGTGTTTGGCAACGCAAATTGAGTTATATCCTTGGCAAAACCACGCTGGATTTTAGCGGATGACTCCAGTGTCGCATCACGAATAACCTGGCTAGCCGCCACACCCTGTGCAATCAGTCCGCTACTGGCGAATGTGAACGCGCCAGCGGCTGTCGCTCGCGTCAGGAACGGTGTATAAACTTCATTGACAAAAGGCAGTGTTGCCGAGTCACCTGTTGCACCGACATCGGTCACGATCAGGCGCATAAACGTTCCATCGGCAGTATTAACGGTTTCATAGCGGAATCCATCATCTACGGTTGTTCCGCTACAAGCAACCCCGGCGGTGCCGCAGACAGTATCGGTAATCGTGCCGGTGTTGACTGACCAGGATCCGTATGATACGGGTGGTCCGGCGGCGAATGCCGCTGGAACAGTAACACCAGAAAGCATCAGCGCGCCGATGATACGTCGCAATTTTTTATCAGGGCGAAATGATATATCCTTCTCGTGACTAAACAAGATTTGGCTCATATGAATGCCTACTTTGTATATATATTGTTATCTGTAAATTACTGAATACTACATTTTGTATTCAATAGCGCACCACTGCATTTCATAGTGGTTATTTATATCATATTGAAAAGTTTATTTAAAACTGATTATTTTTACTTAAGATCCTGTTAATGTGTAATGAAAACCGACACAACAGCTCGTGGTTTCTGCCTAGTTCAACAATTATGCTAATCCTTATCAACTATTTAGTCGATACAATTCTATTTAATGTTAAACCCAACCTTTTTTTCCATGATCAGTTTTTTAATAAATGCTTGCTGAATTAATTTTGATTCATGTTTAATTTCACCCAGAATCCGCCGCTTTCCCTTTATGTTCACGTTCCGTGGTGCGTACATAAATGCCCGTACTGTGACTTCAACTCCCACGAAGTGAAAAATGAAATACCGGAAAGGGCCTATGTTGATGCACTCATAACCGACCTCGAAATACTACTCCCCGAGATATGGGGCAGAAGCGTCGTTAGCCTGTTTATTGGCGGAGGCACGCCCAGCCTTTTAAGTCCTGATGCTATTTCCAGATTGTTATCCGCAATCAAGGCCAGAATACCGTTGTTACCTCAAGCCGAAATAACGCTGGAAGCCAATCCCGGCAGCTTTGAGCAGGAAAAGTTTTCGGAGTTTGCAAATGCCGGCATTAATCGCCTGTCAATCGGAATTCAAAGTTTTGACAACGAATTACTGAGAAGACTGCAGCGAATACATGATCAGACCCAGGCATTCTCTGCAATTGAGATTGCACATCGCGCAGGTTTCAAAAACATCAATCTGGATTTAATGTATGGGCTGCCCGGACAGACCATTGACCAGGCAATATTCGATATTGAGCGAGCAGCGAAGACGGATCCATCACACATTTCCCATTACCAGCTCACGATTGAGCCAAACACCTTGTTTCATACCCAGCCGCCAACATTGCCTGATGAAGACTGTATCTGGGCAATGCAGTTAAAAAGCCAACAATTATTGCAATCAGCCCGTCTCGAACAGTACGAAGTTTCGGCCTACGCTACGTCCAGATCACAGTGCATACACAATCTCAACTACTGGACCTTCGGGGATTATATTGGCATAGGTGCCGGTGCACATTCCAAACTAACCAGCGCTCAAAAACAAAATATCACTCGCCACTGGAGGGTTAAACACCCCGCCGACTATATCAAAAAGACTGCTACCGCAACCGTCGACGATCCCAACCATATTAGCGGAACGCAGACACTGTCGCGGGCAAATGTTTGTGCCGAATTCATGATGAATGCGTTGCGGTTGACAAGCGGTTTTTCCCCCAACCTGTTTTTTCATCACACAGGCATGCCGATCTCCACAATTGAACAACAATTAAAACACGCGTCTAATCAAGGCCTGTTAGACTATTCAGTTGATAAGATCTGTCCTACCGCGTTAGGCTTCCAATTTCATAATGATCTAATCGAAATTTTTATCGCTTCATGAATATCGTCGAGGAACATTCCGTTAATTGTCCCTATTGTGGTGAACTGTTCACTATAGTCATTGATTTATCGGCAGGGAATCAGCAATATACCGAAGACTGCAGTATCTGTTGTCAACCCGTTTTTTTTGATATCTGTATTGATCCGCCTGAATCGACGGTACTAATTAATGCCAGACGTGAAAACGACTAAACTTGCATAACAATTTTCCGGATAATCTAGTATGATGAGCGGCCTATCAGAAAATCAGCCTCTAGCGACCATGTCGACTATCATACTGCAAGGTTCCAACCTGACTATTAAAGACGCAAACTCTATTGCCAATCAATTCAATGGAAAATTGCATAGTATCGGAAACTTTTACCAGGTAAAAATTAATCATGCTTTATCGACTACCGAAATAAACCAGTTACGAGAGCACTATCATTTCGATATTAACCAGCTTCCTGCTGATTTCGAACCGAAACAGGTCAGACTTCTTGTCACTGATATGGACTCAACGTTTATCAATATTGAATGCGTCGATGAAATTGCCGATTTCGCAGGCATCAAAACCAAAGTAGCCGAAATTACCGAATCAGCGATGCGCGGTGAAATTGATTTCGAAACATCACTAACCAGACGAGTCCGCTTGCTACGCGGTCTATCAACTAGTGTTTTAAGCAAGGTTTACGAAGAACGGTTACGAATAAATCAGGGCGCCGAGGTCATGCTGCAAACATTGCGCGATCGCAATATCAGGATTGCGCTGGTATCAGGCGGCTTCACCTATTTTACTGATCGCCTGCAACATCAATATCAACTGGATTACACGCTGGCAAACACCCTTGAGATTAAAGAGGGAAAGTTAACGGGCGGCATTCATGGGAAAATCGTAGGCGCACAAAGCAAGGCAGACTTTCTGCTCGCTTTATGTGATAAACTGGACATTAACCCTATGCAAGTAATCGCGATGGGAGATGGTGCTAACGATCTTTTGATGATGAAGGAAGCTGGACTAAGTATAGCGTACCACGCCAAGCCCAAGGTTCAACGACAGGCATCCGTAGCGATAAATTATTGTGGCCTCGACGGCTTACCTGGATTGCTGGGATAGGCCAGATAATCCTGATAAACCCTAAAATGCCGTAGGTAGTGAGCTTGAATTCCCCGTGGAAATGTCTTTTAACAGCAACGTGCCCAGATCAGTTCCATCTGTTACCCATGGCTCCAGCCCATTTACACCATCGTCGGCCCAAAAAAAGACCAGATTACCCAGACTGGCGGGTAACTGAATATCTGAATTCACTACACCGGGATAAATATCCTTCACTAGATTGGTGCCCAGTTCGGTACCGTCACTAACCCAAAGCTCTTTACCGCTGGATCCATCATTAGCAATAAAAAACAATTTCGAATTTGAAACAGTTAACATCGTAGGAATTGACCATTCAAATCCACCCCTGATATCTTTAACAAGCTGGGTCCCATTCGCAGAACCATCCGTCTTCCAAAGCTCCTCACCCGTATTACTGCTGTTAGCCCGAAACATTAATGTGCCGTTTACGTCGACCAAAGCATCCTGATCAAACTCTGCTCCACCGGGATTTACGATGATCGTTCCCGCTTGTGAACCGTCGCTTATCCAGAGCTCCTTGAAGTTAATACTGTTCGTTGCAATAAGAAACAGGCTGCCTCCCGAAGCCGTTAACTCTTTCGGAAATGATTCCCCGCTACCAGTCTCTATATCCCTAACCAGCTCCGTTCCCGGCCAGGTTCCGTCACTTTTCCACAGTTCCCTGCCATACAAACCGTTGTCTGCAGTAAAAAATAACGAACCAGCGACATTGGTCAAATCCGCCGGCATTGAACCGTTTGGCCCAGGATAAATGTCTCTTACCATCATTGTTGTTAAACTTGAGCCATGACTTACCCATAGCTCATTACCGTTAACGTCTTCGTCTGCTGTAAAAAACAGTTGTCCATTAGATTCAGTCAGATTGGCTACTGCTGGTGATTGCGCCAATGAATCAAAACTTTTAAGCAAAACGGTACCTGCATTCGTACCATCACTGAGCCACACTGCAACGCGGCTGGCGCTATTTTCTGCAACAAAGTACAACACTCCTCCAGCAATGGTTAAATGATGAGGGTTTGAGCTGGGCTTACCGGTGAATATATCTGCGACGAGAACGGTGCCGGCATCCGTTCCATCTGACTTCCATAATTCGTAACCGCTGGAGCCATCGTCTGCAACAAAAAATAACGTGCCATTCAAATCAATAAATTCACCCGGGTTGGAGTTCCCCAACCCCGGGTTAACATCCTTAACCAGGACAGTTCCAGCCGGACTACCGTCAGACTTCCAAAGTTCGATACCACTGGATTGTGTACCAGCGGCAAAAAAAACGGCATTGCCCACAGCAGCCGGTTGGGGAAGATACCCATCAGGGAAACTTTTGGTATCGTTGTTTTCCAGATTTTCAAGTGTACAGGCACTTAAATACAGCAACAGCAATAGCACTGAAACTATTTTAGCGTGATAAAGTGTCGATAAATTACCCATATACCCGGACTGGACCATGGTAGCGGTACTTAATATCCCAGACACCATGCCCCAATCGATGCCCTCGATGCTCAAATTTGGTTTGCGGCCGGTCTTCTGGTCTGGGTATATAATCACCGTCTTCGGAGACGTTCTCAAATTGCTTGCAGGATGAAAGCACCTCTATCATATGCTGTGCATAATCCTGCCAGTCAGTCGCAAGGTGCACAATCCCTCCTTTCACCAGTTTACTACCCAGCAGCGAGATAAATTCGGGTTGAATCAGTCGTCTTTTGTGGTGCCTTTTTTTCGGCCAGGGATCCGGAAAGAAAATTCGAACTGCATCAATAGAATGGCCAGAAATCATTTGCTCCAGCACAGTTACCACATCTTCATTGATGACGCGCACATTTTGGATATTATGGCTTTCCAGTTCGCACAGTAATTTACCCACGCCTGGCTTATAAACGTCTACCCCAATAAAATTTTTCTGTTGATTATTGATGGCAGATTCCAGTAAAGACTCCCCCATACCGAATCCAATTTCGAGAATTCTGGGCGCACTTCTTTGAAAAATTTCATCCAGATCTATTATCTGATTTTTACAATCGATTCCATATCTTGACCAGGATTCAGTCAACGCTTTTCTTTGCGCCTTCGTCATGCGACCTTCACGACGAACAAAACTACGAACTGTTCGCAACACCGCTGGTGTGCGGTTCTCTAATTGCTCAACTGACATTGATGATTCAGAAAAATGTTCCGTCCAGTGGTGATGAGGCACTCGCAAACCGTTTGCGGGGGATACGACCCGCCAGATATGCCTCACGCCCGGCTTCAACTGCCTTTTTCATTGCTGAAGCCATCAGGACTGGATCCTTCGCGCCTGCAATCGCGGTATTCATCAACACGCCATCGCATCCCAGCTCCATTGCAATCGCTGCATCTGACGCAGTTCCTACACCGGCATCCACCAGAATCGGCACATTAGCATTTTCGATAATTGTAAGAATATTATGGGGATTTCGTATACCGAGCCCAGATCCAATCGGTGCAGCCAACGGCATCACAGCAACACAGCCCAGCTCTTCCAAACGCTTTGCTGCAATCGGGTCGTCATTGGTATAAACCATTACCTTAAAACCTTCCTTAACCAGTGTCTCAGTCGCCACGTAGGTCTGATCGACATCAGGGTACAATGTCTTCTCGTCACCAAGCACTTCCAGCTTGACCAGATCATGTCCATCGAGAAGCTCACGTGCGAGACGGCAGGTTCTCACCGCATCTTTAGCACTATAACAACCCGCGGTATTTGGCAACAAGGTGTACTGATCAAGAGGGATTACGTCAAGCAGATTAGGTTCATCTGCATTTTGGCCAATGTTTGTCCGCCTGATCGCAACAGTAACAATCTGTGCACCACTAGCCTCCGTTGCCAACCGGGTTTCCTCCAGGTCTTTGTATTTACCTGTTCCGACCAGCAACCGGGAATGATAGTCTTTACCTGCAATAGAAAAGGTGTCTTGCCCATTACTTATAGCTGATTTATTTTTCATATAATTATTGAATGCTAATTCGGTCATCTAGTTACCCAATTGTGTTATAACGATTATGTATTCAACCACCGCCAATGGCTTGAACTATTTCGACTTCATCCCCTTCCTTAAGAACAAGGGTACTTAAACTGCTTCTCGGCACAATTTCCAGATTTATTTCAACCGCGATCCGTTTATTTTGGAATCCCGTTTCGGCTAATAATTCTGCAGCGGTGATACCTGCTGCAACCGTTTGCGATTGACCATTTACAAATAATTTCATTACTAATAGTTCCCAAAGCCAATATATCCGCCATTATACCGTTATAAACCAGATCTAAAAGGGATAAGCGTTGTATTTTGCGGGAAAGTACGGCGTTGATCAGTGTTTTTCGGTTAACAGGGAAGATATCATTTTCGACATCCTGTCAAAATCGATCGGTTTGGTCAGATACCCCTTTACGCCTTGCGCAACCGCATCATCCTCATTGACGTTTTCGCTGAACCCGGTGCACAGTATGACTGGTAATTCGGGATTTAATTTGAGCATTTCATGGGTCAATTCGATCCCCGTTAGTTTCGGCATGGTTTGATCAGTAATCACAAGATCAATCCCATGCGTGTCAGCCTTGAACAGATATAAAGCTTCTCTGGGATCATTCGTAACCGCCACATTGAATCCATTATTGAGCAACATTTCCGACAAAAGACCTGTGATCGCCTGTTCATCATCAACTACCAATATATTTTTACCGGCTATTGATTTTTCGACACCGGCGGTGGTCTGATGATCTTCCGCACCATTTAGGGATTCAGATCCTGTTAGGGATTCAGGTCCTGTGGATGGCGGGAACAATATATGAAAGATAGTGCCTTTGCCAATTTCGGATTCGACAAGGATATGCCCCCCGTATCGATGCAGAATACCATGCACAGCTGCCAAACCCATACCGCTGCCCTTTCCAACCTCCTTGGTTGTATAAAAGGGATCAAAGATATAATCCAGCTGATGTTTTTCGATACCAGTGCCGGTATCTTTAATTAATAGCTCAACAAAAGATCCCGACAACGGGGCGCAACAGGATATACAACTTTCGCCGTTCAGCTCTGTTTTTTGAAGGCTAACATCCATTTCACCCTCCCCGTCCATCGCATCTCTTGCATTGATACAAAGATTCATAATCACCTGTTGAATCTGAACCGGGTCCGAATCGATCAACGGCAACCCCGGTTCGATGTATTGATTGATGACCATGCTCGATGGCAACGTTGACTGAAGCATTTTAATCACTCCCTTGATAACCGTTTGCAACCCAATTCTTTGCGTTACCGCCGCACCACCGCGACTAAAAGCCAGCATTTGCACCACCAGGTTACGGGCCCTTTCACCAGCGGAGCTGATCTCATACAAATACTCGGCGAGCTTGCCACGTTTATCCGGCACATACCGATCCAGAGCCAATCCGACATAACCGAGGATGCTGGCCAGTATATTATTAAAATCATGGGCTATTCCGCCGGTAAGGTGGCCAATCGCTTCCATTTTTTGCGCTTGTAACAACTGCCGTTGCAATTGTTCCTTTTCCCCCTCCGCCAGTTTTTCCACTGTCTTGTCACGTACGACCACTATAAACCTGCGCTTTCCTTCCAGCACACTTTCTCCGATTGAAATCCCCACAGGAAATTCGGTCCCGTCAGACTTAACACCTGTGACCTCCCGGGATCCTTGCCCGATAATGTGCTTTTCACCGGTACGTAAATAGCGCTGTAAATATTGTTGGCGATTCTCACGATCCTCAGCAGACAAAAACAATCCAATACTGTGACCTATGATCTGTTCACGACTGTATCCAAAAATTTGCAACGCAGCGGGATTGATTGAATCTATGATTCCCGCCTCATCAGCAGATATGATTCCGTCCACAGCGCTGGCAAATATGGCTCGAAGTTCACTCTCGGCTTTATCTCTGTTTTGCTGGGCACGAATGGCGACAATACCGTAGGCAAGATCATCAGCAAGACCCTGCAACAGGCTCACTTCATCGTCAGAAAATACGTCAGGTTTCGTCGCATAAATATTTAATGCCCCAAAAACCTCCCCGTTATCTATCAACGGTAATGCCAGAGAAGATTGAAATCCGCGATTCTGTTCATCCCTACGCCATGGCGCGTAGCCTGATTGTCGGCTAATATCTGTTACCGCAACTGACTTTCCCGTTCTAATGGCCTTACCGGTTGGTCCTTGACCGAATTCATTATCTGCCCAACTGATTTTTATGTTTTTTAGATAACCCGCATCATATCCAGCGGAGGCAATTGGTTTAACACTCCTTTTTTTATCTTTTTCCGCGAATCCTACCCATGCCAACCGATAACCTGTTTTATCAACGACGATCCCGCAAATAGCCTGAATCAGTTCTTCTTCATTTCTTGATCGGATCAGAGCGCGATTCGCTTCACTAACCGCAGCCAACGTTCGATTTAAACTCTGGACCAATTTTAGTTCACTCTCTGGCATATCAATATTTACCTGTCACCACACACACGATCGGCGCGGTTATCCGAATTGACATTTACTAAGCAGGTTATTGCTAACAGGCACAAAAATCTGGTCGGCATGACGACCGAAAATCCTGTCTGAACAGAATGGGTAGCTAGTTCCAAACGCAGAATGGACATCTGCAAGAATGGGTAAAAAAGAACGGTTGCTTGATTGTCATATCGCCTGTTTCTCCGAAAAGCAATTAAACACCACACCATGAGTAATCACCGTACCTCCATTTGACATACAATTACGACACCAGCTTTGGAAGATGCTATCTGGGTTAGAAAGTTTATCAGCAGGATACAATAATAACCACACATATTCGCATGGTAATAGCCGTACTGATTAGCCGATGACCTCGGATCAGGGTACTGGTCTCAATTAAACTAGCGCCGGTATTCGAGTGTCGAAAGGTATAGCAATGCAGTTATGTTTTAACTGCTGTTTGCCTGGGCAGGCTTTAAGGCATGGTTTTCTGAGAGAACAGTTGCCATTACCCTGATCAGCAGATCCATATTCAGCGGCTTGTCCAAAAAATATTCGATGCCTAACTCCCTGGCTCGCTCTCTGTTAATATCATCTGTATAGCCACTGTACAGGATAATGGGTATATCTGGTCTCTTTTGGAACATAACTTGAGCCAACTCTACTCCGGAAAGCGCAGGCATGGTTTGATCCAGAATAACAACATCAACATTTTCACTGTTCATTGAGAACCAGGTCAGCGCTTCCCGACTATCAGATTCATAAACAACCCGACAACCTTTGGACTCAAGGAGTTCCCTGACGAAATTCCCCACCGCCTGTTCGTCATCCACTATTAATACCTTACCGGTCAGCTTGTCAATGTTAACCTGTGAGCCAAGGTGCTCGTGTTCAACAACGACATCCTCGGCAACTGTTGCCTTCGGAAACAACACTCTGAATTTCGAACCTTTCTCCGGGACCGATTCGACGATGATATGACCATGATGTTCATGTAAAATGCCATGCACCATCGATAACCCCATCCCGGTTCCCTTACCAACTTCTTTTCGGGTGAAAAAAGGATCAAAAATCATCTCAATCGTATTCGAGTCTATGCCATGCCCGTTATCCTGAACAACCAACTCGGTATACTCGCCAATAATCGTTTCATGACAGGACGAACAAGGTTGAGATTCAATAAACACATTCTCGATAGAAAGTGTAATTCGTCCGTATCCATCCATCGCGTCTCGCGCATTGATACACAGATTCATGATAACCTGATCCAGCTGAACTGGATCTATCACGATCATGCCAGCCTCACTATCAAATCGCTTTACAATTTCAATCGAAGAGGGCAGGGTCGCTCGAATCATCTGAATCGCTCCAGTTACAGAGGGTTTCAAATAAATTGTTTCGCCACTGGATTTAGCCCCTCGACTAAAAGCAAGCATTTGCGCAATCAAATCCCTTGCTCGTGCACTGGACCGATATATCTCTCCCAGATACTTTGCCATTCGCTCATCACCATTCTTTGCATTAAGCTCACGTGCAAGTTCGGTGTACCCCATAATAGCTGCCAACATATTATTGAAGTCGTGTGCAATACCACCGGTCAACTGTCCAATCGCCTGCATCTTCTGTGATTGGCGAAGCTGTTTTTGCATCATTTGTCTCTCGGTAATATCCCGCCCATAAACACTCACATACCCTTCTTCTTCTACTGGGCAAATGACAAAATTAAATACGCGATCATCCAATTCGTGTTTGACCTCACAAACCTCGCCATTATCATTGCGACAAAACAGGTTTAACTCCTCTTTGGCCAAGGTTCGCCGATCACCTTTGAACAAATGTTTTAGTAAGGATTCGCTCGATGGATTAGCGTACATGAGCTGACCATCCTTGCTAAAACGTAATACTGGCTGAGGATTCTCATGAGGGAAACTGGCCAGACTTTTTATCTTCTCCTGAGATTTCAAGAGCTCCTGCTGATAATCATTGATAGCACGCACCATATGATCAAATCCCGTTGCAAGTTCGTTGATCTCCCTAAACGGAGATTTGACTGCTATCGGCGTGTAATTACGCTTACTAACACGCTCATACGCTTTGGTTATCAATATAAGCGGATTAATCATTCGGTTGATGATTAACAAACCTGAAAGGGACACCACAAAAATGATTAACACGATGATAACGCCAATTTCAAACAATTCCTTGTATATTGGCTTCATGATGTCATCATAATTTATCTCGGATACGACCCCCCCAACTCACTGTTTTCACCGGGGTAATAACACCAAACACCTCATTCCCTTTCAATCCCTGATATTCATTTTTACTTTGCCATTCTTTCCCGGTAAAAAGACTACGAGTAATTGGCATATGAGTCATCAAATCTCCGGATTGGTATTTATTATTTTTTGGCGCTGTCATCAGCGAACCTCGCCTATCAACCAGATAGGTCAACGTGCGCTGATCAGATAAAAAATGATCAACACTTTCCCAAAATGTATTTACAGCAACTTCCGCCAGTAACACAGCCACAACATTTTCTGCGGTACCTACAGGTACTGCAATATGGAAATTCCAACCTCTACCGTGTGTCTCGTGCACTGGACCAATATACGTTCTGCCATACAATGGAACCGCCAATTCAGGTGAGAACCCATCTGGTTTTGAGTCATCCGAAAACGGCCAATAATCATAATTTTCAATGAACTCGTACTGGACTGAATTTTTGTCATACCGATCCCGGTCCAAACTGGACAGGACATGCCCTTCAGGAGCCAGAACTGCCAAAGCGTTAAGGGAATCCTCGCGCCGAATTGCGCCATACAACAGGTCTTGTATCAACGAGTGGTCACTATGTTTTAGCAACATACTGTATGCAATAGCATCACTTTTATTTTGGAGTATTGAAACAAGTTGTTCCACACGCCTTTCAATATTCAAAGAAATCTCTCCGTTAACGCGCTTTTTTTCAAAAAGCGCTTTGTCCAGATAATTAGACTTCAGAATCGGAATCAAAGAAGCGGTAGAAATTATCAACAAAGACACACCACTAAGAAATATAAGGCTATACCATGCTTTTTTTAATGACATTGTTCCAGCAGAGGTCACATTGATATTCCTTATTGTGATGAATATGCTAAAGATTGTGATAACGCTTTATTTAGAAAACGATTATCGTAATAAACGGTCATATCGACTGGCAGCGTATCCCATAGACGCATCTCAACCATTTTTTCAGACATTTGCTGAAGGTCTTTCTCCGTCATCATCATATCTGAGTAATCAATCCAATCGGGTGGAGTTGTCAATACTTTCTCGAATACAGATGCTGCCGATCCTGTATAATCCTCCCCCATCGCCGCAGAAATTTTAGGATTACTCTCGATAAATTGACCACTTTTAACAAGCACGTTAACTAACTCCTGCAACTGCTCAGGGTGGCCCTCGATAAAGTGGTCACTGGCGATGAACACGTGATCCATATGATCTTTCCAGATTTCTGGCGAAATAGCTGCCATCCAACCCTCCCCCATTGATATCGACTTATTCGCCTCAGGCTCTCCCACCACAAATCCATCAATCTCGCCTTGCTTCATGGAGTTAATCATATCTCTCGGCGGCATGGCGACGACACTTATCTTGTTATGATCCACATTGTGTTGATCAAGCGCCAAGCGTAATAACACATGGTGCTGAGAGTAGAGATGCGGCACCGCAATAATGGATCTTGTGCGGTTTAGGTCATTTATTGATCTGAATTTGTTGGACAGCACAAAACTATTGCCATTGCGGTCCGCCTTCAGCACAATTTTCGCCTCCAGGCCATTTCGGATCAAATCCATCGCTAACGGAGAGAGAATAAAGGTACCCGCTAACTTACCCGATCTCATATCGTCAACCACGTCGTTCCAATCATGGTTTTGTATCGTTTTTAGTTGAAACGTTTTTAAATCCTGTTGAAACCGTTTTTCCACGATAGCCAACGGCAAATGACCACCACAAATTAACCTGCCGATATTTACGATAGGCTTGTTAGTATTGGGCAGGGAGCTTCCTGGTTGAGTTTCGCAGCCAACCAAAATTGCCAATGCTGTAAACAAAACGAGTATTCTTTGTACACTATCCATATATTTCACACCCGCGCTAACCGGTTCATAATTGACTCACTACCGTCGTTCTAGCCATCACTAAATATTTCACTAATTTTATTTAATAGTTCATGCGATGGAACCGGCTTCATAAAAAATCCGCTAATACCCATTTTATAGGCCTTGTCTTCATCAATCGTTTCACTAAAACCAGTACATAAAATCACTGGCAAATCGGGTCTAAGCTCGAACATCTTTTTAATCATCTCATCACCGGAAAGACCGGGCATCGTTTGGTCCGTGACGACGAGATCATAAGCATCAGGATTCTCGACGAATGCATTTAATGCTTGCAAGCTATCATTTTCAACTGTGACGCGGTAATGATTCGATTGCAGCAGATCACTCAGGAATCTGGCGAGACTAGGCTCATCATCAACAACAAGGACGTGTTCACCCGAACCTGACTGAAATCCCGAAATCGTTTCATCTTCTTCAAGATGATTATCCGGCAGATCATGGTGCGCCGGAAAATACAATAGAAAGCGCGCACCTTCACGCTCAGAATCCAGCACAATATGCCCGTTCGTATCGTGCACAATTCCGTGCACAACCGACAAACCCATTCCTGACCCCTTCCCGACCTCCTTGGTCGTAAAGTAGGGATCAAAGAGCCGGCCTGCTGTTGCCTGGGGTATACCCTCTCCATCATCCTCGACACAGATTTCAACGTACTCGCCACTGATCATTTGACCACAGGAAGAGCATTGACGATGCACATTGTGTCGAGAGGCGACGCTAATACCAATCCTCCCCTCTCCCTCAACAGCATCTCTCGCATTGATACACAGATTCATAATGACCTGTTCCAGTTCCACGGGGTTGGCCAGAATTTTGGGAAGACGGCCTTCAACTGAAACAGTCAATTCAATACGAGATGGCAGAATTGGTTTCATGATTGAGATGATATCGCTTACAACCTCTGACACGTCGATAAAGGGTAGTGGGCTATCATCCCCCTGGCGACAAAATGTCAACATTTTATCAACCATTACCTGCGCCCTACGACCGGATTGGTATATCTCATTGAGATAAATTGACAGCTTTTCATCGCTATCCGAACCATACTTCTCCAGAGCCAGCTCGGTGTATCCTAAAACACTAGCCAGGACATTGTTAAAATCATGTGCAATTCCACCTGTAAGCCGACCAATAGCCTCGATCTTCTGAACCTGGCGTAGTTGCAACTCGATTCGTTTTCGATCTCGCTCGGCTCTTATTCGATCGATGATGTTTTTCATACGGTAAAATAACAAAGGCCAATTGTATGGTTTTGGAATGTAATCGATTGCACCAACCTCAAAACCGCGAGAAATGGATTCCCCATCGTCCAGCATCGTTAAAATGAGTATCGGGATATCTTCGGTTTTTTGGTTATTGGTGATACGCTGGCACGCTTCATATCCATCCATTTCGGGCATAATCGCATCCATCAGGATAATATCGGGTATGGATGATTCCAGAATTGACAATGCTTCCAGACCATTTTCAGCCTCGACGACATCGTACCCGTGCCCGGCAAGATAAGAAACCAGGACTCGACGACTGTAAATATCGTCCTCGACCACCAATACCAGCGGCTTTTCCTCGGCATTGCTTTCTGTGCGGTTCAAATCCTTTTCATCTTTATTCGGTATCATTTTCCTGGCCTAGGTGCCCTTGGAGACAATACGAACGGTAAAAACCAGACTCACCCCAAAACCTGATTAACTGTATTACGCAGATCACTCATCTGAAACGGCTTCTCCATCACCGTTGCAGCACCAATCAGCTTCGCAATAGGCAAGTATTCAAAGCGTCCGGTAATTCCACCTCCACCCGAGATTCCTATAATCTTTATGTTCGGATAATCTTTTTTTAACTCAAGAATCAGGTCCAATCCGTTTTTTTCCGGCATGACCATATCGGTTATTACCAAATCGATTTTTGACTGCCTAAAGACCTGGCAAGCTTCAACGCCATTGCTGGCCTCAAGGATTTCGTGCCCGCCTCCTTCAAGCATTTCCCTAATCATCATTCGTACTGAATTCTCGTCATCGACCACTAAAATCTTTGCCACTGTTCACCTCATTAATGGAAAATATTTGCAATTCAGAATAGCTCGATATCTCCGTTGTCAACGCTTTGTTGCTTAATTGGGTTATGGCTGGCAGCAGTCAATGACATATCCTTCTCATTCATGGTTGAACGCAGTTTAAGCTGCAGGTTTTCATACTTATCACTAACCTCAGCCAGGTTTTCCCCCTGAACGTTCTGTCCCGCTTCGTTAAGCACATTTATCAACAGGCCTAACGAATGCACGCGCTTACCTATATGGGCGATTAGCTGGCTCGTCATATCTTCAAACTGTAAAGACTGAACCGCAACGCCCACATTGTGTCCGATGGATTCGGTAATGGACGACACTTCGTTCAACTGGACAGTCATATCCTTATTCATTGAATCCATATCAGCCATCAACTCAGATAACCGGTCTTTCGTACCCAGGGTAAGATGCAGGTCTCGTGACGCCATGGTTCCAATGATGCCGCTACTCTTCTCCATCGTTAGCCTGGTGTCTTTAAATCGTGCCTTGACTTGATCGCTAAAATGGTTGCTGCGCTCGGAAAGCGATCTTACTTCATCCGCAACCACCGCAAAGCCTCGACCAGATTTTCCAGCTCTAGCCGCCTCAATTGCAGCATTCAATGCCAGTAGATTTGTCTGGGCACTGATTCCATCAATTTCTCCCAGCATCTTATCGACCTCTTCCATTTGCCCGGTCATTTCATTCATCGCCTCTACAAGCTTCATACTGCTCTCGCTCATATCACGAATACTGTCAACAAACATCTGAATTAAATCTGCAGCTTCCAGCGAAAATGACTTTACATCACCGTTTTCACCCGTGTGCTTGGATAAAACATTTATCACGTTATGCACAATACCCAGCTGTGTCTTTGATTCATTTTCAAGTCCTGTAAAACTCTCTACGAGTCCATTTATCGCACTCCCTTGAATATCGACTATCTGATCGAGCCCCTCATTCATTTTCTCCAGCTGATTATTGATTTCAGCATTGGCCTGATCCTTTATTTTTTCCAGCTCTTGAACAATTTCGGTAGCACCAGGATTTGTAGAGGGCTTTGGATTATTCTCGCGCAACACGTTATCGTCTTTCCCGGAGTTCTTTAACTTTATATTCCAGGCAATGGTCATACCCAATAGGACCACCAAAACCGTAGAAAAATCCGGCATATAGAAATATGCGCCAAACCCTGGCGGCAATAAAACATTTGGCCACCAATATTTACGAAACGAGTTTTTGGCACTCACAATTTTCCTCCTTGTCCCAATCGAGGATGCCAGTTGAGACAATGTCATCGTAAATCTTTTTACCTGAATCGTTTTCCCATAGTTCAGGCATGACTAGCATTTCGGGGCTCTCTTTAAGCACATTAATAAACCGGTTAATCAAATCAGGGTCTCTCCATCCCTGGTCTCTCTCTTCTTCTAAAACTTGTATAATCCTGGCAGTAGACATAGCATCCTTGTACGGCCTCGCGTTTGCGAGCGCATCGTATATATCCAGTATCTGAAAAACTCTGGCAAGAAACGGAATTTGCTCACCCTTTAGGCCATCCGGGTAACCTGTTCCGTCCCAACGTTCATGGTGATGCCGGATGATAGGAACAGTTTGCCTGATACTTTTCAAGCTACTGCATAGTCGCGCACCAATTATGGTATGTTTACGCATAACTTCCCATTCGTTCTCATTCAACGGACCCGATTTGAGCAGGACGCTGTCTGGTACTGCGAGTTTGCCAATGTCGTGTAATACACCGCCTCTTCGTAACGCCAGTATCTCCATTTCATCCAGATCCAGTAATTCGCCAAACACCTTGGCGGTATATTCGAGACGAGAGCAGTGGTCACCCGTCTGCTCATCTTTTGCTTCAACCATTCGGGCTAATGCAAATAACAGGGATTCAGCACTGTCCAGCTGATCAGTCAGTTTTTTTTGATTGACTGCCGCATCCAGTCTTGCCTGTAATTCAACCGGACTATAAGGTTTTCGGATAAAATCATTAGCACCCGCATTCAGGCTCTCCACAAGGTCATAATTTGAACTGTCACCTGTGACCATTATGATTGGAAGCAACTGCAAACCCATTTTTTCCCTGATAATATGACATAAGGTGTTGCCGTCCGTACCGGGCATATTTTTATCGAGCAGAATCACATCCACTTCATTCTTTTTGATAATATCCAACGCGTCGTTTGCATTGCTCGCCTCAATCACCTCATATTTTGAGTTCGACAGGATCTCGCGCTCCAGAGCACGATGATGATCATCATCGTCGACTAACAGCACACGGATAGTATTAGGTTGAAACTGGTTCTCAAACATCATGACTTACTCACCGCACTTTTTGCATGACTAATCACGTCTACTTCGGAATGTTCAAGATTATCGGTGATACCGATTGCCCGAAGTAGAACCTGTTCGTTCACTGGTTTCGCCAAACAGGTCTCCGCACCAGCACTGATGATGCGATTGACATTTTCCTGCGTGTAATATCCCGTCATCCCGATAACCCGAACCAATTTTGTCTGTGGATCTTTTTTAATTAATTCACACACGCTGATTCCGTCCAGACCCGGCATCTTCAGGTCCAGCAATACGCAATGGGGGTGAAAAGACCTCACCAGACTACCCGCGCTAAATCCATCTACTGCCGTTTCAACGGAGAGGTGAGGGCCGGAACTGGTCAGAAACTCAACGAGAAAACCTGAAAACTGAACATCATCATCGATTATCAGAATTCTGAGTTCATCCGATGCCTCTTTCTTCAGCGTTAAGCCCCTGTCCTTACCGTATTGCTCAACATCCTGAATTAAGAATCGACGATGGCCTCCGGGTGTTTTATGTGCCTTCAGTCGACCCTTTTGCGCCCATTGCCGCACCGTAACGGGAGAAACCATCAGCATTTCCGCAACTTCGTTGGGCGTCAAATATTTCCTTTTTTGATCTTTAGCACTCATTTCGTATTTTTTCTGTTCCGTTAGCCAAATTAGACAGCACAGAGATTGCGGTTTTTTTCAATGATCGCGCTGAATCGATTTAATCGATCACGTCGCTTTAATCGATTTCGGCAATTTTTCATTTTCCTTTAATAATTGTGGCAAGATATCTATAAAATTGTTGGAGTATCAAACCACGTCATTGACAAGGTCTTGTAACATGACCGAAAACAAGCACAAAACCGAGGAAATTCGATTTGTCCAGTCACCCGTTCATCCTTAAATCCAGACTGATAATTAAGCCCAGGCAACTGTCTGAGAGATCGACCGTGAACATTCCAGGTGAAACCCATGCTCTGCATTTCCATGCGTATTCCAGGTAAAATTGGCGCAATAATTGGGGAATATTCAGTCAATTTTTCCCTTAGGTAATCGAAAATGTCCAGATGCGTGTCAGAACCGACGAAGCAGCTCAACATCGGCTTAAAAAATATGATTCAAACAGGGAGGAATTGAATTTTGGAAGGGTTGCGGGTATCAGATGTGATGTTTCAGCATCTCAATGAGCCGTTTAACTTTTTCTTCAATCAGACCCCCTGACTTCCCTGAAAACCCGCTCATTCATATGCTCCGGATCGGGAATACCCCAATCAATACGATACGCCGCACGCATGGCTGGACGCCCGTCACCGTATCCCATTGTAACCACCGCATCGTATTCAACCTCGGGGAGTTCACTCAACGATTTTGAATGGTGGGTACCTAAATCGTATCTAGGCTCTTGCATGGTTTGAATCGCCGTTTCATCACCACCCCGGATGGTCTGGAGCCACTGCTGTATGAATTAATCACGCCTTTACCCTGAAGTTTTGCACCGGCCGCGGCCAATTGACTCCGGCATGAATTTTCCACACAGACGAACAGAACCTTTTTTATGCATATCAAGTTATCTCGAAATCCGGTGGATAATGATCCTGACGTGATAAGCCTTTGCTGGATTCTGGTCACAATGAGCGCTTGAACTAATTGCAAGCGCAATAGCGTTTTTCTCCATGACAGGGGAATCCATTAACCAACGATACCCAAAAGATATAATCCCAATGTAATGGTAACGATGGCTGACGCCAGTAAAACACCCACAATTATGATAGCAAATAATGGTCGCACTCGATCACCTGAGAGAGAAACGCTTCACTGATTGGTTAGCTACGGTCTTCCAGCACCTGTACCGGGTCATTGTTGGCTGAACAATACGTCCACAACGGCAACTTATCCGCCGGATCTAATGAAATGGTGACCTGCTCTCGACAGGTAGGACACTCACCATAAACATTTTCCTTTGTCTCATTAACCTTGTAACGAGAATAGGCCATGATCGGGCCAGCAATCAGAAATCCGGGCACCAGAAAAAAATGCGCTATCGGAATGAACAAGGTGACGATCGCCAATCCCCATAACAGCGCGAGCAACTTGATTGCTCGTGACATTTTTTCATGAGAATCATACACAGTAAAATTTAATACCCCGGAAGTTTTCACACTATCAGAATTCTC
The DNA here is from genome assembly GCA_046754065.1 of Gammaproteobacteria bacterium. Lineage (GTDB taxonomy): Bacteria > Pseudomonadota > Gammaproteobacteria > SZUA-140 > SZUA-140 > JBHHVB01. Next base: position 71,709 of record JBHHVB010000006.1, read on the forward strand.
AATAAATACGGGGCGCTGATCGGTTGTTGGCATTGAAAGTCCTGTTTTAATATTGTTAGCCTAATACTACAGTAATACGTGCTTTAAAACGCAACCGAAATCTGGTTGCGGTTAATCTGATTTCGTTATCCAGGCACCTGCAAAACTGAAAATTACTGATTTGTGGTCTGTCCAATGCCTAGCGGAAAATATTAGAATACACATCCTTAACACCGGTTTGCAAACAAAAATAGGTGGTATTCAGACTATTGGGTCAATGTCTGAATCGATTAGCCCGGATATGATGTCGTACAAGGAATATTCAGATGAATAAAATCATTAAAATAGCACTAACCGTTTCCGTTATTGTATTTGCCGGCTTTGTCATTATTGCTGGTCTGGTCATGACACTATTTGACCCCAATACTTACAAGGAAACCATTGCGTCCACCATCAAGAAGCAAACAGGGCGTGAATTGGTCATTCAAGGCGACATCAACCTGTCACTGTTCCCCTGGATAGGCGCAGAATTGGGTCAAATCAGCCTTGGTAATGCCGATCTATTCGGACCGGAACCTTTTGCCCAAATCCAGGGCGCAGATATACATGTCAAGGTTTGGCCGCTGTTAAGCAAGGAAATTGTTGTAGATACCATCACGCTACACGGACTACACGTAAACCTGGAAAGAAACGCCACCGGCGTAACAAACTGGCAGGACCTTGTTGCAGACAAACCGGGCTCTGCACCTGACGCCCCCGCACCTAAGGCCAGCGGGCGTAACGCCCGGGCAATCGCTGCATTAGCAATTGCAGGCCTGGAACTGGAAGATACACACATAACCTGGAAAGACCGAATGCAAAATACCTATTATAAGGTTTCAGACTTCACGCTAAGCAGCGATGCGATCGTAGCCGGACAGCCATTCGATATCGATTTGGCATTTGAGTTTGATAGCCAGAATCCGGCTATCGCGGGTCAGGTAACGTTGGTGTCAACTGTCATGATAGACATCAACGCACAGCGCTATAACGCTACCCATCTCAAACTGGCAACGTTAGTGAAAGGAAATATGATTCCGGGCAACGAGCAATCGGCAACGATTATGGCTGATATCGAAAGTAATCTCGGCACACAGACAGTGGAGGTAGATAATCTGTCAATTCAGGCTGCTGGTAGTGAGCTTACTGGCTCGATTTCCGCAACGAATATTGCGAGCGACCCACTTGTTAAAGGGAAACTAAATACTGGAACACTCAACCCCAGATCAGTATTGACCCAGTTGGCAATCGCTGTTCCAGATACCTCGGATAGAGACGTACTAACTAAAGCAACTGCCAAAATCGAATTTGATGCATCCGGCAATCACATCAACATTAACAAGTTAATCAGTACGATTGATGATTCGACACTTACTGGCAATATTACCGTTATGGACTTTGGTGAACCAAACATTAATTTTCTAGCAAATATCGATCAAATTGACCTTGACCTGTATATGCCACCCACAGAGCAAGAGAGGGCAACTGCAACACCCGCAGCAGCGGCAACGGCCGGCGCACTGGAATTACCGTTAGATATGTTGCGGTCAATGCAACTGAAAGGAACATCCACCATCGGAAAGCTTAAGTTTTCAAACCTGCAAACATCAGACATAAAGCTTACAATAGATGCAAAAAACGGACTCATAAAAATCCATCCTGCTTCAGCGCAGTTATACGATGGTCAGTACAGCGGTCATATACAACTGGATGCCAGTGGAAATGTCCCCGCCTTTTCGTTTAACGAAAAACTATCGAATATACAAGCCGGGCCATTCCTGAAGGATCTCATGAACACTGACTTTTTTTCGGGCACAACCAACGCCAACGTCAAACTGGCGACTCGTGGTGCTACCGTAGACGACTTGAGAAAATCACTCAATGGAAATCTGTCGTTTTCATTCAGTGACGGTCGCGTACATGGATTAAACCTTGCAAACTCTATCAAGGAAGATTATGGACAGTTAACAAAAAAGCTAGTGAAAGACCTTGATAGCCTTGATCAAACCGTTTTTTCATCGTTAGCCGGTAATGCTCAAATCAAGAATGGCCTGGTCAGCACCGACAATTTAGTACTTAAATCAGCCCAGATGGATATCAATGGGAAGGGCTCCGCTGATCTTGTGACGGAAAAACTGGATCTCAGACTGGACATTTCAGCGAAAAAGGAATTGGAAAAACAGTTAGCAAAATTGGACAACTACCTCGTCGAGCATCCGATCCCCTATTATATTAAAGGTACGTTCTCAAACCCCAGAACCAGATCCGGCCTCTCTGACATGCTAAAGGCAAAAGCGAAACTAGAAGTCGATAGAGCGGTAAACAGGGAAAAGAAAAAGCTGGAGAAAAAGATTCTGGAGAAAAATGCGCCGTCTTCGGTAAAGGAAGATGCCGCAGTTTCTCCCGAGGAAAAGATCAAGAAAAAACTGAAAAATGAATTGGACAAGCAACTAAACAAGCTTTTCAGGTTTTAGCGATACAATTTATCAATGACAGCGCAAGAACCTATCAACTACGCGTGGTTCAGCCAAAAACTACTTGACTGGCATCAATTGCACGGGCGTAAAAACCTGCCCTGGCAGAAAAACCCCACACCTTATCGGGTCTGGATTTCTGAAATTATGTTACAGCAAACCCAAGTGGCCACCGTCATTCCTTACTATGAACGTTTTATGCAGCGATTTCCAGATTATCGCAGTTTGGCGAGCGCGTCCATGGATGACGTATTAAATTTGTGGGCCGGTTTGGGCTACTATGCCAGAGGGCGCAATGTTCATCGCACTGCACAATTGGTCATCAAAGAACATGACGGCGAGCTCCCTGTTGACATTGATCAATTACAGAAACTGCCGGGCCTTGGAAGATCAACTGCAGCAGCGATTCTTTCATTGGCCCATCATCAGTGCCAGGCCATACTGGATGGTAATGTGAAGCGAGTGCTCACACGATTCCATGCTATCGAAGGCTGGCCGGGCCAGCGTAATGTACTAAAAACATTATGGTCTCTCGCTGAAAAACATACACCAAAGAAGAATACTGCACGGTATACGCAGGCCATTATGGATCTCGGTGCAACCCTATGTACCCGTAGCAGCCCGCTCTGCCAGCAGTGTCCAGTCAACACTGACTGCACGGCATATAAGAATGACACCGTTACTCAGTATCCGGCCTCGAAACCGAAGAAAAAACTGCCAACACGCAAAACAATTATGTTAATGCTGGTCAACAGGGATAATGCTGTGCTTGTTATCAAAAGACCACCTACTGGTATATGGGGAGGGTTATGGGCATTACCTGAATGTTCGGAACAAAATACACTAAAAGACTGGTGCAGAAACACGCTTCATATAAAAATAGGCGACTATGAGATTCACCCCGGATGGCGCCACTCCTTTACCCATTACCACCTGGATATTACACCTGTGCTTGCACGGATTTCTGGTGACACCAGTTGTGTCATGGATGATTCACAGCACCTTTGGTACAATGCAACGAAGAATTATGCGATTGGCTTGGCAACACCCACGGCCAAACTGCTTAAACAGTATTTTTTTAAGGAGATAACCAATGACACGTATGGTGCATTGCGTAAAATTAAATCAAGAAATTGAAGGTCTGGACTTTGCACCTTACCCGGGTGAACTGGGAAAAAAGATCTTTGAAAATGTTTCAAAAGAGGCATGGCAAATGTGGTTGCGCCACCAAACCATGTTAATCAATGAGCACCGGTTAGTCCCAATCGAACCCAGGGCCCGTGAATTTCTTGAAGGTGAGATGGAGAAGTTTTTCTTTGGTGATGGTTCAGCTGTACCAGAAGGGTTTGTATCACCGTAACACAGGTATTCAGCTTGAGCTAGTTCACACCCGGTGATTGATCATGCAGATTTCGGGCACAACGAAAGCCCACATCGGTACTCCTGGTCGTCGGTAGCGTATGCGCTCGCCGGGCTGCCCGGAAAAAAATGCTCAACTCATAGTGACCAACGCCAGCACCTCCGCCTTTAATCACTTTATGCTTGTATCCAAAATCGCTGCTTTGGAGGTTCGAACCGTCATAAGGACGATACCAGTCATTGACCCACTCGGAAACATTGCCACCCAGATCATATACGCCATAAATCGATGTATCTTCACTAAAGCTTCCTACCGGTGCAACTGGTATATCATAATCGCTCTCAACTGATTCACCGCTATTTGCCTTCCCTGCCTGCCAGTGATTTCCCCAGGGGAATTCCAGCCCATCAGGACCACGTGCTGCTTTTTCCCATTCGGCCTCCGTGGGCAGTCGTTTACCCACCCATTCGCAGTATGCTTTTGCGTCATACCAGCTCACACCGGTCACGGGCAATGAATCCCGGATGCGCTGCAATTTGAACATTTCTTCCAGCAACCGGGACTTTCCCAGTTTGCTGGTATCAAGATCCAGCTTAAAATAATCACTCGCAATCCATCGAAGATTTTCGACATGCGCTGTTTGCAACTTCTCGTCAACGACATTATAGGCATTTTGCACCCATTCATTGGGCTCCTGTCGGCCTGTTTCCAGCACAAAGGTTTTGTATTGGGCATTGGTAACCTCAAACTTGTCTATCAGGTAACCCGCTATGGATAAGCGATGCTCAGGTCTCTCATTGACAAATAATGGTTGGGTAAACCCGTATTTCTGCTGGATACCCTCTTTATCTTCCTTTTCGCTTCCCATAATGAATGGACCCGCTGGAATTTTGACTTCGTCACCAAGATTTTCACTTAGACCTTGCGACTCAATTATCTCATCCCGGTCGACGCCACACCCGGCGATCAACAAGACACCAATCCACATCAAGACTAATAGTTGAATCACTATTTTACCGTACGTATTTATCGCTAAAGATCTCAATAATAGCATCGACTGATTCCGACGACGAATGCAGGTGATTCACGGAACCTGGATTATGTGAATGAATGTGCCAATGAGAGAAAAGAAATCATATCAGCCCGAATTTTTCACCAAGGATCCCGGATGATGCCTAAGGCCAGACAATTTAAACGCCGCTTTGGAGCAAAACCCATAGACAATTCTATGGGTTGCGTGACCAATTGGTATGGAACCAATTTGAATATCATGGATGATATCCATGATGGCCTCGTA